>JAOACZ010000237.1 GCA_026417575.1 bacterium | reverse complement strand
GCCCTGCACTGTGCAAGACTACGCACTGATTGACGTGGACGCCCTGCTCGACACGGCGCGTCCGCAGCGAGCCCCGGTCGATCCGTGGAAGATTATCCAGACAGCATGGGAACCGCTGCGCGCGCGGTATTGGGAAACCGTCTTTGCCCTTTCGAACGGTTTGATCGGCTTGCGCGGCTGTCTCGAAGAACGTAGCCGCGCACTCCGCCCGTTCCAAACGCCCGGTATGTACCTGAACGGGATCTACGGCTATGAAGCGTACGAGCACCCCTGGTATTTCCCCGGCTTTGCTACTCGCAAACATGCCATGCTCAATTTACCTGATTGGTGCATTGTCCACATCTACGTCAATGACACACACGTCAGTGTGACGAGCTCACAACTACAGGCGTTCCGGCGTGAACTCGATCTACGTGACGGAGTTCTCCGCACGTTCATGCTCTGGAAAGACAGGGCCTCGGGCGTCAGCGTGCGTATCGAAATCATCCGGTTGGTGAGCATGGCACGCCGCCATAGCGCAGCAATTCAGTTTACAATTACACCCGTAGGTGGTAGTGCGAACGTCAGCTTACGCTATGCAGTTGATCAACACCCTACCACAAGCACACTGAAGGACCAGCACTACCTTTGCTTCCGCCGCTATCAAATCGCTCCTGACGGTTTCCTCGCCACATGCGCTGTGAATAAATCTGAGCAGGAGTTTGCCATGGCCGTGAAGTACAGAGTCAACGGAGCGCCAGCAGAAGCTTTAATACATTCCCTGGGAGAAAATATTGTGGATCCGGCCTGGAGTCTTACGACAGACGTAGCTGAAGCTACTACACTCACGTTTACAGTGCATGCGTGCTTCTTTACGTGTGTAGAGACACCTGCAGACGAACTTATGGAGCACGCAGAAACGCAGGTCCTCCAAGACATTCAGGATGGTTTTCCAGCACTATTGCGCGAACAGCGTGCCTTCTGGCGCGCGTACTGGCGCCGCGCCGATGTCCGCATTGATGGTCATCCTGCTGACCAACAAGCAGTGCGTTTCTCCCTGTTCCACCTTCGTCAAAGTCATCCTGACGATCCGCACCGCAGCATTGGCGCCAACGGGCTCACGGGTGATCACTACTGCGGTCACGTGTTTTGGGACACGGAGATGTACATGTTGCCCCATTTCCTTTACACTGAACCACGCTTAGCCAAGTCGCTGCTCATGTACCGCTACCACCTCCTTGACAAAGCGCGACAACGCGCACGTGAAATGGATGGCACGGGAGCAATGTACTCATGGAATTCGATCAATGGGGAAGAGTGTGGCACAGTATTCGAAGCCTCCACAGCTCAATACCATTTGCAAAGTGCGATCCCATTTGCCATTGCGCGCTATGTCGATGCCACTGATGACGCAGCCTTTCTTCGCGACTACGGTGCGGAGATAGTGTTTGAAACGGCGCGCTACATGGCCGGGCGTGGTGCCTACGTTCCTCATAAAGGCGGGCGGTTTTGCATCAATGCCGTGTGTGGCCCGGATGAATACGCCTGCGGAGTTAACAACAACTGCTACACAAACATGCTTTGTCAATGGCATCTCCGCTACGCCGTAGCGGTGTATGGCTGGCTCCGCAAGACCTACCCTACTCAGTGGGCACGCCTTACCAACCAACTCGCTTTGCGTGAGGACGAAGTGCGTGCCTGGCAGCGAGCTGCTGACCGCATATACATCCCTTTCAATAAACGCCTTGGCATCCATGAGCAAGACGACACCTTCCTCTCCCTTGATCCGGTGGACATGGGCACCGTTCCTCATTTCACTGATATTCGCGAAAAACTCCATCCGCTCAATCTTTGGCGAATGCAAGTAGTCAAACAGGCGGATGTGGTTCTTCTGATGTTCGTCTTAGGAGACCAGTTTAGTAAGCGCGTGAAACGAGCTAATTATGAGTTCTACGAGCCCCGCACCTGCCACGGTTCGTCCCTCTCGGCGAGCATTCACAGTATCGTAGCCGCTGAGATTGGTAAGCATGACGACGCCTACACGTACTTCCGTCACAGCGCGTACATGGATCTCAACGACTTTAAGAACAACGTCGCGGAAGGCGTCCATTCTGCCTGCCTTGGTGGCACCTGGATGGCCATTGTGCATGGATTTGCTGGCATGCGCACGTATGCGCGAGGCTTGAGCTTTGCACCGACTCTCCCCGCGGCGTGGGAAGGTTACCGTTTTCGCGTAGTGTACCGAGGCCGGCACTTGTTGGTGGACGTCCGCGAGGGCCGGGTTCGTGTTACCTTGGAGCGCGGCGCTCCCTTGCGTGTGTTCGTGTACGAGAAACCTGTGCAACTGCAACGCCGCGCGCCATACGTAGGCGAGCTACGTGGGTGACGGCATCTGGCGGGCGTAATCTTCCCCGAACTAAAGCATGGAGCTGTGAATGCGCTCAGGTTGGGGGAAGATCTTTTGGCAGCAAGCAATGTAGGTGACGGATTCCGCGTGGTGCTGAGGTGAAAGTGGGCTTGACGCGGGGGCAATTTTTCAGTATACTGAAGGAGAGTAGCCTAGCAATTTCACGAAGCAAGAAATTGCTACGGCGGTAACCATGAGGATCATGACCATGGCGTATGTCATTTCTAGCGATTGCGTGGCGTGCGGGCAGTGCGAACCAGAATGCCCTGTGAGCGCCATCAGCAAGGGCGACACGACGTACGTGATCGACGCCGAGAAGTGTGTGGATTGCGGAAAGTGTGCGGATGTCTGCCCGGTGAGCGCGATTAGTCAGCAGTAACTGTCGCGCAGGGCTTGACTGGTCTAGACGCGGCGAGGGGGCGTGTCCTGCTCGCCGCGTACTTTTTTGGGGAGTAGTTGGGCGGGCTTGCGCCTCGGGAGGCCCATGCCTGAGTCTACGGGCACGGGCGCACGGGGACTCCGTGCGCGGCGAGGTAGGCTTTGACTTCTGCGATTGTCAGCTCGCGAAAATGAAACAAAGAAGCAGCAAGTGCGGCGTCAGCACCACCCTCCGTGAGCGCGGCGTGAAAGTGGGCAAGTGTGCCTGCTCCTCCGGAAGCGATGACCGGGACGTGGACAGCTGACGTTATGGCGGCGAGCTGCGGGATGTCGTAGCCAGCTTTGGTGCCGTCCGCATCCATGCTGGTCACGAGCAGTTCGCCGGCTCCCAAGTGTTCTACATACTGGGCCCATTTGACGGCATCGAGGCCGGTGGGTGTGCGTCCTCCATGTACGTACACTTCCCACGCCGATGTTTCATCCAATGCCACACAGCGCGTGTCCCAGGTAAGCTGAAGGGCGTGTGCTTCGGCCAGATTCACCGGGGTATTGCGCCGGCGATGCCGCGCGTCGATGGCTACAACGATACACTGGCTGCCGAACCAGCGCGCACCTTCCGCAATTAGCGATGGCGTTGTTACCGCGACTGTATTGATGGACACTTTGTCTGCACCGGCCTGCAACAGCGCGCGCATATCATCCAGGCTGCGAATGCCCCCACCCACAGTTAACGGCATGAAGCAGCACTCGGCGGTTCGGCGCACGACGTCCAGCATCGTCCCGCGCTGCTCGTGGGAGGCAGTGATGTCAAGGAAAACCAATTCGTCGGCGCCCTGCTCATCGTACACGCGCGCGTGTTCCACTGGATCGCCCGCATCTCGCAGCGCAAGAAAGTTGATTCCCTTGACCACGCGGCCGGCCTTTACATCCAGGCAGGGAATAATGCGTTTGGCAAGCATGTGCTGCTCGGGTATGGAGCCGCTGGCAATAATGGACACGCTATGCCGGGCATAGCAAAAGCGGACGTACCCCGGGTTACGTGGAAGACGTGGATGACGCTGACGAGCTGCCAGGCGTGCTCGAGGTACCAGAGGTCGTCTCGCTGCGACTTTCCGTGCGAGCAGGTGCGCTAGTCTTACGCTTGTAATCCGTTTCGTAAAAGCCGGTGCCTTTGAACATCACTGCAGCGCCGGTACCGAGCAGGCGCCGCACGTTACCCTTGCACTGTGGGCAGCGCCGCACGGGCGCATCCGTGATACCTTGGAACATCTCAAACACGTGATGACATTTTTGACATTCATACTCGTAGGTCGGCATAAAACTACCTTGTGTGCTTGTATGGGTTAGACAGCCGATAGCCCCGTGCTGATAGTTGCCCAGCACGGAGAGAAATGTTACGAGATCATTTCTATTATACACAATTGCCGTCCAAAGTGGTATACTAAGTCAACTGTGAAATTGCTCTTCGGTCGCAGAGCATGAGAAGGTAATCCTTTAGGAGGAATCGGCATGCAACGCTGGCCGATCGTGATTGTATGCAGCCTGAGTGTCCTCACCTTAGCCGGTGAGGAACGTGTTCCCGCGGATCTGCAGGTCTATGCGCGGGCCAAACGGGCACTGGTGAGCGAGCTTTTGCACGTAACACACGCCCAACAGCAAGCAGAGGAGATGCTGGAGGTCATGCTCCGTATGTTGCCGGACGATGTGCAGAGGACACTGCGCGACGTATTGAAACCAGACGAGATGGTGCGGGAGGTCATCCCAGTGTATGAAAAGTACCTGACGGTTGAGGATCTGCGTGCGTTGTTAGCGTTCTATCGAACACCTGTGGGCCAGAAACTTGTTCGCATACAACCGCAATTGACGAAAGACGCGATGATCGTGATGAAGGCGTATGCGGAGCGGCGTATTGCGGCACTGATGGGTACGACCCAGCGCTCGAGCGGTGGGCACTAAATCCGTCGCAACGCGCGATAGGTGTTGCGCACGAAGTCGAGTGACAAGCGGACGCCGGGAAATTCGGCAAAGATCTCTGCGGGAGAGACAGGCTTCACATGACGGATTTCGCGTACCAGCCCGAAGCCAACAAACACAGCTACAGCCGCTAAGCGCAGGAGCGCGGAGAGGGCAAACAACGTTTGCGCAGAATAGCGCCAGAACCACAACGGAGGGAGGTGATAAGCCAGCCAACCTCCGGCCATGCCACCAGCGAACACACAGAAACCGACAGTCGCGCCCAGGTAGGCAGAACAACGTACGCGACGCGGCGGCGTGACCGTATCCAACAGGTAGTTGAACGTGGCGAGACCAAACCCGGACCACAAGGCACCGGCAGCAAAACCCAGCCACCACAGCCAGAACGGGTGAGCAAGCCAGAGGTAGGGAACCGGAATGAGTGCAATCCCCGTGGCAGCTACGCGGACCACCCACCAGTTCCCATAACGATCAGCCACCTTTCCCCAGAAGGGCAAGAAGAGCAGTGTCCCGATCAGGTGAGCGTTGGTAACGAAAGCAAATGTCGCATACGGCAAGTGCAGGTCGGACAGGAAGTACTTGCTAAAGAATGGCCCACTGACCGCCGTCGCACCATGAATAAGGCCGACAAAAAGGGTGAAGCGAGCAAAGTTGCTCGTTGGCGCCTTGAGAAGAAAATCCAAGTAAGTAAAATCGCGCACGACGGGCTGAAACGTAAGCGGTGGTTCGTATTGCTTAGCCAGGCATACGGAAGAGCAAACCCGGCAGACTAGCGCGGTGAGCAGGATCGCCATGAAATCTTTCCAGTGCGGCGTGAGCCCATGGGTGATTCTGTGCACAATCATGCCAGAGAGGAGCCCCACAGAGACTTGAGCGATACTGAAATAGCGGTTGCGCCAGGCACAATACTGCCCGCGAATTTCCGCCGGCATGAGATCGGCGAACCAGGAAGACCACACGCCCGCGCCAAAACTGCCACTCATCGCATACGCCGCGTACAGCAGCACGAATACCAACGCCGGCGCATGTGCGACGTAGCCTGTGAATGCCAAGAGAAACAAACAGATACACTGTGTCCACACGCTCCAGAGAACGATCCGTTTGCGCGAATGAACTTTCGCGGAGACGGCCGGGGTTACGAGCTGTACAAGCGCAGAGAGAAAGAGCGGCAGGCTGCCCATCAGCGCCAGCTCGAATTTCGACGCGTGGAGCGAAATCAAGGCCGCCATGGCATGCGTCTCCAACAAGCCTACCATCGCCATGGCACATAGACCGTCGAGAAACGAGTACCAGAGGCCAACGCGGCGTGCGGGGTCGGCAATATGCGGCGGCTTCCAACTGGCGAAAAGACGTGCGAAGAGGGATGCGTTCATCAACAGCGTGGAGGTTCGCTTGCAGAGTGCTCGAGCTCGTACGTGACCATGTCTCCGCGGTGGAGGCGATCGATCAGCCAGCTACACGGGCGCCAGACATTACGCCACAGCGCGCGATCACCCCGCAGTGGCCGGAGCCAGCGCGGCAGCACCCCCGCCGCGCGCATAAATTCAAGACTGGTGAAAAATCCCGCCAACGGGGAGCGGAATGTTATCCGCCGCACGCGCAACCCGTGCGCAGACGCTAGACGCGCAAACGAACGGGGCGAGTAATGGATGACATGGCGTGGCACATCCAGTGGAAACCAATAGGTGCCAAACCAACGCCATGTCCAACTGCGAATATTCGGAATGCGAATGTAACAGAGCCCGCGTGGCGCAAGGATGCGGGAAATTTCTGCCAACGTCTCGCCTGGGTTGGTCAGATGTTCGAACACGTAATGCAGACGTACCACATCGAACGATGCGGCTGGGAAGTGTGCATCGACCAAGGTCCCACAAAAGACGGGGACACCTAATTCATTGGCAGTGCGAGCGGCAGCAGGATTCACTTCCACTCCCTGCACGCGCCAACCGAAGGCCTGCATAGTTCGCAGCCAGCGGCCATTGCCGCAGCCTACGTCGAGTAAGCGCCCTTCGCCATGATAGGGCAATACGCTCTTCAATGTTCCTTTCGCGGGCAGACGGAGGAAGGGACGGAGGAGTGCGCGGGCCCATCGTGGTGGTGGAGATCCTCCCAAGGGATAGCCGTAGTACCAACGGAGGAGATACTCCTTCCAGCGGCGATGCCGCCGCAAGGGCGAGCGCCAGGCCGTGGCGCGGTGGGCCAGGTAGCTTTCCGGATAATATGTGGCCAGCTCATACGGTTCCGGTTGTGGGTTGATATAGACGGTGTCGCACGCACAGCGTACCAGCGTGAACTCCCCTGGCAGATGATGCAAGCGATCGCATCCGCGTATCAACACCGTCCGATTATCGGCACCACATACTGGACAACGAATCCAACGCATCGGGCGATAATTGTAACGGAGGCCTGCCGGGGTGTCAAGTAAAATAGGTCTTGACAGATAAACTCACTGATCTTCGCGTGCGCACGAGAAAAGCTTGTCAGTGGCCATGGAGGAACGCGGTTCCCGCGAGGGAGAACTGCTGCTCAGCGGCAAAAGGACCTCATCGCCCATGTTTATGGCCGTCCGGGCAGGCGGTCATTACAGATTGAAGTGCTGTTGAACGAATGCCAATTTACGTTCCTTATGCAGCCAGCCACCCCCGTCGTGCTCTGCAAATGGATAGACAACCATCTCTTTTGGTGCGCTGATTTTGTTGTACACAGCATAGGCGGTCTCAGGTGGACAGACAGGGTCCTTCAAGCCACAGGACATTAGCACGGGGCAAGTAATGCGGTCGGCGAGATTCAGATTATCGCAGTAGCTTACCGTGCTCAGGACCGTCTCCACCAGTTCAGGATGATCTTCGAGGAAGTGAGCAATGTGCTTAGCGCCGCCGGTGCGATCGAAGATGCGTTTTTCCATCCAACATGCACTGGGCACGTCAGCCATGCAGAGGGCAACCGAGTGGTCAAGGGCAGCCATGGCGAGGGCCGTGCCGCCACCCTGACTAGCGCCGTCCACGGCAAGCCGTGCGGCGTCCAGGGCAGGATGCTCACGAGCAACGCGCAACGCGCGCAGTGCATCAGACCAAACGTGATACAAGTAGTAACTGTGCTTGTCCGTCAGGCCGAGCGCGGTCCAGCCCAAGCTCTGCGCGCCAACGAATCCCGTGCGACTGCCTGTCAAGCCTGCTTGCATGCGAAAATCCATCACTAGGACAGCCACACCGAGAAGCACCCAATGGGCGTAGCTGGCAGGAATGCCACGCGAACCACCCGCACCATGGAAATGGACCACAGCTGGGACAGGTTTTGTGCAACCAGCGGGGAGAAGCAGCCACGCGTGAATTGGTGTTTCATCCAGGCCGGAGAAAGAAACATCATAGACTTCCATTCTCCGCAGTGGATATGGGCGAGGCACACACTGTAGGGTTAGCGGCGTGCGTTCGACACGTGTGCGGGTCTCGTCCCAGAAAACGTCAAAATCAGGGCGTTTGGTCTGCGGGATATCGAGCGACGCGAGGTCGGCGAGCTGTTTTCTGAGCAAGTGCATTGGGACTGTTAAACTCCGCTGTTATGGTGAGGATCCGCGAGTGTTCAGATGCGGTTTCGCGACAAGCATCGGATTGCAAACGTAACGGCGCCGGTCTGGGGTGGTACCTGAGCACGTCAGTGTATGCGGTCTTTTTCCCCAGAATCTGGTACTTCGCTGGAATGGTCATCGTGACTCAAACCCCATTTTTTCAAGCGATCACGCACGCTTTTTTCGGAGATACCGATGCGGCGTGCAGCGCGGGTTTGATTACCACCAGTTTCTTTCAACGCATGCAACACGATCGCTTTTTCAAGGCGCTCAACGGCTTCGGGGAGGTTCGTGGCGAGTGGCAAAGTGATAGCAGCGTGGCCTGCAAGGGGTTCATAAGGCCCGCCGACAAGGAAGTTTTCGGGCAAATCGCAAGGTTGAATGTACTCGGTACGGGTGAGCAACACGGCGCGCTCTACGGCGTTTTGCAGCTCGCGGACGTTACCTGGGTAGTGATAGCGAGTGAGGATGTCCATGGCTTCAGGCGTGAAGCCTTTCACCAGCTTGTGACGATCGCGCGTACAGGCCTCGAGAAAGCGGTGTGCGAGTACAGGAATATCCTCACGCCGTTCGCGCAAAGGGGGCACCCAAATGGTGACGACGTTCAGGCGATAGTAGAGGTCTTCGCGGAAGCGGCCGGCAGCCATTTCCTGGGTGAGGTTGCGATGAGTGGCGGCGATTAAACGGACATCCACGGTAATAGGCGTGTTGCTGCCGACGCGTTCGATCGTTTTCTCTTGCAGGGCGCGCAGGAGTTTGACTTGCACACTCGGGGGGAGGTCGCCGATTTCATCGAGGAATAAAGTGCCGCCGGCAGCGTGTTCGAAGCGACCGATGCGGCTACTAATTGCACCGGTGAAGGCGCCTTTTTCATGGCCGAACAGCTCGCTTTCGAGGAGGTGCTCATTCAGTGCGGAGCAATTCACTGCGACGAAGGGGCGGTCGCGCCGCGGACTGGCCATGTGAATAGCACGTGCGACAAGCTCCTTACCCACGCCGGTTTCGCCACAAATGAGGATACTGCTGGCGCTGTCGGCGACACGTGCGGCCAGGTTCAACACGTGCTCCATGGCCGGGCTAGCGGAAACGATGCTATCGAAGGACGCGTCACGCTCGAGGAGCTCACGCAAACGCCGATTCTCTTGGAGCACTTGGACGTGCTCAGCAATGCGGCGCAGGAGCAACTCCACTTGATCGAGATCAATCGGCTTAGTAATGAAGTCGTAGGCGCCGGCCTTCATGGCAGTGACGGCGAGCTCGATTTCGCCGAAGGCAGTGATGACAATTGTTTTGATGAGCGGGGCGCGTTTGCGAATTTCCTCAACCACTTGTACGCCGTCCAGGCCGGGCATGCGGAAATCCGTAAAGACCACGTCGAGCGCTTGTTGCGTGACGATTTGTAACCCGGACTGACCGTCAGCGGCCGTAACGACGCTATGCCCAAGATGCTGTAAGAAGCCGCGCAGCGACTCACACTGCGCCGGTTCGTCATCGATGATGAGGATGCGCATGCTGAGAATTGGGCAGGGTGAATTCCACGATCGTCCCCCGCGGGGAGTTGGATCGCATGGAAATGGTGCCGCGATGATCTTGAATAATGCGGCGCGTGATAGCGAGGCCGAGGCCATATTCTTTGCCAGACGCGCCGTAGAGGTCGAAAATTTTATCATGCAAGTGAGGGGGAACGCCGCAGCCGGTATCAGTCACGCACACGGTCGTGTGCGTACGCGTTTGGGTGGCGCTGAGCGTGACGGTGCCCCCGGAGGGCGTGGCCTCGAGAGCGTTGGTCAAGAGATTAGTGACGGCTTGCTTCAATTGCTGCGGATCAGCTTCGATCATCATGTGAGCGTGGTCAAACGCCTCGACGAGGGAGACGCCTTTTTTTTGGAAGAACGCATGCTGGAGGTAGCAAACGTCGCGCAGGAGGGTTGGCAGGAGCACGTGTTCGAAGGCCGGTGGCTTAGCGCGGGCGAAGCGCACGAACTCCTCGATAATTTGGTTCATGCGACGTAGTTCGTCCTTGATGATGCGCATGAACTCGCTGTATTTCGTCGCGCTGGCATCGCTGGGAACGACTTCGCGCTCCATTCGCTGAACCAGAATTTGAATCGCATTAAGCGGATTGCGAACTTCGTGGGCGACGCCGCTAGCCAAGCGCTCAATAGCAGCCACGCGTTCCTGCTGGTGCAATTTTTCCTGCATGCGCTCAACATCGCGGGTGATGGCGTCGCGCTCACGTGCCAGCACGCGCGCGGTGTGGAGGTTGACGACAAAGACGACCAGCAAGAGGATGCACAAAAGCGCAATGCCACCCATCAACAGCATCCGCCGTAATTTGCGTTGTTCCAGCTGGTGCACCGAGTGTAAACTGATCGCAACGCGCAACAAATACTGCCCGCGCTCCGTTGCAAAAGGTTGCACAGCCTCCAAGCGGGTAATCCCGTTGGTAATCACACGTGTCGCAAAAGTACCGTTGGAAAGAGCCGCAGCTAAGAAAGGATCAGCCGCAATGCTACTTAACTCCGAGATGCCATGGCCGGCAACGATGCCACGATGGTCCTGACAGACAAGGTAATCAAACATACCCAGCTTGCCAAAACGCTGGAGAATACGGCCGGTGCCGTGCTGGGACATGATTTCTTGCACAAGATTGGTATCCACACCGGCGTGGTACAGATGGCGTCGAATGTTGGCCGCGGTTTCGATCGCGGCGACGACCGTGCGCAGGACAACCTGTGCTTCCAGTGTGGCGAGATCAATGAAATCTTGCCGCGTTCGGCGATGTTCCAGCCCGAGCAACACGAAGAGCGCTGAACCAATGATGACCGCCACAGCCATCATGAACCCCATGCGCACGTGCGGTGCCTTGTACGGACGGGTGGCCATGCCTATGTATTGTACCACAGCGGCAACGGGTGCGCAATGGAGCGAGGTGGTACCACGCGGCGGTGGGCGCAGCAGAAAGAGCCTTTTGAAATGTAACGGTCGAGTTGCCTTAGAAGGAAGTCAACCTAAGAAGGCGTGAGCTTCAGCCGACGTGTACAGGCAATATAGCATCTGCGGGGTTCGGGCCGTGCACTTGCGCACGATGGCCACGGCGGCATGCATGAGAGTGGCGGCCGGCCACGCGAAGACCATGCCCCGTTCGCCACGCTGTGGTGGTAAGAGGGATCGCCACATCAGCATGAAACAACGGCAAACTTACCTCCGAAACGCAGAAGTAAACGTAACCCCCAGCTACACCAAGGTCATCCGTCGCAAACGCAGGTAGGCAAGCATACTTCCCGCTAACCCCCACATCGCCAACACGACGAGATCGTTGAGACGTAAGGGTTCGGTGGCTAGCATGACGGCGCGCATGCTCCGGATCATGTACAGTGCCGGCGTGCACGTAGCGAATACGCGCTCCCATTGGGGCATTACCTCAAACGGTGTGACGGCCCCGCTTGCAAAAGTTAGCAGCGTGACACTTATAACGCTAATCTGGGCAAAGGGAATATAGCGCCGAATGATCAGGGCGAGATACACATACACCGCACCCGTGCTGAGGAGCTGCAACAGACACACGGCAAGCCAGGCCAGCGGGCGCGCGGGCAAAGGAAGCCCGACCACAGGTACGCAGAGCGCATATGCCAACAAAAACACGGCGAGGGAGACGAGGATGCCACTGCTCAGGCGCGCTGCCAGCAGGACTGCGCGCGAGACGGGCGTGAGTAACTGAGTGAACAACGTTTGTCCTTCCACCGCCAAGACCTGAACAATGCCTCCGTTGATAATGATAAGACTCAGCAGCAGGAAGGAAACAAGGTTTGCGGTAACAAAGGCGCGTACTGCATGAGGCGTGTAACTGATGCCCTGGATGTTCAGGCGATAGCGCGTCCGCACCTTTTCCGCCAAATTGGCGGTCATCTGAAAAAGGACATTGACAAGTTCGCGATCCATCAACGGATTGCGACCGGCAAAACTGACCGTCACACACTCCATGCGGGGGGCGACGTCAACAACTGCCATCAGCAGCCCATTTGAAAGCGCGTGGAGGGCCTCTGCCGGCGTCGCGTATGCGATGACAGCAAGTCCTTTACCCATCAGTTCATCCCGAATATGCTGGCCAATGTTCGCATCCTTCGTGTGCACGCCGACGCGGACACGAGGCGTCAGCGCCACAACGAACGATTGGTTAATCACCGCCAGATATCCTACCGCCGCAGCGAGGCTGATACACGCGTGACGCGGTGTGAGCAGCCACGCTACCACGTACGCGCGGGTTAACGCGAGCCACTGGTGCAGACCTGTTCGCATGGCGATTGTTCCTGAAGGAGGGCGGCAAAAAACGCCTGCTCCAGCGCCGTGACGGAGCCTTCCATGGCACGCACATTCATACTGAGGGAGAGCGTACCACGCACGAGCAGATGTGCCCAATCGCACACACGCACGACCTCTTCCAAGTAGTGCGTGCTAAGCAACAAGGCCACGCCACGGGCAGCCAACGCGCGCAAGCAATTCCACAAATGAGCGCGTACATCGGGATCGAGCCCGACCGTAGGCTCATCGAGTAGCAAGACCCGTGGAGCATGCATCATCGCACTGGCAATGGCTGCGCGCTGGCGCATGCCGGTGGAAAGCACCTGCACGCGCCGATGCAGGAAATCGCCCAAAGCGAACTCCTCAGTCACATGTGCGCACGCCGCACGCAAGGCCGCTCCGCGCAAACCCTGCAGAATCCCCTGCAGTTCCAGTGCCTGAGCAACTGTCAGCTCGTTCATGAGGGGCGCGTCAGCGGATACCATGCCGAGCTGTGCACGAGCTACAACGGCCTCTGGCCCTTGTGTCACACCGGCAATCCGTACTGTTCCTGTATCGGGCCGGAGCAATCCCGCGCACAAGCGAAGCAACGTCGTTTTACCACAGCCATTGGGGCCCAGCAATCCCGTGACACAGCCAGGCTGCACGGCAAAAGTGACGTCACGCACCGCCCACATCGCGCCAAACCGTTTTCCCACTCCGCACAGCTCGACCATCGGTGTGTTGTCGCTCACCTGAGTGTTCATTAAGCACCTGGCCGTATCACATGCGAACGGCACATACAGCAGGCACGGAGGCATGAGACGCGAACGTGCACATGGCGGCCCGAGCCCCCGTCACTGGGACACGCGCCTACTGCTAGGCTCACGGCAGCTATTAGAGCACCAGACTCATGCAAAGCCCTGTGGTGCGCTGAGCCTCTCCTCAGGGCGGGCGTCCACGATCGAGAAGGGCATCCTGGGCTCCCAGCGACGGTCGCTACGAACAAGGTAAGGGCGGCGCGCTTGCCAGGCTGCTGCCGCCACGGATGTTCCACCTGCACGCGTTCAGACATAGTACGCCCGATTCGTCTGTGGGCGCAGCACGGCAGCGGGTCAGTGAAAATGAGTCGGGGGCTGTCTAGGCGGGGGAGTGCTCGTCCCGCAGCCGCATCATGCCGTGAAAGCAGCACATGGTTGGCTGAAGTTGCACCGCGAACGCATGGTGCTATCTGCCGCACGCTGGTGGGTTGAAAATGCATTTGCCTAGTATAGCAATTTGGTTACAACGCGGTGTTCATGCCAGAAAGTACGCGAGGTACCTTCGCCCTGGTGCGTGATCCTTGCAAAAGAGTGATTGTTCTGCTTGCTGAGGAAAAAGGGTAGCCGCGTTCCTTGAACCACACGCCATAGCATGTGCGCGGCGCGTGGTGCCAGGGTGAGAAGAACGCCCATGCGCCTTGCGCCTGGTCGGCTGAATCGCTACAATGAAGCTATGCTGTCCAGCTTTTTTCATCACAGGGAACGCGGCGCGTAGGACTGGATGCACGTCTTCAGGGCTTGCGGAATAAGCAAAGAATACGGTGCGCGCACGCTATTTACAGAGGTCTCGTTCACGGTAGAGGCCGGCGAAAAGCTGGGTATCGTTGGTGCAAATGGAACCGGCAAGACGACGCTCGTAAAGCTTTTGCTTGGGCTGGAGGAGCCCAGCAGCGGCAGTGTAACGCGTGCGGAAGGGGTGCGGATTGGGTACGTACCGCAATACCTTGCGAGCCCGCCGGGGGAGAGTGTTGAGGAGTATCTGCTCAGGGAGTTTCGCGCGCAGATGGCGGCGGTACGTGCAGCTGAGAAGCGCCTTGCCAGCGCGACAGGCGACGACGTGGAAAAAGCGATGCGTGTGTATCAACAGGCGCGGGATGCTTTCGAGCGTATCGAGGGTGACCAGTATGAAGCACGGGTGGCGAAAATGCTTGAGGTGTTTGGCTTAGCTGCGAAGCGAGTGCAGCCTGTGGCGAGCTTGTCGGGAGGCGAGCAAAATGTGCTCTCGCTGGCCAAGGCGCTCTTGAGTAGACCAGAGGTGTTAGTGCTGGACGAACCCGCCAATCACCTTGATTACGTTGGCATGGCGTGGTTGGAGGAATTTCTGATGAGTTTTCATGGCACGATTGTCATGGTGTCGCACAATCGTTATTTGCTAGACCGGGTGGTCACAGGCATTCTCGAGGTTGCTCACGGCCGGGTCCGCCGCTATGCGGGCAACTATTCGACCTATCGGCGCCTCAAACTAGAAGAGGAGCTGCGCCAAGAACGCGCGTATGCACACTATGAGAGGCGGGTGGAGAAGCTACAAAAGCTGGTGCAGCGCTTTGCTGATTTAGCGCGGGCTCACAGTAATTGGGGCGCCCGCTATCGTGCGCGCCTCACACAGTTGCGCCACGTGACTGCGGAGGCGGTGGCTGCGCCGGCTGCGGCGCAGCCACGTGCTGCCATTCGCTTTGACGGCGCGCACACGCATGCCAATATTGTTTTGCGCGTGCAGAACTACTCGAAGCAGTATAACGGGCGTGTGCTCTTCGAACAGGTAAGTTTTGACATTACGTCGGGTGAGCGTGTCGCGCTGGTTGGCCCGAATGGGTGTGGCAAAACGACATTGTTGCGTGACATTGTCACCCATGGGCACTGGCACCATGAGTATTTGCGCGTGGGTCCAAGCGTCCGGATTGGGTATGTGGCTCAGCAACAGGAGTTGCTTGATCCGCGCCGGACAGTGTACGAGGAGCTGCGCGCGGCTGGTGCGGCGTCCCGAGAACACGCTCTGGCGATTCTCGCCCGGTTGCTCTTTCGCGACGAAGCGGTAGATAAGCTGGTGGGGGCCTTGTCTGGTGGTGAACGCAATCGCTTGCAGCTGGCGCGTCTGCTGGTGCACGAGCCGAATTTTTTGATTCTCGATGAACCTACGAATCACCTTGATATTGAGACGTGTGAGGCGGTGGAGGAAGCGTTAGAAGAATTTCGCGGTACGTTGCTCGTCGTATCGCACGATCGCTACTTTCTGGACCGTGTTGCCACACGCATTTTGGAGGTACGCGAGCGCAGGGTTGTTTCGTATCCGGGCAGCTATACCGAGTTCTGGCTCACGCGCAGCGCACGGGAAGAGGCCGCGGCGCAGCCTGCGGAGAGAGCAAGACCACACGTGAAGGAGACAGTGCGCACGCCGCGGCCCCGCAAGCCCTCCCCATACCGCATCGAGCAGTGCGAGCGTGCCATCGCGGTCCTCGAGGAAGAGAAGCGCAGATGCGAACACGCCGCGGCAGAAGCCTACGCGGCAGGTCGGTATCAAGAGGGGACGCGTGCTGCGCAGCGGTTATCAGAGCTCGAGGCGGAACTGCACCGCCTGTATGCAGACTGGGTGGCCCTGCAAGAATCTCAGGGAGTCTGAGCATGCCCCACGCCCCGTATTCAACAGGCTTGCCGAACCTGGATCAGTTACTGCACGGTGTCTTTGCCGGTGACAATTTTGTGTGGGAAATAGATGACAGCGCGCAGTACGGGCGCTTTGTGCGCCCGCTGGCCACCTACGCCCGAGCGCACGGGATTCACATCGAGTACATGCGCTTTGCAGATCATCCGCCATTGCTTAGCCCGGCGGATGACATTCACATGCACGAGCTTGATCCCACGGTGGGCTTTGAAAAGTTCGTAACAGAGACGGTGAACATCATCGAGCGCACCAGCACCGACAGCTGGTATGTATTCGATACGCTGTCCGGTTTGGCTGAGGCGTGGTACAGCGATCGTATGCTCGCCAATTTTTTCCTTGTCGTATGTCCGTACGTGTTGCGTACGGAGTCACTTGCCTATTTCGCCTTAATTCGCAAACAGCACTCCAACCATGCCACAGACTCAATCTACGCAACGGCGCAGGTGATTGCCGACGTGTATGAGTATGCTGGGCGCATCTACCTCCAACCGCAAAAAGTTGATCAACGCCATTCGCCGACGATGTACATGATGCATGAGTGGCGAGGAGAGCAGTTTGTGCCTGTGACGAACAGCGCAATCATCGCGGACGTGATTACGAGCGAGACGAAACCACTGATGAATTTCACGATTCAGCGCTATGGGCCATGGATACGCTCGTTTCACGAGGCGAAGGCATGCCAGGCGGCCGTGGCGCGCGGGGAAAAGCCGGCGCACGAGTTACAGCCACACCGCGAGCACTTGCTACGTATGTTGATCACGCGCGACAAGCCCTTCATTGCACTCGCACGGCGTTATTTTAGCCTGGATGATTTGATCGCCATCATGCAGCGCATGATTGGCTCGGGGCTCATCGGCGGCAAAGCGCGCGGCATGCTCCTGGCGCAGAAAATCCTCCGCGCAGCGAATCCGGCGTGGGAGCGGATACTGGAACCGCACGACTCCTTTTACATCGGCTCCGACGTATTTTACACCTACATCATTCAGAATGATTGTTGGTGGTTGCGGCGGAAAAGCGGCAGCATTAGCGACATGCTCGAGCGCGCTGCCATCGCGCGCGAGCGGATTATGAAGGGGACGTTTCTTGATTACATCGAAGATCAGTTCATGGAGATGTTAGACTATTTCGGACAGTCACCGATCATCGTCCGTTCGAGCAGTTTGCTAGAGGATAGTTACGGGAACGCCTTTTCGGGCAAGTACGAGAGCGTCTTTCTAGCGAACCAGGGTACGCCCGAGGAACGCTTTGCGCAGTTTCTCCACGCGGTGCGCACGGTGTATGCGAGTACGATGAGTGAGGAAGCCCTGCTCTACCGTGTGCATCATGGCTTGCTCAATGAAGACGAACAGATGGCCTTGCTGGTTCAGCGCGTGTCAGGCGATCAGTACGGGCGGTGGTTCTTCCCGGCCGCCGCTGGCGTTGGGTTCTCGTACAACCCGTATGTATGGAACGAGGAGATTGACCCCCAGGCGGGGGTGCTGCGGCTGGTGTGTGGGCTAGGGACGCATGCGGTGGAGCGGGTCGAAGATGATTACACGCGGATTGTCGCGCTAAACGCGCCGACGCAGCGGCCGGAGGGAAGTGCCGCGGCAGCGCGCAAGTACACGCAACATGCGCTTGACGTGCTCGACCTGGAGGAGAATACGTTGGTAACGCGGCATGTGCGTGAGATTTTTCCTGTCCTTCCGCCGCGGGTACGTGAGCTGCTCGCCAGCCTCGACGAAGAACAAGCGCGCCGTGCGGAAGAACTGCAATTGCGTGGCGTGGAGCCGTGGGAACTGACATTCGCGCGCTTATTTGGCGAAACGGATTTCATCCCGACCATGCGCACGATGCTCGCTTTGCTTCAGGAGACTTATGAATCGCCTGTGGATATCGAGTTTACGGTGAATTTTCCCGAAGAGGGTGGCTATCGGATCAATTTGGTGCAATGCCGTCCGTTCCAAGTGCGCATTGGTGGGAGTGGCGAGCTTGGGCACGTGCCGGCACAGTTGCCACCGGAGAATGTCGTTTTTGAGACACACGGCCCAATTGTCGGCCAAAGCTTGGCGACACCGATTGATCGCGTCGTGTTCGTCGTGCCTGCGGCGTACGCACGTTTACGCGAGCAGGAGCGCTACGCCATCGCCCGCGTGATTGGCCGGCTTACTCATCTTCCGTCCCAAGGTGCGCCACCGACAATCATGCTCCTCGGCCCAGGGCGATGGGGCACGTCCATGCCGTCCATGGGCGTCCCGGTGTCATTCAAAGAGATCAACACGGTTTCGGTCATCGGTGAACTGGCGCTCATGCACGAAGGGCTCGTGCCGGAAGTGTCGCTGGGGACGCACTTTTTTAACGACTTGGTAGAGATGAACATGATTTATCTAGCCGTCTTCCCCGAGCACGAAGGGACGACTCTGAACGAAACCTTCCTCATGCAGAGGGAGAATCGCCTCGGGGCACTGCTGCCGGAAGATGCCATGTGGGAACACGTCGTGCGCGTTCTCGATTTTGGCCGCCCTGACAGCGACTACCAGCTTCATCTGCACGTTGATTCGCTCCGTCAACGCGCCGTATGCTACGTGCGCCCGATCAGCGCGGTGTAAACCTACTCTGCCCGCGCAGAAAATTCACGTGGTAAAAGAAAACCACGGAGCGCGGCCGTCTCTGCCCCGCGTTCGCGGCGCGACGGCGCGGCAGTATCGCGAGGGAAAGAAGCACGGCCTTTGGGAGACCGTTTCACGGCGAGGCGATTAGCACGCGGGCAGCTTCCGCGAAACGAACATCAAGTGACTCGCAGGGGCGGGTGTACACGGCACAAATTGGCGACTGAAGCACTCACGGCCCGGGGGCGCCATTTTTGCCAACGACATGGTCAGAGGTCTGTCTGCGCACGGGAACAATTCACTCGCCACACGCCGTCGTTTGCAAACGACGAAAAATGTCGCGTGAAGTGCGCCGGGCCGACGCCTAAGTACACGCCAAAGGCGGCGTGGCGATCTTCGACAAACACTGCGCGTTCCTGCCCTGCGTTGACAATGCCTGCTCGCACTAGTTCGGTCTCACAGCGCCGACGAAAACGCCACCTGCGTGGGCCAAGTGCATTGCGATGACAAAATATGGGTGTTTGTCGAAAGCAGCTGTGCGCGCAAAGTTGCCGAAAACATTAGCTAGAGACATAGCGCGACGAGACACCGAGCTTACAATGACGGTGGCGGGACCGGAGACCTTGCGCGCAGCGCTGACGTCGCTCGAAAAGCCGTACGTGAGTCCAACAGGTTGGTTGGCCAATTTTGGCACGTTGCTGGGGAGCAAGTCTGACGCTGTTCCGTGACGGGCATGATGGTGCGTGGGTCATGGGGAGTGCGTCGGCAGCGTTGCTATGGCGGCGGTCTTTTGCTACACTGAACGCATGCATGTGATCGGAGCAAAACGGCGTGCTGACGTGTCTTTTGGGTGTTATTTTTGGCCTAGACAGATTTGGGTGCGGCACGGCGGGGTGATAGGTGGGCTGATGCTCTGGCTGGCGAGCGGATGTGGGCGGGCGCCGTTGCCAGCTCCCGGCACTGCGTTGCCTATCACGAATGTGTGGGCAGGTCATCCAGTGGATTTCGATTTGCTGACGTTAAGCGGACGCCAGTTCGTTGCCTTTTATGACGCCGATCGCTGGATGACCGTCGCTGCGCGTGCGTTGGATTCACCCTGCTGGGAGTTTGTTCGCCTGCCTTCGCAACTTGGATGGGACAGTCATAACTACGTCACTTTAGCAGTGGATACTGCGGGATTCTTGCATGTCAGCGGGAATATGCACAACGACCCGCTTGTGTACTTCCGCGCCACCAAAGCCTGGGACATTCACTCCCTCACGCGCATTCCGCGAATGACGGGCGATCGCGAGGATCGTTGCACACAGCCACGCTTTCTCCACGGGCCACATGGAGAATTCATCTTTACTTATCGGTATGGGGGCAGCGGGGATGCGATCAACTTGTACAACATCTACGATCATGGGCTGCAGACGTGGCGCCGGTTGCTTGATCAGCCGCTGTTATCAGGGGAGGGCCAGCGCAGCGCCTATCCTTACGGCCCTGTACCTGGCCCGGATGGGTATTTTCACTTAGTGTGGGTTTGGCGCGACACGCCGGATTGTGGGAGCAATCACGATGTGTGTTATGCGCGTAGTCGAGACCTGGTGCACTGGGAAACAAGTGCTGGGCGGCCGCTTCGCCTTCCCATCACGTACGCGCAAGCAGAAATTGTCGACCCGGTGCCGCCGCAGAGTGGTTTGCTGAATGGCAACACGATGCTGACGTTCGATGTGTCCAACCGTCCTGTGATCGCCTACCACAAGTACGATCGTGATGGCTTTACTCAGCTGTACTACGCGCGGCGCGAGGAAAGTGGCTGGCGCATCTACTGCGGGACGCGCTGGCGCTACCGCTGGGAATTGAGCGGGATGGGGACGATTCCGCAGGAGATTAAATTTCGCCCGCCGGTGCGCGCGCAGCAGCGGTATTTTTTGCAATGGTACGAGCATACGGCGTATGGGCGGGAAATTCTTGTGCTGAATGAGGAGTTGCAGCCGATCGGGCGTTTGCATGAGCCGATGCGTCCACCTGCGTTAGAGCAACCACAGGGCACGTTTCCAGGATTACGGGTGCAGTGGTGTGCTGGGCGTGGTGACACACCGCGCAATCGGCAGTTTTGGTTGCGCTGGGAGACGCTCGATTTTCATCGTGATCAGCCGCGTGACCCTCCGTGGCCGCCGCCCGCGCTGCTGACCGTGCATGTGTTTACCCCGTTGCACGCACTGCCGGTGCGGCGCTTGCGCCCGCTGCCGCACTACCGCACGGTCGGCGTGTACGTGGCAATTAGCAATTTGGTACGTAATGGTGATTTTTCGCGGGCCATCTCGAATTGGTTTCCGTGGCAACATGCCAAGACAGATCCGGGACTGATCACGCATCATGTGGAGGGGACCCAATCATTTTTGCGCGTGGCCAACCCACGTGGTGTGCTGATCGGGCTGCAGCAGCCGATCGTGCTAGCGTCCGGGCAGGTGTATCGCCTAGCTGCGGTAGTACGTGCCAGCAGCGCCGGAGATCCCAAGGCGCTCTTTGGCGCGCGGGTGGCGGTGTATGCGCCACCCGAGCCTGAGCGGGCGCTGGTGTGGATGCATCCTTCATCGCAGTGGACGCGGAAACAACTGGTTTTTACCAATCAGAGCAGCGTCACGGGCGTCGTGTTTGCCCATCTCGGGTACGGGCGTTCGCCCGCCACAGGGGATTTTGCACACGTTGCGCTGGAATTGCTTGATGAGTACGATCGTGTGTACCCGTGACAGAAGCGCCGCGGTGGGAACAAAAACGTATTGACGTCTGGTACCGTCTTGTCAGAGTTCTTCAAGACATGTGGGCAAGGTTGCGAGGCGCCGCGGCATAAGTGGTCTATACAGAGCTGTCTAGGCCGGCCTATTTAGTGCGAAGGGCTGGCGGCGCAAGCAGAAGAGAATGCGTGGCCGCGGCTACGTGCATGTGGCGGCGCGCCGCTGGGCCAACTCTGCTTTGATTTCCGCCATGCGCTGTGCGGTGAGCGGATAGCGCCGCAGCACCAGCAACGCGGTCAACAGAAATGCGGCTGGTACAAACGAATACAAGATGCGCAGGCGTAGGATCGTTTCAGGCGCCTGGCGCGGCAGTTGCGGATCGAAGCCCGCAGCGACGAGGATGATGCCCGCCAGGACGGGGGTGAGTGAGCCGACCGTCTTATTAAGCAGCGCCATGACAGCGCCGAACATGCCCTCCCGGCGTGTGCCGGTGCGCAACTCATCTACGTCAGTGACGTCAGCCATCATTGTGCTTAACACGACTGAGACGCTGCTAATGCCGACGGAGAAGAAGAAAGGCAATAGGTACTGGTACTCAGGATGCTGCGGATTCATGCACCACCACTTGAGGAGGCAGCCAAGACTCATCCACACGATCGCACAGCGGAGGGCGTTGTGTTTCTGGAAACGGCGGCACGCCCAGTTGACCAGTGGTAACGTGGCAAAACTCAGCGCCCAGGCGAGCAGCTGCACACGCGCACCCATCGCCGTGCCGGATTTGGCACTTCCCATCACCCAGTAAATGTTGAGATAGGTGCCCATTTGGGCAAACAAGCCGCTCGTGAACCCAATAAATTGATAGAGAACGAAAATGCGCAGAAAATGGCTGTTGCTCAGGGTGTACCAGATGGAGCGGAAAAAGCCTAGTCTCAAAGCGCTGGCCCCGCGTGTGGTTACCTGGGTACGTTCGTGGATGAAGACGACCATTAGCGTGGTGGCTGGGATGCCGATCAAGACGAGTAGGATTGCTACCCAGCGCAACCCATCGAGCGCCGTAGGGAAGAGCGTTAAGAAGCAGAATGGGGCAACCCAAGGAGCAATCAGGCCTGCGATCTTGTCAACGGCGGCGCGATATGTGACTACTTGAGTGCGGCCGTGATAACTGGGGCTGAGCTCAATGCCCAGCGCGTAGTACGGTACGGACATGATCGTCGTGAGGGTAGTAAAAATAAGCGCCGCCACGAGCATATAGATCACGACAGTGCGTTGGGGAGCGTTGGCCGGGTCGCGGAAAGCACGCACGCCTTCAACGATATTCCGCCACGCGCCTTTCGAGCGCGCGGCGTGGGGAGGGGGGAGAGCTGATGTGGAGGGCGCCGACGTGTTCGTGAGGGCAAGAGCACTAACAGCTTGGGTGCCTGTGGCGCTGGCGAGCGCGCCGGCCACGTTGGTGAGCGCGAGGGGAGCAGCATTCGTTGCACTCGGTGCGCTGGCAGCGATGACAGTGCGTGTGCTACTCAGCTGCTTTTGCGCCTCGAGCTGGGCGTTTGTTTTCAAAGCTGTGGTGCGGGGGAAGAACACAACCACGGCGAGCAAGAACAAGGTATGAGCGATACCACCAACCAAGATATAAGGCCGGCGCCGGCCCCAACGACTACGAGTGTTGTCGGTAATGTAGGCCATGACAGGGTCGGTCACACCGTCCCACAGTGTTTTCAGCCCCATGATCAGCCCGACGAGTAACGGGCTAATGCCCATGGCAACGATCATGACGAGGTTGATGACGTTGAGGAACTGATTGGCGATGGCCGTCTCGATGTTGCCGAAGGCGTAGAGGATCACCTCATGGCGCGGCGCATCAGCTTCCGAAGGGAGGACGCGGGGGGTGCCATTCGTTGGCAATGTTTTCTTGTCACCGTCAATCATGGCAGGTGTAGGTTTTGTAGAGTGTGTGTAGTGTCTGAAAGAGCCTATATGGCGACAAAGTATACTAGTTTGGAGACTTTTCGTCAATCGAAGCGTCCGCAAGGCGCGCATGAGGTCTGCAGAGACAACTGTGCATTTTCGAGCAAGGACACATGTTGATTGAATACCCAGCGGGCTTTGATAACCGAATGCGAGGGAAAGTTGCGGGCACCGGGGCCGGTGCCCCTCCAGGGCAAGGAAAAAATGGGAGTGGATGCGTGCGGGGTTGGGCGGTGAAAGCGCGAGGAGAAGCGGCCGGTGCGGCCGACGGCTCTCCAGAAAAGGGGTTCGCGAAGTTCGTGCGGGTTGATTTCACGTGGCTACTGTAGCAGTGAGCCCCGTCGGGCGCTGCAGTGCGGCGGCTGAAACATCGTTCCTTTGCTGCGTGGTGCAAGTGTGGGTGCGGTGTCGTGTTGATAAATTCGGCGACAGCGTTGGTGCCAGGGGTAGGTGGCTATTTTGTCCTATCTGCGTAGTAAGCCGTTGTTTTGTGCTTGCGGGGACTGCTAGATTTATGCTACCATGGCTTGTGAACATGAACCGCGGGAAAACACTTTTCATGTCTGGTGTGTTCGCTTTGGCCGCGCAGTTGCTGGCCAGCCCGCTCGTTTACGTGTACGACCCGCAGGGTGCGACGACCACGATGCTGGCGGCACTGGGCTACTCGCTGGCGAGTTGGGACGGCCAGGTGAAAACGCAGCAGCTCGTGTGCATCGGGCGGGCGGCGTGGAACGTGAGCACGGCGTTGTTGCCGCAACTGGAGCACCATGTCAGCAACGGAGGGCGCGCACTGATCTTCGGCCAGAGTGACCATGTGCTGACGAATGTCTTTCGCTTTCGCGTGGGAAAATACATTGCGCGGCGGATGTTCCCAGTGCAGGATGCGCACCCCTTGGTGCGTGGTCTAGACGCAGAGGATCTGCGCGATTGGCGCGGGGAGAGCGGGCTGCTCGAGCCGTACCCGTATATTCCGCCGACGGCGGGTACAGTCAAATTTGGCTGGCGTTGGGGAGGCCATGGGGGTGTGTGCAGCGTACCGATTGAAAAGCCGCATCGCGCGGGCTGGCGGCCCATTTTAGAGTGCGAGTTTGATCTGGCGTATGCGGCGCTGATGGAGCTCGAGTTTGGTAGCGGCGTGGTCGTGATGTGTCAATGCGACCTCGAGGATCATTACGCAGTAGATCCTGGTGCTCGTGTGCTAGCCCGGCGCATTATCGAGTACGCGCGCACGAACGCGTTTCGCGGGAAGTATGGGACGACGCACTACACAGGCGGATTGGCTGGTGCGATCCTGGTGACCAACACGCTCGGCATTATGTGCAGCATAGGGAGCGGCTTGCTGTCAAATGCTACCTTGAACATTGTGGGCGAAGGCGCCTCTGTTACGGCGAGTGAGGTAGCGGAGTATTTGAATGGCGGTGGCAAAGTTGTCTTCTTAGCGCATAGCAGCAACCCGGCGTACGGCTTGGGTGTTGCTCTGGCGTTGCAGTCGAGCATCGGTTCCATCTCGCCACCAACCAACTGGCCGGAAGCGAGTGGGCTGAGTGCGTCGGACCTGCGTTTTCGTACCAGCGCGAATGTGTATGTGATTACGGGTGGCTGGGAACGCGCTGCCGACGGGCAACTTGCCCGGACAAACATCGGGACAGGTGTGGCAGTATGGTGTCAAATTGATCCCAATCGCTTTAATGCCGACACGTTCACCTACATGCGCTACTCGCGATGGCGGCAAACGCGCGCCCTCACGCAGGTGCTCGCCAACATGGGCGCGCGTTTCCGGATGGATCGTGCGCTTTTCGCTCTGACTGGCGCTGATGACTACTATCACCCGGATTATCTCGCGGGCTTTGATCTTGGCGATGACCCGTATCGTTACTATCGGTGGTGAACAGATGCCTGTGTTGATTCGTGGACGAAGGTTGCGCGCATGGGTGAGCGCGGCTTTAGTTGCGGTGAGCTTGACGCGTGTGGTTGGGGGTAGTGTAGGTGTGTGGCAGTGGGTCGCGGTTTACGATGTGCAAGGGAACGCAGCTGGTTGGGCGGCTGCGCCTGATGGCAGCAGGGTATACGTTGCAGGCGAGACTGCGCTGACGAATAATGTGGATATTGCGGTGCTGGGCCTCGACCATACGGGTGGGGTGGCGTGGGTGGATGTGCGCGGCTCGGTAGGCGCGGATAGCGCGACAGGGATTGGCCTGGACAGCAGTGGCTATGTGTATGTAAGTGGCGTGTGTGCCGCGGGGTTCGATGCGCAGGGGGCAGTCGGCAGTGGCGACTACGTGTTAGTGAGTTATGACACACTTGGCGGATGGCGCTGGACACGCATTTACGGCACACCGGCCTACGACGCCGCGCTCGGCATGAGCGTAGGTGGGGATGGGATTGTGTACGTGGTGGGTGCGACGGAGGATCGTTTTGGCAGCTCGCCACGCGGCGGGGCAAGCGACTTATTCCTTGCCGCGCATGCAACGGATGGTGCTCAGCTCTGGGCAGTTTCACGCGGTTCGGCGACCGATGACTGGGCGACGGCAGTGATACAAGCTGGCGGCTTCGTCTACGTGGGAGGTGTCACGCTGGGTAGTCTCGACGGTGGTCCGACGTATGGTGGAATGGACGGGTTCGTGATGTGTTTTAGAACGAACGGCACATGGCAATGGACGCGGCAATTTGGCACGAATGAGAACGATGTGCTGAGTAGGCTGTGGCTGGGAGACGATGGGCGGTTGTATGCGGTTGGCGGCACGTACGGGGAAGTTGCTGGAGCGGGTCGCGGGCGCGACATGTTCGTTGTGCGGATTACGACCAACGGTGTGGTAGAGTATTTCCGCGCGATTGGTACGACTTCTGATGATGCGGGGCTGGCGGTGCAGGCGGTGGGCGGAGTACTTCATGTAGCTGGCTGGACGTACGGGACGTTCACGGGGGCGACGTCGTCTGGAGGCGCAGATTTCGTTATGGTGCAATGCACGACTGGGGCGGTGGTCCAAAGTGCTGATCAAGCGGGCACGGGCGGGGATGATATTGGAGTTGGTGCGGGCGCGTACTTTGCTGCCACAGTGTTTGCGGGGGTCACGCCAGCGAGCACGCCAGGGAGCTTTCGCGTCGTTGCGGGCAGTTATGTAATTCCTGAAGCTGGGTGGGCTGGGGTGTTACTGGTTGTGGCGCTGCTGGCCGGGATGCGGTGGCGCGGCCGGATGGCGCATGGCGTATTTGTGTTAGCCTTGCTGGCAGTGTGGTGTGAGGGGGTGGTGCACGCGGCTGCGATCGAGGAGTATACCAGTGTGCGC
>JAOACZ010000157.1 GCA_026417575.1 bacterium | reverse complement strand
TTGTACGCGCTACTCCGCGGCACTTGTGCTTCTCCCTCCATCCTACTCAATGAACACCTTCGCTAGTTTATCACCCGGATACGGACCTTGCTTTACTTCAATGATTTTTGCGTCCGTTAGCATGCGCACCCCGTGCCCGCCGTCTACAAACAAAATCGCATCCCCAGGGCCAAGCTCCACGCTTTCCAGAAATTGATGCTCCATGCCATACAGATCCACTACAATCCGACCCGATTGTATGATCAAAATCTCCTGAAAAATGTTTGTTTCAATTCTGAGCTTTTTATGCCCGTGGGCCTTTAGCACGGTCCCCGCTTTATGGCACAGGACACCCACTTGAAACGGATACGACTGCGGCGTAACAAAGCGCACACCCTCGGCGGGCAGGTCGCCAGGAATCACGATCGCGATTACTTCCTCCCCATCACGAATCGTCCGGAGTTCGCTCATATGTGCCCCTGCAGACGCAGTTTGACAAGCGTGCGCATATAGTTTACGCCCCGCCGCGCGTAATCACAAATCGTCGAACCTGTTTTTGATTCCCCAGCACGGCGCGGCTCGTTGCGATATGGTAGTTCAATGACTCGATAGCCTTTTCGTATCGCGCGGTAAATCAGGTCAATGAAGTATTCTCCATAATCCCCGTTCAGTCCTAACTCACGAATCACGCCGGTTTTGGCAGCCACAAACCCGCTCGTGTAATCGCGGAAGGCTTGCCCCAACATGAGCCATGTAAGATGGTTCAAAAGCCAACTCAGTAAGCGCTGCAGCCAGGTCCCTTTGCCTTCACGCACATCCTCGCCCCCGGCTACGTAGCGCGAATTCACAACGATGTCGAAGCCCACGCATACACACGCAACCAGCTGCGGAATGTAGCGCGGTGGATGCGAAAAGTCGCAGTCTAACCACAGCACAATATCCCCGCGTGCTTCTTTCACACCGTGCTCAATGGATTTCCGCAGCCCATGCTCGCTCATACGCCGAATCACGCGTACTCCGGGATCTCCTGTCTCTCCCGCCAGCCGCCATGTCTCGTCTGGGGAGTTGTCGTCCACCACGAGCACCTCGAGAAAGCGGCACGTAAAGTGCGTCCGTATTTCCTCTAACGTGGCGCGGATCAGGGGGACGATGTTGCCAGCCTCGTTGTAGGTTGGCATGATCACACTCAGACTAACATCGTCAAACCGCGCGGGCATGATCATAAAGTTTTGACCAAGATTATATCACATCCGCGCTGTTCATGCTCAACGAAACCTAGCCGAGCGTAAAACGCGCGAGCGCCCGTGTTGGATGCGCGCGTGTCGAGGCGATACACCTTCACGCCATGCTGACGCATAAACTCCTCCACGGCCTCTACCAACGCGCGGCCAATGCCCTTGCCGTGATGGGCTGGATCCACCACGATGGACGTCAGACACGCGCGGACGGCCTGGCCGTTGATGACGACGGGTTTGCTGGCGCGGCGCGCGGCCATCAGCGCACGCCAGCACGCTGGGCGCACGCTAAGCTGCGCAGCCATGCTCAGCTTCTGCGAGAGAGGAAGCATGCGGAGAATTTCACGGGCGCATCTTTCCTCGTCAAGGGTTGCACTCACCGCGCCGAGGAGATCTTCGCCCTCTACTGCAACGCGGACACACGCACTTGGCATGGCAGCCGTGATACGATACACCGCCGCTAAATGCGCCGGCCCCAACAACGCATTCAGGCTGTACCCCAGCACCGCGCGATGCAAGGCAACAACTGCCCCCACCCAGTGTTCGTCAAAAAAAGTGATTGTATAGTCACTCATCCGATAGTCACAGCAAGAGCGGTATCAAAAAATCTAATTGTCAGACACACCTCCTTTGTTCTTGACATGATTGAGTTTCTTTCGAGTTTGTCGCCGGGCTAGCTTTGCCTTTTACTGTAGGCGACTGTAGCAGAAGTCACCTGGCAAGTCAAGGCCCAGACATTTTAACTTCCGCATCCATACGGAACTGCTGGCGCGTTGCGATGTCTTTTCCATCACACAGGCTCTGTCCCAGCGGCCTCCAGCTCCGCGGCACGTTCTAATATCGAGTGCACCGTAATAAGAGTACCGGCAGAGAGTGTTTTTTCACACGCCTGACCAAATCAAAATCACACATGGTGGATCTTCGCAGTTGCGCTGCCAGAATTTGTAGTTATGCATGAGGTTGAGCTTGGAGAAAATCATGAGCCTCTAGCTCGCTTGTGGTGAGAGTGCATGCTGCCTTTTCTTTTCGGTTTCACTGTGGTAGAACATTCGGCTTTCGTATCTAGTGAATCGTGATGAGGATCTTTCTGCGGCCAGGACTCGTCTGCCCTTTTCATCCCCTACGACCACACTACCGTCTCACGGAATGCTGCCTCCTCACGGTTGCTCACTGCAATAAAAGTAGCACCGCCCTCCTATCGCAGATCTTTCACACAGCGAAAGCCGATCGTTGCGCATCGGTCCCAGGCATCACACAGTAAGATGTGCTTGGCGCCCCAGTCTCCTGGCCGCGCTCCGCCATCGAAAAACCAGTGGCTGCCCTGGGCCTGATACCAAGACCCACCTTTGAGAATGAAATAGCGCGTATGGCCATCCGTGCGCTCGCTCTCGGTCATCTCCCACACGTTCCCCGCCAAGTCCCACACTCCAGACGGCGTGCGTCCAGCCGGGTATGCGTCTACAGGCGTTGTGCCCGAGGAGGCCCCGTTGCATTTCGCGGGATCAAACGGTCCACCCCACGGCCATTCATTCATTGCGACGTCCTGCGCGGCGCGTTGCCATTCTTCCTCGCGGGGCAAGCGTTTCCTGGCCCACCGCGCGTACGCGCGTGCATCGGCCAATGACACGTACACCACCGGATGATGCTCCTTGCCCAACGGTGGCCGGCCACCCTCCCAGTGGGCAAGAAAATTGCGCGGATCTGTCGGCCTATACCCCGTTGCCTCCAGAAATGCGTAAAACTCGGCATTCGTCACTGGAAAAGCGTCAATTGCCACATCCCGGACGCGCACATGTCGCGTGTACGTGCATACCTGCTCAAACGCGTCGTACACGTGCAATTCATCCGCCACACCTGCAATGTAGCCGCACTCGCGCATGCGATACCGCGTGGTCATCACGCCCTCGTAGTCTGGAACACGGATCATCCCCGCCGGAACTTTGCTTACGCGTGGTGTTGGCTTCACCGGCATGAGCTTATGCGCTAAGACTGTCTTACGATGCTCACCGCGCCACGGCGGCGCATCCCAGCATGCTTCGGCAAAACGTGCCCGCTGAGAAGCAAGAAAATCTTCTAACTCTTCGTTGCCTTCCTCCGCGGCAAGAATCCCTGCCATTCCATCGCGTTCAAGCCACCCACATATGTAGACGTGATCGCCCTCTGCCTGCACTTTGTACTCCTGCCCGGAAATTACATCTACGTAGCGCGCATCCGCTCGGGCCGGTAGGCGCACAAGACGCTTTTCAATCGTATGTCCACGACGGTTCACGACCGTCCACAACGTGCGGTCCTGCCATGTCCACTGACTCACGTAGATACCTGGCATACACCCACCTCCTACGTGCGGCAACCACTTGCCATGAATGAACCAATCGGCAAACCGCCGCTGGGCGGGAAAGAGCACACGCATCCACGACTTGCAGCGTGGACTGTACTCCGCCCAGTATCCAAACACGTTTTCCCAAATAACAAAACCGCCACCATTCATCCACGCCCGTTGCAATTCGCGGATCGGATCGTAGAAATACCGTCGACTTTCGTAGACTAAATGGTGCCGATCAAGCCAGCGGTTACGATACGTTCCTGGCGCAGTCGAATCGTCTGTCATCTGCAACCAGCTGGCAACCTCACTCCCAAAGGGCTCGAGCCGTGCTGGCGCTTCGGAAACGAAAATTTTATCCGGGCCTGCCTGAGACGCCAGGGCATGACGAAATGGAGTAGAAGGTCCGTCGGAACAATCAAGGTAAATACCATCCAAACCACACTCAGCCACCAACGCCACGAGAGCCTCTTCCGCGCTGCGGAAACCTTCCGGCACGCCGTGAATCCACGGCTGATACGCCACGAGCACACGCACACCGTGCGCGTGAAAACGCGCCACCGCTGCGCGCAATCCGGCGTGCCCGCCTGGCAATTCATCGTAGTATGCTAACTGATGGCGAGGATCCACTCCTGCTAAGGGATAGTTGCTCCATAAGCATACCACATCGTACCCGCCAAACTCGCGCGCCGCACGTGCACAGACTGCGTCCACTTTCCACTCGCCCGTCTCATGATCAATGAGCTCGTGGTCCCACAGCATCAGAAAACCCATCGCGTACGCGCGCGACCCCCACGCTTGCGCCGTTTGATCGTACAGCACGGGGCCGAGCCGTGTCCGTTCACGCGCAGCCCATTCCACGAGCCACGTCCGCCACTCCTCCCAGCGCTCCGGCTCCTCTGGCGCCCGAATGAACGCGTTACGCAGTGCTTCCGCATCGGTTGCTATCACCTGCTGCATCTCTGTCCTGCCACCTCGCTCTTTGCTTCTACAAATTCACGTATTTCACAAGCATTACCACGGTGCCGCTCTGCGCCCGCGCGTGAAACGCTGTTTTCAGTGCATCGAACACTGCCTCGCTATCACCGCGTACGAGCGCGCTCAACGCTCCTAGTTCAACTTCCACCCCCGTAGCCCGCAATGCGTCAACAAAAGCCTGAATCTCACGCGTTACGTCCAGCGCTTTCAGCGGGTACCAGCTCACTTCTGCCTGGACGCGCATGCTTAGCTCCAGAGAGGCGACGGATACTCGCCACGCGCTACCAGTTCTTGAATGCTGGCCTGGACACGCGCTTTGTCCTCGGGATACGTAACGCCAAACCAGGTCGCATTGCACGTAAGCACGCGCATCCGTGCGCGTCGCGCCGCGACGAGTTCATTTACCGCTGTCGGAATCAAGTACTCTGCCTTGACGTCTTGCCCAGAGTGCGCCAAAAAATTGCGGAAGCCCTCATCCAACAGCTCAAACAGCCGCGGCGTGAACCCAAAAAAGTTCATCGAGGTCGGCGCGTCCAGCGCATAGACGTATCTGCCACCCGCTTTATCTTGGGCAACAACGCAATCCCCCTCGCGGCGGATCTCAAACCGCTCTACAATGTGCGTGAGGTATTCGCCATCTAATTCACACATCGCGCGCGTCACGCCGCCATATTCTGATAACGTCTTGCCAATTTTGTATCCCACCATGCACCAGTCCGTGCCGTCTGGCGGTGCGCCTCGCAGTGCCTCTGCGATCACCGCGTACGCTTCCCGCCCATAAAAATCATCCGCATTGATCATCACAAACGGTTCGTGTATTATGTCGCGTGCCGCCAAAATTGCATGCGCCGTTCCCCATGGCTTCATCCGCCCTTCAGGCACCCGAAAACCCTCTGGCAAATCTGTCAATTCCTGAAACGCATACGCCACGTCCGCCCGCGCGGCATAGCGCGCTCCAATTTGGGCCTTGAACTGGGCCTCAAAATCATGCCGAATCACAAATACCACTCGGCCAAAACCGGCTTGCAACGCATCGTAAATCGAGTAGTCCATGATTACTTCCCCAGCCGGCCCAACCGGATCAATTTGCTTCAACCCGCCGTAACGACTTCCAATTCCTGCGGCTAGAATCAATAATGTTGGCCTCATAAGCTCTCCCTTCGGTTACTGCTCTTGATGCGGGATATCATACCAAAAAGAGCAGTTTTCACGAAAGCCACACAATGCTCCTCGCCCCAATTCTCTGTGCAGACGCAATGAGTGCAGGCGTTGTCCCCCACCACTACCCTACACACCTCCGTCCAGCATGTTTGCGCATAACACGTGAAAAAATTCAAGATGCCAATAAGCTATCTCAGATGACCACCCATACATCGTCAACTACCTCACCCGCTCCTCCACCTTCAATCAACCTTTTGTGCCATTTGCAATCGACATTTTCGGTCGGTTGCAATCACCATTTTTTTGTCTCTTGGCGTGGCACTCTTCACAAAGGCAAGACGTGACCCGTGCCGCGCGTCAAGTCCACGATCCAGCGCGGTATCATTGGTCTTTGTTGTCTGCACGTAAGTATCTCTGGTGCGTAAGCGTCTCGGAGGCCCGAAACTTAGCAAACGCGTATCTCGCAGGTAGTGCTCGGCACATGTGTACGACGTTCAATCAAGCCTTTTGTCGTTTGCAACTGCCGCTTGCGTCGTTTGAAACTTGGCGTGTGGAGAAGTGCCCGCACCTGACCAGCTCTGATTGCGCGGCATCGGTTTAGCGGTGCTGTTTCAATTTTTTCGACAGTACATAACTTTGGACGTGACGTGCATCGCGCAAATCGCCGGTTGTGCTTAACAAGAATTGTTCCTTGAGCTCGGATTTGGTTTTGCAAGCGAACATACGTCAAATGCGGTCGCCGGGGCTGGCGAATCTCCAGAAGAAAATGCAAAGGGGGGTTCGTGGCGGTTGGGTTCGCGCGGGATGGGTTCGCGTGAAAAAGCGGGCACCGGGGCCGGTGCCCCTCCATAGAGGATGCGGGCAGCGGGGTGAGTGTGAGTTCCGACGACAATTTTTGTTGGTTGCAAAAGGTGGTTGGAGTCGGTTGGGTTCGCGCGGGATGGGTTCGCGTGGAAAAGCGGGCACCGAGGCCGGTGCCCCTCCATAAAATGTGGTTCCGCGAAGTGCACGCGAGCCTGATTTCGTGCGTGATTGCGCTGGCCGGAGCCGGCG
>JAOACZ010000060.1 GCA_026417575.1 bacterium | reverse complement strand
GTCGGGGCGGCGGCGGGTGATGCGAGAGATGTACCCTGGGAGGGGTGTAGTGCGGTCATTTCCGTTGGCGGTGGTAGGGTTGCCGACGCACGATGTGGCCGCTTTACGACGGCAGGCGTTGTTACAGGGAATAGTATTGGGATCGGTGTTAGTGGTCCTCAGCGCGACGCTGATGTATGTGACGGTGTTAATGCAGGAGCAGCGGGTGGTGCGGGCGACGGTTGCGGCATTGCGAGCGGACAATGAGCGTTTATTGGAGAGTTTAAAGCGGACGGATCGGTTAGCGGTGTTAGGTCGGATGGCAGCGACGATGGCGCACGAGCTTCGGAATCCGTTAAGTTCGATCCGGGGGTTTATGCAATTATTTCGGAAGAAGGCGGGGGCTGCAGGGGATGCGACGATGTGTCAGTATGCGGAGTTAGTGATCAGCGAGGTGGACCGGCTGAACAGGGTGATTACGAGCATGTTAGAATTTAGCCGGCCGGTGGAGGTGCAGATAGAGCGGGTGGCGCTGGGGCCGGTGATCGAGAACGCGGTGCGATTGATTAAGGGAGATGCACAAGCGCGGCATGTGACGGTGACGGTAGGGGTGGATCCTGGGGTAGGGGAGGTAGCGTTAGACAAGAATTTGATTACGCAGGCGTTATTGAATCTTTTTCTGAATGCGTTAGACGCGATGCCGGAGGGGGGGTATTTGACGGTGACAGGGGAGCGGGATGGGGAGTGGGTGCGGATCAGTGTGCGGGACACGGGGAAGGGGATACCGAAGCATTTATTAGGGCAAATTTTCGAGCCATTTTTCACGACGAAGCCGAACGGGACAGGGTTAGGTTTAGCGACGGTTGACAACATAGTAGCGGAGCACGGTGGGAGGGTGAGGGTGGAGAGTGAGGAAGGGCGGGGGGCAGTGTTTCACATTGAACTACCATTGAATCGAGAGGTATGAGTACACGGAAGGAGAAAGGGATTTGGATTTTAATAGTGGATGACGAGCTAAGTCATCGGACGATGCTGCGGGCGAATTTGGAGCATGCGGGGTACAATGTGTTAGAAGTAGGGGACGGGCGAGCGGCGGTGGAAGCGGTGCGGCGGGAGAAGCCGGCGTTAGTGATTATGGATTTACGGATGCCCGAGATGGATGGGATCACGGCGTTGAAGGAGATTCGGACGTTTGACCGGAGTGTGCCGGTGTTGATAATGACGGCGCACGGGAGTATACCCTCGGCGGTGGAGGCGGTGAAGAGTGGAGCGTACGATTATTTAGAGAAGCCTGTGGATATGGACGAGGTTTTGCAAGCGGTGGCGAACGGCTTAGAGTTTGGGGATTTGAAGCGCAGTGAGCGGCGGGGTGGGGCGAGTAGTGGGGAGGTTGCGTTGATATGGAAGAGTCCGTTGATGGGGGAGATTTTGGACACGGTGCGGCGTGTAGCGCCGAGCGACGCATCGGTATTAATCACGGGGGAGAGTGGGACGGGGAAGGAGGTTATAGCGGATGCGATTCAGCAACTGAGCTTGAGGGCGAAGAAGGCGTTCATCAAGGTGAACTGTGCGGCGTTGCACGAACAATTGTTAGAATCGGAGTTATTCGGGCATGAGCGGGGAGCTTTCACGGGTGCGCTCGAGCAGCGGAAGGGGCGTTTTGAGCTTGCGAATGGGGGGACATTGTTTCTGGATGAGATAGGAGACATGGCATTGACGACACAGGCAAAGATTCTGCGGGTGCTGCAATCAGGGACGTTTGAGCGGTTGGGGGGAGTGGAGACGATTACGACGGACGTACGGATTATAGCGGCGACGAATCAGGATTTGAAGCAGGCGATTGAACGGGGGACATTTCGGAAGGATTTGTTTTTCCGGTTGAGTGTGGTGCCGATTCACATTCCGCCGTTACGAGAGCGTCGAGAAGAGATACCGTTGTTAGCGGAGCATTTTCTGAGCGTCTACGCGCGGAAGAACAAGCGAGCGATTGACGGGATTGCTGAGGACGCGATGCAGATTTTGCTGCGGTACAACTGGCCTGGGAACGTGCGAGAGTTGGAGAATGTGATAGAGCGAGCGGTGATCATGACGATGGGGGACACGATCACGAAGGAAGTGTTGCCGGCGCACGTACGTGGGGAGGTAGCGAAGCAGCAGGAAGGGGCTGAGGAACTTACGTTATTGGAACAAGCGGAACGCGATTTGATTATTCAGGGGATGTTAGCGTGTGGAGGAAATCGGACGAGAGTGGCGGAGCAGTTAGGGATGTCGCGGCGGAGTTTGTACAACAAGCTGAAGCGATATAAGATAGGGGAACAATTGTAGGGCGGGGGAGTGGGGAGTTTTTTCGTGCTGGGTAGAGTAGTGGGGATATGTGGCTGGCGTGGTGGCTTGTTTTTACGCGCGTAAATTGCTATACTATGGCGTTCATTAGCAAGGAGTGTGATGAGAGTAGTGCGAGTAGCGATTGTAGGGGCGGGGTTTATGGGGCAGGTGCATGGACGTGCGC
>JAOACZ010000017.1 GCA_026417575.1 bacterium | reverse complement strand
GCCTGCTCTCTCTACATCGGCGGCGGCTCCCCCTCCTTCCTCCCCCTCTCCCTCATCCTCAAGCTCCTCAAAGAATGCTTCACCCTCTTAAATTTCACCCCTAACCCTGAACTTTCCATCGAGGCTAATCCCCACCACGTTTCCCCAGCCTGGGCACAAGCTCTCCTCACCGCAGGCATCAATCGCGTCAGCCTCGGCCTCCAATCTCTCAATGACTACCACCTCGCCTCCCTCGGCCGCATCCATGACGCCGCCTCCGCTCGTCATGCGTGCTCCATTTTGCGCGCTGCTGGCCTCACGAACCTCTCCCTCGACCTTATCTTCGGTATCCCTAACCAGTCTATGGACTCCTGGCGCGTTACCCTCGAAGACGTCGTCACTAACCTGCACCCAGAGCATCTTTCCCTTTACGCCTTGGACCTCTCCCGGTCCTCCACACTCGCTCGCATCCGCACCTCTTCTCCTACACGCTACAAATGGCCTGATGACGAGCTCGTCATGGACATGTACTGGTTTGCCATCGATTTCCTCGCTCAATATGGATACCAACATTACGAAATCTCCAACCTCGCCCGCCCAGGCTACGCCTGCCAACATAACCTCGCTTACTGGGATACGCAAAAGCATTATCTTGGCTTGGGCGCCGCTGCTCATTCCTACTGTGCATTGCTGCCTCATCAGCAACCCCGCCGCTTTCACAACATTTACCACCCCCGTACCTACTGTGAACGCGTCCTCGCCGGTCACGGGTGGCGCAAATATGCTCGGCCCCTCTCCCACCGCCAACAGCTCGGCGAAGAAATCTACCTCGGCTTGCGTCGCATATCCGGCATTCACCTCCGCCCAGACCACCTCCGTCACTATAGTGACACAATCGCTACGCTCATCTCTCAAAAATTGTTGCAAACACTTCCTTCCGGCGCGATTGCCCTCACACACCGTGGGATTGAGCTCGCCAATACCGTTATGGCAAACTTCGTCTGACCTCACTCTTTTTCTCCGTCCTGACGCCTCGTAACGTGATCCGCTGTGCCAGAGCCTCCGCGATCACTGAATGGCTTTTCACTCGGATACTATAGCTGAAATTTCACTTGTCCCAACTCCGTCTCCGTGCCCTTCCACGTGTCTGCACCATTTTCATTTCCCCGGGAACCGCACCGGCCTCGCTGCCCGCAATCCCACATGGACGGATCCTCGCGCGCAATTTATGAAACCCCCTTTTATGGACGGACTCCGGCCTCGGTGCCCCCATTCACACGTCAACTCACCTCGACCCCGCCTCACACGAAACCATCACATGAAGGGCCGCCGGCCCCGGCGGCCTCATCCTCATGCGTAACCACCCCGCACCAACCCAACTGCCCCCAACCGCCATTTGCAATCAACAAAAACCGCCGAGTGAACCCCACCGGCCCCGCCGCCTGCATCCTTCACACACACCCAGCACAGCAACCCACAATCCCGTTACCCGCAACCAACATCTAACCTCCTCATCAACCCACCCCCGCCCGCTCACTCTCAACCTCGGCATCACGGCCATCGCTAATCCACACCCTCCGTCTATCCTCCTCGCGCTCAACGCGACCTCCTACTCCGCGCAAAAACAACACCACAAACTTCGGCCTGCCTCTCCGTGCACCAGCCGGATCCGCCGCCGAGAAAACGCCCGCGACTCATTCACTCCGCCGCTATCCCCCCGCTCTCGCCTATCTCTCTTCACACTCCGCTTCTCGCAAAGTCGTCTGCCTAACCACGTTGCGCCAAACCTCCTATAAATGGTAAAATCCATTCGCTCGGCGCTAGGTGCGTGAAAGAGCTCTGGCACTTCGTTCTCGCGCGACCATGTGTCCCGATCGCCACGCTGCGAGCGCTAGTGCCGCCCCAGCCGCACGACCACCTGCGCACGCTGTGATGCTGACGCTGACATGTTGAAACTCAATTCCATATGACGAACTCACACCTCCCCCACTTAGAAGAGCCACGCGGCTTAATGGTCGCCATCGCACGCACCTTCCTCAGCGGGCCCCTCTCCATCATGTTCCTCCTTGCTGCCCTCATCATGGGCATCATCGCCCTCCTCGCCACTCCCCAAGAGGAAGAACCCCAAATCGTCGTCCCTATGGTGGATGTGTACGTCCAGGTCCCCGGGCGTGACCCCGCCGAGGTCGAAGAACAAGTAACCCGCCCCCTTGAACGCATCCTCTGGCAAATCCCCGGCGTAGAACACGTCTACTCCGTCAGCCGCCGCGACCAAGCCATCGTCACCGTCCGCTTCTACGTCGGTGAAGACCGCGAAGAGTCTATCCTCAAAGTCCGTGACCAAATCGAAAGCCACAAAGATATCGCCCCCCAAACCGTCACTGGCTGGATCGTCAAGCCCGTCCAAATTGACGACGTCCCCATCGTCCAACTCACCTTCTTCTCTACTAACCGCACTATCTATGAAGTCCGCCGCGTCGCTGAGGAAGTCAAAGCTCGCATCGATAGCCTTCCTAACATCTTCAGAAGCGAAATTATCGGCGGCAGTGCCCGCCACATCCTCATCGAGCCAGATATCGAAGCCATCGCCGCTCGCGGTGTGAGCCTCTCGACAATAATCCACGCCTTGCAAGGCAGCGAACCAGGTGGTGACGCAGGTGAGCTGGTGCTCAACGGCACGCTCTCCACTGTGCGCGTCCACGCTCGCTTGCGCTCCGCTCAAGACGTCCGCAATACCATCTTGCGCAGCGCCGAAGGCCGCACCGTTCGCCTCGCCGACGTCGCTGAAGTTCGCGACGGCCCAGAAGAACCTTCCTTGTATCACCACATCGGCTTCGGGCCCAGCGAGTCTCAATGGCGTTGCTTGCGCGGGCGTCGCCTCCCCGCTATCACCCTCGCCTTCGCCAAGAAAAAAGGCAGCAACGCCATCACCGTCGCTAATAACATCATCGCCCGCGCCGAAAATTTGCGCGGCTCTGTTATCCCCAACGACATCGCCTTCCGCGTCACCCGCAACTACGGCGCAACCGCCCGCGAAAAAGTGAATGGCCTCCTCTCTAACATGCTCTTCGCTATCCTCACCGTCGTCTCACTCATCGCCGTCTCCATGGGCTGGCGCGAAGGCCTCGTCGTCGGCCTGTCAGTCCCAGTAAGCTTCGCTCTCGCCCTCTTCGTCAATTTCATCGCCGGCTACACCATTAACCGCGTCACCCTCTTTGCCTTGATCCTCAGCCTCGGCCTCGTCGTCGACGATCCTATCACCAACGTCGACAATATTCAGCGCCATATCCGCATCGGCCTCCGCCCACCCCTCCAAGCCACTCTCTCGGCTGTCAAAGAAATGGTCGGCCCCGTCGTTATGTCAACCTTGACCATCATCGTCTCTTTCCTCCCCATGTTCTTTATCACCGGCATGATGGGTCCTTACATGGGCCCCATGGCCATCAACGTCCCCCTCACCGTCTCCTTCAGCACTGTCTGCGCTACCACCTTCGTCCCCTGGCTTGCTTATCGCCTCCTCCGCCACCGTGCCGGTACCGGTGAAGCGAAAGACGTCACTCCTCAATGGATCCGCCACGGTTACGCCCGCGCCCTCTCCCCCTTCCTCACCCCCCGCGGAAGCCGCCTCCTCTTTCTCACCATCACCCTCGCCCTCCTCGCTTGCGCCCTCATCGTCCTCTTCCGCCTCGTCCCCCTCAAAATGCTCCCCTTCGACAACAAAGACGAATTGCAGCTCGTCATCGACCTGCCCGAAGGTAGTACCCTCGAGCAAACCGATGCCCTCTGCCAAGAATTGGAAGCTTACTTGGCCACCGTTAATGAAGTCCGTGATTATCAAACCTATACCGGCGTCAACTCCCCAATCGATTTTAACGGCCTGGTCCGTCACTACAACTTCCGCCGCCAGCCCAACCTCGCTGACATCCGCATCAACCTCGTCGGCAAAAATCGCCGTAAACAGCAAAGCCACGCTATCGCTCTTCGCATCCGCGACGACATCACCCGCATCGCCGCCCGTCACAACGCCCTCGTCCGCATCGTCGAAGTCCCCCCCGGTCCCCCCGTCCTTAGCACCATCACCGCCGAAGTCTATGGCAATGAAGAAAGCTCTTACCCTGATATCATCCACGGCGCAAAAATCCTCCAAGAGCGCATGCGCGCGGTCGACCCCCACCACATCGCAGAAATAGATGATATGGCCGAAGCTCCCCGCGAGTACCTCGAGCTCGTCGTCAATGACGAAAAAGCCGCTCGTCATGGACTCACTGCCGCAACTATAAGCATGTATGTCCAAGCCGCCATGCACGGTGTAGTCCCCGTCCTCCTCCACACCGAATACGAACGCGAGCCCCTCCCCGTCCGCGTCCGCCTCCCCTTCGCCGACCGCATCCGCGCCTCACGCCTCGAGCAACTTTGGCTCCCCACCCGCGATGGCAACTTCGTTCAGCTCGGCGAAGTCGCCTCCTTCCACCCCCGCCCCATCCAACAACCCATCTACCATAAAAACCTCGAGCGCGTCATGTTCGTTACCGCCGAATGCGTCGGCCGCCCCCCAGGCGAAATCATCCTCGCTACCATTAACGCCCTCCGCAAAAATCCCCTCCCCCCTGGCATCCGCGTCCGTTGGGCCGGTGAAGGCGAATGGCAAATCACCGTCGACGTCTTCCGTGACCTCGGTATCGCCTTCGCCGTCGCCCTCGTCGGTATCTACCTCCTCCTCGTCCTCCAAACAAGTAGCTGGGTCCTGCCCATCGTTATGATGCTCGCCATCCCTCTCACCGCCATCGGCATCATGCCCGGCTTTTGGCTCCTCAACCTCGTCGCTCGCCAAACGATCGGCGGCTACGACTCCCCTGTCTTCTTCACCGCCACCGCTATGATCGGTATGATCGCGTTGGGTGGTATCGTCATCCGTAACAGCGTCGTCCTCGTCGAATTCGTCCAGCAAGCCGTCCGCGAGGGCATGAGCTTGCGCCAGGCCCTCTTAAGTAGTGGCGCCGTCCGCTTCCGCCCCATCATGCTCACCGCCACCACCACCCTCCTCGGTGTCTGGCCCATTACCCTCGACCCCATCTTCTCCGGCCTCGCCTGGTCCCTCATCTTCGGCCTGCTCGCTAGCACTGCTTTCACCATGATCGTCATCCCAACTGTCTACTACCGCTTGAACTCGCGGTCCGAACCCGCGCTTCCTCCAGGAGCAAGCTCATGAATACGCACTCCCTGAAAAAGTGGGTCCTCCCCGTCATCGGCTCGGGCATATTGATCATCCTCGTCATGTGGCAAATGGGCCTCTTCTACTTCGGCAAAATTAAACCCGGACGCACCCCCGCCCAACCCGACTCGCCCCAAGGCCGCTTCGTCCCCGTCGAACAAGTCGATCTTCCCGAAACCTACCGCGCCGCCGGCACGGTAACAAGCCGTACCCACATCGACATCTCCCCTCGCATCGTCGCCCGTATCCTCGAAATCACTGTGCGCGCCGGCGATCGCGTCACCAACGGCACCCTCCTCCTCCGCCTCGATGACGCTGACCTCCGCGCCGCCGCCCAGGAAGCCGCCGAACGCGTTAAAGCCGCCCGCGCCGCCCTCTCCGCCGCCGAAGAAAAAGTCCGCCAGGCTCAAGCCGCCTACGACCTCGCCTCCGTCGAGGCCCAACGCATGCGCCAGCTCCTTGGCTCCGGCGCCATCTCACAACAGGCCCTCGATACCGCAGAATCACGCGAACGCCAAACCCGCGCCCTTCTCGCTCAGGCCGAACAAGGTCGCCTCGCCGCCCTCGCCGACGTACACGCCGCTGAACAAGCTGCCCGCCAGGCACAGGCCCTCCTCAGCTACGCCACCATCTTCAGCCCCTCCGACGCCGTCGTCGCCGAGCGCTTGGCCGACCCCGGTGACCTCGCTTCCCCAGGAAAAGTCCTCCTCCGCCTCTTCGATCCCTCACGCCTCATGCTCGAAGTCCCCATCCGCGAATCCCTCGTCCAACGCCTCAAAATCGGCGACCACGTCCCCTTCCACGTCGCCGCCTTGGGGAAAACCTTCCTCGGCGATATCCGCGAAATCGTTCCCGCAGTCGACCCCGGCAGCCGCACCTTCAAAGTCAAAATTTGCATCGGCGAAGCCCCCGGCCTCGTCCCAGGTATGTTTGGAACCCTTGAATTGCCCCTCGGTACCCGTCGCGTCCTCCTCATCACTGAAACCGCCGTCTCCCGCGCCGGCCAGCTCGAGTTCGTCATCCAAAAATGTAACGGTACTGTCCAGCGCACCCTCGTCCGTACCATCCCCGCCGGCAACGGCAAACGTGAAGTTGTCAGTGGCCTAACCGCTGGTGCGTACGTGCGCATCAAAGATTAAAACAACTCCCCTCCCCCCGTCAAAAAAGCCAGATCATCGCATTAAACTCGTCTTCCCGCCCCCTGCAACCTCTCACTCCACTACAGTCCCGCAAAGCGATCGCTGCCCTTCCTCTCAAAACTAGCCCTCTCGTAGTGCCATTTCTCACTCGCCTAATAACTGCCTCTTCGCAGCCGCCAACTCTTTCAATTGCTCTGCACTGAGCTTTGGATACTCAAGATCCAGTGACTCCAAAGTGTCAATCACTGCCGCCGCCACCACCAGTCGCGTGAACCACTTGTTGTCCGCTGGAATAACATACCATGGCGCCCCTTTCGTCGCCGTGTGACGAATCATATCTTCATACGCCGCCATATATGCTTTCCAGTACCGCCGTTCTGCAACATCCGCCGCTGAAAACTTCCAGTTCTTCTCAGGACGCTCAAGCCGCTCCAGAAACCGCCGTTTTTGCTCCTCGTATGATATATGCAGAAAAAACTTGCGTACCACCACCCCATTGTGGGCCAAGTACTTTTCGAAATTTCTGATATCCTTAAAACGTTCGCGCCAGATGTGCTTCGTAACCAGTCTCGCAGGCAGCTTCTCCTTCTCCAAAAGCTCCGGATGAACGCGTACCACAAGTGTTTCCTCGTAATACGAACGATTGAAAATGCCAATCCGGCCCCGCTCGGGCAAATGCCGCTGACACCGCCAAAGATAGTCATGATCAAGCTCCTCTGCCGACGGCGCCTTGAACGACGCAACTTGGCACCCTTGCGGGTTCAAACCCGACATGACGTGCTTGATCGCGCTGTCCTTACCCGCAGCGTCCATAGCCTGAAAAATTAGCAACACCGCCCACCGGTCGCTCGCGTAGAGTCTCTCCTGCAGCGCCGCAAGATGCATAACCCCATGCGCCAGCATCTCCTTGAACGCTGGCTTATCCTTCGACGTAAACTCACCTGTATCACCGGGGTCTACCTCCGCAAGTCGAAATTTCTTGCCGTCTGTTACGGCATACCGTTGCGCAAGACAACGCGCCTTCTTAATCAGCAATTTCTCACGCATACAAACCGCTCTTTCAAAGTTCACACCTCACAGCTGAAAAACCCACCACTCTAACTACAAAAACTCCCCCCTGCAACGCACCTTATCCTCCTTTTCTGGCTTACCACATCTCGTCCACTTTCAACTTCACCCAGCCCACCTCCGACCCTACGTACAAATACACGTTCGTACCATCCCATGCCATCATCCCTACTTCTCCCGGTGACCACCGGCTGCTAGGTGCCGCTGCCACTCGAACATAGCGCCTGTCCCACACCTCACGCGCCAAACTCCCTGTCACAGATGCCTCCACAAACCCCCGATTCGCCGCCGCAGCCCACAGCCACTCCCGTGGCCCCGCCCCTCCCTCATCCGACGGCGCCGGCACATACACTGTGCTGTAGTGTCGCCCCGCAACCCGCTCCCCACTCCGCGGATCAACAAAAAAAATACCCCCCGCCCCGTACGCAAAGTCCTTGTAATACCCCACCAGCACCTCGTTCGAATATACTCGTTGCTCCCCATACAACCGATATTCATTCCTCTCCGCTTCCCACCCCAGCGGGCGCGTGTCACGCGCCGCCTCATCCGCCCGCTGCGGCCGTAGCTTGTACATACGCCGCACCCCCTCACGCCCACTCACAAAACTCACACTCTGCTCCCCAACCAATTCAACCCCCGCCTGCGGGATGATCCGCACATACATCCCGCTCGCATCACGTGCTCTCACCCACAACTCCCCCGCAAGATCAAACCATACCGCTCGCGCATCCCCGTCTAGCTTGTGCCGCCCGTCGTAAAAATAGCGTGCCGCATTCCACGCTATCCGCACTTGCTCACTCACACTCACCTTCCACCCCAGCGCCACAAGTGCCAACCCAGCGCATGCCCATACTGCTATCCTCCACCGCCGCCCTGCATTCATTTGAATAGCTGCCCCAGTCTTAACGCATCCAACCACGTCCCGTTATACTGAATCTCAAACCGTACCCTGTCCCCGTCCCTCTCGCCGTCAAACCGAAAACGCAAAATCGTCATGTTCGTTTCCGGGTCGTATGAAAACACAACCTCTGTGCTTCGATAGCTATATTCGCGCAGCCTCTCCACATTCATCTCGATAATACGTTGTTGCAGCCCCGCTTTCCCTCCCTTCCCGCTCCCCGCCCCGCTTAGATACACCGCCGCATCAGGAAAAAATAATACCCCCCCACCGCTTGAATGAAGCTCACCCTCAAAACGCGATACCCGCGGCCCAAAACCTGCCACCCGCACCCGCCCGCTAAACCGCCCTTCCACACGATTCGTTGTCAGTTGCATCACCTCACACGCCCGCCCCGCATCCGCATTTGTCATCGTACACGCAACATCATATAACCACCTCCACGCCATCTTGTCCCTTACCTTCACTCGCCGCACCTGCCCACTCAAATGAAGCACTCCTCCCATCGCTTCACCTCTCCCTGTCACAACCTCCACCCGCCCCGTCTCTACTCGCCCCACCATCAGTATGTTGCTCGCCTGGATCCCTTCTATCGCCACCACCTCCGCGCGCGCCGTGCATGCCCCTTCTATCCGCGCTAAAAGATACGCTAACATGTCACGCGGCCGATCCGACTCCATCAATGGCCGCATCAGTCCAAACCATCCCTCTACCTGCAAGCCTTGTACACTCCCCTTCGACGCCAACATCGTCGCGCGCTCCCCCACCAGAGTCGCCTGTGCCTTCACGCCATACACTCTCGCCGTTGGCCCGCTAAAATCAACCGCACCACTTCCCATTCCGTATACTCTTCCTTTCCTCACCTTCACAGGCAACCTGATCGGCAAGTATCTCGCTACGTATGTTATGCTGCTGATCGCCGGCTGACAAACCACAAATACTTGATCCCCTACCATGATCCCATTCGCATGGAGCTCTCCCCCCGGCGGATTCTGCATCGCAGCATACGCCCTCACCTGCGCCTGCGTCTCACTCCTGCGGTCCACCCGCACCTCAGCATCCCATACGAGCGTCAGTACGTTCGTCGTGTGCGGGAGGTGCACCCGCGCCGTCATACCCCGCGCCTGCACCTCCACTGGCACGGCAGGTAAATACGACGAGGGCTTCCTCACAGCTACACCCCTTTCACCTTTTCCTCGTCCCCCACTTACCACCACTTCGGTAACGCCCGTATGCACACCTACACAAACACACCGTCGCCCATTACTTCCTCGAGCACCCCGCACTCCTCCCATCTCCACGCGCCCACGTGCTCGCGCCCCACTCACCCCCAGCCCATACATATCCCCCCCCGCCCCTCGCCAGCAAAACCGTGCGAGCTCGCACCGGCTC
>JAOACZ010000178.1 GCA_026417575.1 bacterium | reverse complement strand
CGGTACTACGCTGTCACTCGCCGCGACGAACAAGCCATCGCTCGCTTCGAAGCCCTCCTCCCTTCCCCTCACCTCTCTCCCGCTGACCTCGTCTCCCTCGCCCGCTGCCACGCCCGCAGAAAAAGCCCTTCCCAAGCCGCCGCCCTCTACCGCCGCGCCCTTCAACGCGACCCTCTCGCAAACGCTGCTCGCACTTCCCTCGCCCTCCATTACCTCAACCGAAACATGTATGACCTCGCCCTCCCCATCCTCCAAGAGGCCCTCGCACGCGCCACCAACGATCTCTACGCCCGCCTCGCTCTCATCTCCCTCTATCGCGCCCGCAACTGGAATGAAGACGCCTTCCGTCTTGCCCGCGAAACATGCACCCTCTTCCCTCTCCACGACCGCGCCCATCGCGCCGCCGCTCAAACCGCCGCCGATTCCTCCTTTGATGCCTCGGCCGAAGCTTCCTACCTCGCTGCCCTCTCTTGCCGCCCTCCCAACTACGCTGAACGCGACGCCCTCATCCGTCTCTACCAACGTCAACGTCGCTTCGATACCGCCGCTCGCCACATCGAGCTCCTCCGCACCTACCATCCCACCGACCCCCTCCCCTGGATTCTCGCCGCCCGCAGCGCCTTCCTTCAACGCGATCCCGATGCCGGTATCCCCATTTGCCAAGCCGCCCTCACACTCTTCCCTGATCACCCCACCTTCCACCAACACCTCGGCGATTTCTTCTACATGCGTGGCCAGCGCGACCACGCTATCAACGCGTACCGCGCCTGCCTCACCTACGAGCCAAACTTCCTCTGGCTCCGCCGCTACCTCGATTTCCTCACCGAAAAAAGCGACGCCTTCTTCCTCAAGTATGACCTCAGCGACCAAACATGCAAAAAACGCGCTACCGCCGCACTCCGCCTCCCACTCCCTCGCGACGAACGCCAGTCCTCTGTCATCTTTCGCCGCGCCCTCGTCCAGCTCTACCAAGACGGCTCCTCCCGTCAGCAGTTCCACTTCATGGTCCGCGTTCTATCACCACGCGGCGTTCAGGCCGCCTCAAGCGTCCACTTACCTCCTGGCCAGCTCCTCCGCGCCGTCACTTACAAACCTGATGGCCGCATCCTCGAAGCTACCCACCTGGACGTCGGTCAAATTGAATTCCCAGATGTCCAAGTCGGCGATGTCATCGAGTACAAGTACCGTACTGACCGCTACGGCGGAAGCTGGCTCGATCAGCACTTCTTCTCCATCTTTGCCTTCGATGTCGCCCAAAGCGATGTCCAACGCGCCGACGTCGTCCTCGCTGTCCCCACTAACCGCCTCGTCTCCTGGTTCTCCCAGCCCCACCGCCTCCCCCCTCGCAAGTCCCTACTCGACGGCTACCACGTCTTCCACTGGTCCCTCCGCAATATCCCTATCTTCTCCGTCGAACCATCAGCACCCGCCTACCTTGACGTCGCTCACAGTCTCGCCCTCTCCACTATCCCTAACTGGCACACCATCGCTGAGTGGCAGCGCGCCATGCTCAGCGACCTCACCCGCGCCGACGCCGATGTCCACCGCCTCGCCCGCGAAATCACTCGTCACGCCACCTCCGATGCCCAGCGCGTCGCCGCCATCTTCTCCTTCATCACCGCCAACTTCCGCTACACCCGTATGTACGAATCCTCCATCGCTTCCATCAAACCCCACCCCCTCCCCGATATCCTCGCTAACCGCTGCGGCGACTGCAAGGATCTCTCTCTCCTCATGATCGAATTACTCAAAGCTTGCGCCATCTCTTCCTTCCCTGCCCTCATCCGCACGATCGACAACGGCCACCTCGTCACCAACGTCCCCGCCCCCGATGTCTTTAACCATATGATCGTCTACATCCCCGCCCTTCACCACGGCCTCTTCGTCGACCCCACTTTCCGTCACGGCGAATGGGACCTCCTTCCCGCTTCCTGCCAAGGCGTCTGGGCCTTCGTCGTTGATGACTCCTCTTACCGCTTTATCCGTACCCCCATCGCCCCGCCCCATGATGCCCTCACAGCACTTTGCTTCTCCGGCGTCATCGCCCCTGACGGCTCTTGCACCGGCACCATGCCCATCTCCCGCCATCGCCTCGACGCTGACATTGCCCGCGAATCCCTCGAAAGGATGGACGACTGTCGTAAAATCGGTAGCTACTACGTCGCTCGTATCGAGCCGAACTCCCGCCTCACCTCCTTCGCCGCTCTCCACGCGACACCCACAAATCTCCCCCTCATCCTCTCAATCGGTTTCTCCGCCCCACGCTTCGCCCAGCCCAGTGATGCCTTCCTCTCCCTCTCCCTCCCCTGGCCCCTCGAGCCAGAAGAAATTCACGGCGGCCTCGAACACCGCACCCACCCCCTCCGCCTCGACTCCCTCCACGAAGAAAATCGCCAGTACCAGCTCCACTTGCCCAAAGGCGCCTCTTGCTCCATTCCTACTACCAACCTCTTCCTTCACTCACCCTTTGGCTCCTTCTCCTTCTCCGCTTCCCAACACAACAACCTCCTCCTCGCCTCCTGGCGCCTATCCCTTTCTCAACGCGACATCCCCACTAACACCTACCCCTCCTTCCGCCGCTTCCTCAGCCGCTGTGCAACCGCTACTTCCCAGCTCATCCTCATCCACCTCCCCCCATCCCCACCTCACCAGCCCAACCCCGCTTCTCTGCCCTCCCTCCCATTACCTAACTAACATGAACTCACCTTCCACTCCAACCCCTCCTTTCATCCCACACCTCATCGCCTGCCAACCCCTCCCTCCCCCGCTCCCCCGCGCATGAAGTACCCTGCCTCACTTCCTCTTCACCTCCAACACGTCTTTCGCGCCTTCGCTTCTCGTAATTATCGCCTCTACTTCTCCGGCCTCGGCATCTCCCTCATCGGCTCTTGGATGCAGAATATCGCCATGAGTTGGTTAATCTACCGCCTCACACGCCAGCCGTTCCTCCTCGGCCTTACCGCCTTCCTCACCCAAGCCCCGGCCCTCTTCCTAAACCCCCTTGCCGGCGTCCTCGCTGACCGCATCAGCAAACGCCGCATCATCGCCATCACCCAATCCCTCGCCGCTCTCCAGGCCATCGCCCTCGCAGCTTTGACCTTCTCCGCTCTCATCAAGCCCTGGCACATCATCGCCCTCTCCCTCTTCCTCGGCTTCGTTATGCCCTTCGACGTCACCGCCCGTCAGTCCTTTGTCATCGACATCGTCGGCCGAAAAGACTACCTCGGAAACGCTATCGCCTTAAACTCTGTCATGTTTAACTTCGCTCGCCTCGTCGGCCCTGCCCTCGCCGGCATCCTTATCACCTCCGCCGGCGAAGGCGCCTGTTTCCTCGCTAACGCACTCTCCTACGCCGCCGCCCTCGCCGCACTCTGGGCTCTCAACATCCGCAAAGCCCCCCCTTCCCCTCACCACCATTTCCTTCGCCAACTCGCCCAAGGTATTCACTACGCCTGGCACTCCCGTCCTACACGTGCTCTTCTCCTCCTCACTGCCTTCATCAGCCTCATCGGCCTCCCCTACCAAACCCTCACCCCCATCGTCGCTCGCGAGATCCTCGCCGGCAACGCCCGAACACTCGGCTTCCTTAACTCCGGCGTCGGCCTCGGCGCCCTCCTCGGCGCCCTCTCCCTCGCTTCACGCCCCTCCCCCAAAGGCCTCCCCCTCATCGTCGCCCTCGCCAGCGCCCTCTTCGGCGCTAGCCTCGCTCTCTTCGCACTCTCCCACCTCCTCCCCCTCTCCCTCGCACTTACCCCCTTCATCGGCGCCGGCATCCTCTTGCTCCTCGCTTCCACCAATACCCTCCTTCAAACCATCACTGATGACCACCACCGCGGTCGCGTCGTCAGCTTGTTCACTACCGCTATGATGGGCCTCGTCCCCTACGGCTGTTTAATCGTTGGCGCCCTTGCTCACATCATCACTGCCCCCGCCACCTTGCTTATCTGTGGCCTCCTCTGTCTATCCGCCGCGATCATCTTCACCCCATGCCTCCCTTCCTTCCATGCAGAGCTTGACACCATCACCACCTCACTCACTCATCCTGACAATCTTCCCGCCAACCAACACACTTAATCCCTCTCTTCTTCCTCACCAGCACCCTTCTCTTCGCCTACTCCCTCTCGCCCTAATTTCTGCTCTACCAGCTCAATCACTGGCGCCATACTCTTACATAACTTCCGCCGCGCCGTCCCTAACTCGAACCATGCCGCCCGATCTACCTCCGGAAATCGCTCTATCTTCCCACTCCCTCTCGGCCACTCCATCTCTACCATGTTGCTCCGCACGTTCTCCGCATCAATCTCACCTTCCGCCATCCACACATCCGTTACCTTAAAGCGCCCCTGCTCCACTTCGCCAATATATCCTAAACGTCCCGGACACTCCTGCCCAGTCTCCTCCTTGAATTCTCGCCGCGCTGCCGCTTCCCCCGCCTCCAACGCCGGATCGTACTCCCCTTTCGGTATCGTCCACGCACCCTCGTCCTTCCCAGCCCAGTACGGCCCACCAAAATGAACTAACAATACTTCAATCTCTTCCCCTCGCCGACGATACAACACGATCCCCGCACTCCGTTTCCTCATCGCATTCATCGCTCCACCTCGTCTATCATCTTACCCTCACCACAATCCAAAAATGTCCTCATCTCTCCTCTCTACATCACAGCGTCAACGTCCCCCTAACATCAGATAGGTCGCTCTCCTGAAACGTTAAAAGCCCGACGCCCACTGCTCACATTGAACCACTCCTCCCGCCCCGTCCCGCTACGTCTCTCGCTCCCCCGCCCTCCGCACCCATCCTCGCACCCCAACGGCAAAAAGGACACCCTCGCGTCAACTCACTCAGCACACGGCTCACCCGCGTTCCCCTACAGCCTCGCCGCACCACACACAACGGACATATCCTACACACCCGCCCCAAAATTGCCTTCATCGCCCGCATCACTCTCTCCGCTTTTCCCATCCAAATCATCTCTTTACTCTCCTTCCTGATACCCTGTTCCCTGCCGTCGCACCCTTCCCCTGCCCTGTAGCCACGCTACGAAACGCCATCCCAACCTCACTCCTGAATCGTATCTCCTCCATTACTATGAAGCCTCTCCGCCCTCAACAATTTCATCACGAGCTCCCACCTCTTACTTACATGCCCGCACATCACTACCCACTACAACACCTGAACCAATCCACTCATTCCCCGTCCAGAACTGCTACCCAAGCTCGATCGAGGATAAATTTGTTCTCACCGCCAACAACTGTGTCGCCGCACGTTCACAAGCACAGTGACTCCATAGATCACTATCGTTATATACGTGCTCCCTCGCATCCCTCCAGCCTCTCTCGCTCCATTATAACAATTTTCTGTTTTGTTCCCCCTCGCACTCCCAAAAAAAACTGCGTCTCGCGAGTTTTTCGCAATCTGAGAAGCAAAGCTCACGCACCCCCCCAATAATCTCACACCTGCCCTTCCCGCCGCGTCGCCCTTCACACCTCGCCACGTGTTTCGATCATTTCCCCTCTCATCACTCCTCCAGCACGATCACTCATAACTTTTTCCGTCATTTAACCCGCCCCTCTTCGCAACTCATCAGTGCCAAGGCCCATCTCAGTTCCAAGCACTCACCCACCATCTTGCCTCGCCTGCCGTCGCTTGTCGCATACCTGCCTCCACTCCGCCCACCCGCGTAAAACTATGCGTAATTGCCACTATACGTCGCGATGTCCGCCACTTACTAGCTTGACATTTCGAAACAAACGGGGTACACTATTCGTAACGTTACGAACGCGGTAGCTCCTGCGCTGCCGCGCTGCGCAACGCGGAAACTTTAATCATAACCATGGAGGACCTATGAAAAAATTGATCGCTCTCTCCCTCGCCGCCGCCCTCACCGCCTCCTGGGCCGCTGCTGACTGGGGCTTCTGGTCGGCTGACCGTACCTGGATCGGCATCGTCACTGTCATCGGTGGCGTCACTAACGAAACCTGGTACAACCTCTGGTCCAACGGCCAGAAAGACTGGACCAATGCCTTCCTTGGTACCTTTAACCCTGCAGCTGGTGACGTCCTCAGAATCAAGGCCTACGACGTCAAAACCTGGAAAACTGGCGGGAGTGACGTACAGCAGTGTCAGTATTTCTACACCGTTTACCAAGAGGGCAATCGCCCGGGTTCCCCCACCTGGACCTCCCTCGGCGGCGGTTGGCTCCAAGACCTCGGTGGCGGTAACCAAAAATGGGGCAACGCTAACTGCAACACCACTAACATCGCTGCTCTCATTAGTACCCTGACCAACCGCTTGGAAGTCTACGGCCAAGTCTATGGCACCAACCCCAACGAATGGAAATACGACAACGGCGGGGATCCAAACGGAAACTATAACGCCAGATTCGTCGTCATCCCCGAAGCCAGTATCCTCGGCCTCCTCACTCTTGCTGCTATGTTTGTCATCCACAGGCGTTAACCGCGCAAGGATACCGGACTGTCCGTAATACTTTTCCTATCACCTTGCCCAGCGGCACCGCACGCGTTGCAACGCCTCCGGTGCCGCTCTTTTCTTCGCCTACCCCTCATTACACTTCTCATGCTATCTGTCCCTATGCAAGGTGCACCTCCTCTCATGCTCCATACGTACCCCTCCTTCCCCTCTCGCTACGTCCCCCCGCGCACTGTCCACGTCTATCTCCCGCGCCTGTACTCCACCCACACAAATCAGTCTTTCCCGGTTATCTATCTTCACGACGGCCAAAACCTTTTTGACCCCGCTACCTCCTTCAGCGGCGTCGATTGGGCCGTGCACGAAGCCCTCGAAAAGCTTGTACAACACGGTCGTGCACAACCCGCTATCCTTGTCGGCATTTGCAATACCCCCCAACGCCGCGCTGAATACTTCCCCCAAAAAGCTTTCGCTCTCCTCATTAATGATGCCCTCCGCGCCCACATCATCAGCAACTACGGCTCCCCCTGCGGCGATCGTTACCTCCAGTTCATTGTCACTGAACTTAAACCCTTCATTGACTCATCCTACCGCACCCTCCCCGACCCCGCCCATACCGCTATCATGGGTTCCAGCATGGGTGGCCTCATCTCCCTCTACGCCCTCTGCGAGTACCCTCTTGTCTTCGGCAGCGCCGCCTGCCTCTCCACTCACTGGCCTGCCGGCGATGGTGTCATGATTCACTACCTCCAATCCGCTCTCCCCAAACCCCATTCCCACCGACTCTATTTCGATCACGGTACCGAAACCCTCGACGCTTCCTACGACCTCTTCCAGCGCCAGGTTGACAACCTCCTCCGCACCCGCGGCTACCTCGAAGGTAAAAATTGGATCACCCGTCGCTTCCCTGGCCACGAACATTCCGAACGCGCTTGGCGCAGCCGCGTGCATATCCCCCTTGAGTTCCTTTTACACCCCTAGGCTTCGCCACCTCGCCTCCCTGCCTCACCAGGCTCCCCAACAACTTTCTATCCGCACACCTCATCCTACTGTGCATCATCTCGTTTCTCACGCCGTTTTCTGCTGTTTGCAATCATCGTTTCATGTCATCTGAAATGCACTCGTAGGCTCCACACCTACATCTTCTTCCTGCTCCTCTCCCTCAGCTGGCCTGCAGCCCTCCCCTCTCACGCCACTTTGTTGCTTCCCCATTTCAATCGCTCACCCACATCCTCTCACACGCTCACCAGTTACCTCCCCATCATCTGCCCTCTGTCTTTTTGTTTACCCGCGAAAATGATACAATCTCGCCACTAACCCCCTACTCCACACTCATATGACGCCGCTTCAATACTCTCTTTTGCCCGTGCCGCAGCGTCTGCGCCTCCACCCCGGCTCCTACGACCTCGCACGCCTCCACGCATACTCTTGCCAGGGCACTCTCACAGCCTCGCAGCGCCTCTCCCTGGAAGCAGAATTGCACGATCTTCTTGGCCGTAAACTCACATGCACCTCCCGTCCCGCCCTTCACACCATCACCCTCCGCATTGATCCTGCTTCGCCACCGAACAAAGGCCCGGAAAGTTACCAGCTCATTATCTCACCGACGCACCTCTCCCTCTCGGGCGCCTCACCCCGCGCCGTGTTCTGGGGCCTCCAAACCCTCTGGCAGCTCCGCCATCTGTGCGGCCAGCGACTGCCCTGCCTCGCCATAGACGATTGGCCCCAGTTCGCCTGGCGCGGCTTCTCTGATGACATGAGCCGCCGCCAAATCTCTCCCCTCCGCGACCTCACCTTCACTCTGCGTTGGCTCGCGCGCTTCAAACTCAACGTCTACCAGCCCTACATCGAAGACATCATCTTCATCGACAAATATCCCCTCGTCGGCAAAAATTCAGGCCGCTTTACGCGCGACGAAATCGCTCAACTCGTCGCTACCGGCCAACGCTACTTCATCGATATCGTCCCGCAGTTCAATTCCTTGTCCCATCAGGAACACCTCCTCGCCTCGCCTCACTTCTATCACTGGCGCTTCCAAGGCAATCCCGAAACGCTCGACCCACGCCGCCCAGAGGTCCGTCGCTTCCTCCACGATGTCTACCACCAACTCTTCACCCAGTTTCCTGCTCCCTTCTTCCACATGGGCCTCGACGAAGCCCGCGGTCTCCTCCACCATCCCCACTTGTTCCTCAAGCACGCTAATTGGCTCGCTCAACTTGTTGTCGATGCAGGAAAAACTCCTCTCATGTGGCACGACATGTTCGTCCCTTACGACCACCGCGCCACACACTACTCCCCCGCCCTCCTCCAACACCTCCACCCCGCGGTCATCCTCAATGTCTGGCTCTACCGCATGCCTGATGAGCGCGTCGCTTTCCTTCACGAACTCGTCCGCTATCAACGTTCTTTTCTCCTCTCCCCTTGGATCCAATCCCATTTCTGTGGCGCAGCACGCGCTGACGCAGAGCACGCCCGCCTCCTCGTTCACGCCGGCCAAAATCTTCCAGGCATGCTCGGCGTTCACAACACTACGTGGAATGACAATGCCATCCTTACCGATCGCGCCCTGAATTGGCGCAGCCACGCTATCGCTGCTGCTCTCGCCTGGCGCGGTGCTCGCTCCCTCGACGAACTGCAACGTGCTGCTCGCGCCTCCGCTACCTTCCTCTACGGTCTGCGCTCCTCCACTCACCTCGCCACGCTTGATGCCGCCGCAGAATGCGGCGCAGTCGCAGATACGCGCCCCGGCGGCGCCGCTCTCACCCTCCCCCTCCGCCTGGCCCACACTGTCACACATGCCGACCTCACCCACGCCACCAAAACCCGCGCCCTCGCCCGCCGCCTGCACGCTCGCCTCCTCTCAGTACGTGCCGCCGCCACCTACAATCAGGATTTGCTCGATCACGTCCTCCTTGGCCTCCAGCGCATTTACGCCGGCGCCGTTCGTACCCTGCACGCTCCCATACTTCGTGCCGCCCTCCAAAAAAATAACTTTCAACGCATCGCTGCCCTCGCTGTCAACGACGTTGCACTCCTCCATCGCCTCCGCACTCATCACGCCTCCGTCTACCTCCACCGCTATAAAGCCGAAGGCTTCGAGTGCCTTGATCGCTACTACCTCAGCTGCATCGCAGCGCTCGAAGATCTCGCCTGGTACGTTTCCCACCACCGCACCCGCCACGCCGACCTCTGCACTCGCGGTTTTATCCCCCTTGATCTTTCCACCTCCGTCAATAGCCCCCCTCGCGACTTGGCCCCCCTCCTCTACGGCCCAGTCGTCCATGATAACGTCCCCTGGATCCTCATCGACCCCGCCACCTCCAACGGTAACTCCCTCATCTGGACTGGCTCTTCACTCTGGCAAACTTACCCCAACGAAATCATCGTGCCCGTCAACCTCCCCGCGCGTGAATTGCATGTCCTCCACGCTGCATACGGTGCAAACGCAACTTCCCCCGGCAGCTACCTCCTCGTCTTTTCCGACGGTAAACAGCAACTCGTCTCTCTCCGCCCCCGCAAGGATTGCGCTGATTGGTGGATGCCCTTCGGCCACACCTTCGGTGGCGGGGGCGCCTTATCCCTCGACGTCCGTCGCTGCCGACTCGCCTGCCTCACCGACCCCGAGTTCATTCAGGGCCATTGCCTCTACCATTTCCACGTCCCCGTACGCTCTCGCACCCCCATCACTCATCTCGTTATCCGCAGCGGCCATGCCGACACATCCCTCATTGTCGCCGCCATCACCTTTCGCATTTAACACAATTCGCACAATAATTTTCACACGCCCGCGTCAGTATCTATGGTATGCACTCCAGTTCGCACGATATGTGGCTTCACCGGGAGCAAAATGCCACCGGCCGTATCGCACAAAGCACCCCAGGGCTTTGCCATTCTCGTCACCCACAATCCGGAGCAACACACATGAACAAACCTATCTTACTCGTCACCGCCATCACCCTCGTCATGGGCACCTCCCTAGTCGCCCTCGCGGACGAAGAATGTTGCCCAAAACAATCATCCCAAACACCCGCGCTTAAAGGGGCCCCACACGCCCCACGCGGTCAGTGGCAACCCGATCCGGCCCCCTTCATCTTACACGCGCTACAAGGCGTGCAACCCCCGCTCTCTGAAACTCAAATAGAGCAAATCAACAATCTCGCCTCTGAAACCCGCGCGAAACTCAAACATGCCAAAACACCCGAAGAACGCCGCACCATTCGCGCCCAAATGCGTTCACAAGTCTTCGATTCGATCCTCACCGACCAACAACGTGCTTCTCTCCGCGAACGCGCTCCGAGCCTGCCCCATCGCCCCCCACTCCCACCACCACGCCTCGACGCCTTCGTGCTCCGCTTCCTTGACCATGTCCAACCACCCCTCACTGATGAGCAGAGAGCACAGATCAAAAAGCTCACCGAAGAAACCCACGCTAAAATGCAGGCTGCTCAATCACCTGAGGAACGCCGCACCCTCCACATGCAACTGCGCAAGACGATCATGCAAACTGTTCTCACCGAAGAACAACGCGCCTCGCTGCCGCGCATGCGCCGCCGCCCCGGCATGGGCCCGGGCATGGGCAAGCACAAAGGCCCGCAGCCGCCTGCGGAAGGCGCCGCGCCGCCTCCCACGCCGCCTGACGCACAATAATCATTGCTCTGCGCAACACACCAGAACGGCCTCCCGCGCGCAGGCCGTTCTTTTTTTTAGCACCGCCGCAGCTTCACCAGCACCCACAGCACGCCGCCCAGCACCGCGCCGCCCTCCGGAATCGCTTGGAACGCACCCATGTCGTGCGTACGGGGAATCGCCGGCCGCGCCACGCCAGCATAATCCTCCCTCACCCCAAATATATTCGTCGCCCCGCCGCACGGCGCACTCCCTTCTGCTATGACAAAACTGTACGCATCCGTTACCACCGGCTCTCTCACAAACGCCACGCTTCCCGTGCGATCCCCCGGTCCGTTGCAATTCCGCCAGTCAGCCGGCCGCATGCCCACCCAGAAATTATGAAACAACTTCAATCCCGCCTTCCCCACGTACCGATCGTCCACCCACGCCACCGCTCCCGCGGGCTGCTGCACAATGTTGTTCGCAATGTATGACCCGCCAAGTTTGCCACCTTGGTATTCTACCGAAATCGCCGTGTTGCTGCTCCCCCAAAACGTGTTGTACGCAACCACCACGTTCGATAACCCGCCACCCGCCACGTCGCTCCCGTAGTAAATGAAGCCCCGATCGGCAAAACACACCACGTTATTAATCACGCGCACATCCCGTAATTGCGCGCCCCAGCCGCTGTACTGTTCCTCCGCTAACGCGATCCCCGCCGCCATCCGCCCTTCCCGCGTAAATCCACTGTGTCCAAGACTATAACAGTGATTCTTCTCTACCACCACCTCGTACGAATTGTCAACGTAGATCAATACCGAATAATTGTCATAGGACACATTCTGCCTCACCACCGCTCCCATCCCGCGCGTCACGCAGATCCCTTCCCCATAATTGTGGTACACCACGTTGCTTACAATCACGCTATTCTTCGCCCCGTAAAACACTTTCACCCCCGAACCCCACCCAGCATTCGCTCCGCGCGCCGCGTTCTCCAACACCGTCAGATACACTTCACAGCCCTCAATCACGTTGTTCGTCCCCGACGTCATGATCCCATGGCTCACCGCATGATGCGCAATGCATCGCCGCAGCACGTTGCTCTCCCCATGCAGGCGCGCACACATGTTGCTGCTGTTCCGTAATTCCAGCCCTTCAACTACCACATGCCTCCCGTAAATCAACACACACGGTTCATCGCGCCACAACATGTCCAACACTGGCCTCGCGCCCGGCACTGGCGCTACGACGATCGGATTGTTCGCCGTCCCGCTCTTCGTGATCCGCAACCGGTTTGTCGCGTGCACACCTGGCCCCACAAAAATGTCATCCCCCGCGGCCATCACACTGTGCGCCTTGTCAAACGTGCGAAACGGCGCCGCCGCTGAACCGTCGCCCGTCACATCATTCCCGTTCGTGGCGACGTAAAACTCCGCGCCATGCAGCACAAGCGTGCCCAAGCTGGTAATCACAACAAAAACTACACTGCACCTGCCTTTTCTCCTCATCGCCTCCTCTCCATCGCACTAACCCGCACGTTGTTGCTCACGATCACAGGCGTGCATTGCAGCCGCTCGTCGTACCGCCCAAGCGTCGCGCGAAACAGTGCCCCGAGCGCGGGAATGTCCTGCACCCGCATGACCGTGTCATGCGCTGCATGGTTATCGTTCTGCCAGTTCTCATTCCACCACGAAAAGCCGATCACGCGCGCCCACCGCCCGCTACACAACGCCTCAAGCGCCGGCGCGGCCCACGCTTCCGGCGCAATCGCCGGACTGTGCGCGCAGGCGCCGAATTCCGCGATGATCACAGGTTTGGTTGGCGCCACAGCTTGCACCCGCCCATACACCGCGTCCACTTCGTCGCAAAAGCTCGTGTATCTCTGCTCCAGCGGCGTCTGCGGGCCATACGCGCTGATTGCCACCCAATCCACCACATCGTCGCCGGGATAATACTCCTCAAGGCGGTTCCACGCGGCCTGTGGGTCGTCTTCCCAATTGACGTGAAAGACCCACGTAATGTTGGACGCGCCCGCCTCGCGCACCAGCGTCACAAGGCGGCGAAACGTGTCGCGAAACCTCTCTGCGCCGTCGGCTTTCAGCGGATCGCCATACCTGCGCGCGTTGCCCCCATTGTATTTCGCGTTCCACGGAAACCACCAGCCGTTCATCTCCGTGCCATACTCCACCAGCAGCGGCGTGCCGCAGTCGCGGGCCGCGCGCCCCCACGCGCGCACATCCTCGTCCAGCGCGCCCGCCAGAATGTCACGCAACCGGAACGGCCGACGGTTAACCGGCTTCCATGGAAACCTGCGAATCATCAGCCGAATGTAGGGCACAGCACCCCGCTGCCCAATCCACGCCACCGTCGCCGAGGGAAACGCGCGGCTCACGTACCAATTGTGCGAAAAATACACCCACGCGCACGTGCGCCCAACGGCCGCCTCATACGCGTCGACATCCGCCGGCGTAATGTCGTCTTCCGCGCCACTCACGCCGCCCGGATACACCCCGTGATACACCTTACCTGCCGGCGGCACACCGATGACGTACTGCCCGCTCTCAACAGCGCCAGCACCCAGGACCACCAGCGCGACACTTGTCACACGTGTGATCAGTTTCATCCACATTGACCCACTTGCCGCTGGCGTGCCAGCGCCAGCACCCACACCCTCCGCTAGGGGCATCTGCCTCGTTTGCATCTCAGGTCATTTATCGCCATGTACCCCCCCGCCCTCACCTGCACTCACATACATTCCCTCTCCTACCGTTTTCTTCAGTTCCTCCGCGCAGTTGAACACGGCCGCGCAAAAACGACGGCGTCATGGCGCAATTTCCGCGCCATCAGCAGTACGGTCAGCGCCCACACCGCCACCGGCTCAGGAATAAACTCATACGCGCCAATGTCCGGCTGGGCGCCTCGCGGCACGCCGAGATAGTCATGCGCCGGCGCTTCCGTCGCCGTACCGGCGTTAATCGCCGGTGACGCTTCGCTCAATCCAAATCCGCCACCAGTAAACAACGGATCGCCCTGTATCCCGTGATCCTCCCACGCAGTCGCTGCTTGTATCTGCGCCACGCTGTACCAACAGGCCTCATTCGTCTCCCTGCCGTTCCACATCAACGGCTTGCCGCTGCTGCTGTAATACAAATTGTTGTCTATCTTCTTCTGCTTCGGCATCAACTGATAGCCGTCCAGCCCAATGTTGTTCTCGTAAAAAATATTGTTGCACACGACGTTGTTGGTGTCTTTCGTGCGCGCAAACGCGATGCCGGCGCCCACATGAAACGTCAGGTTCGTCGTCCAGCCGCTCTCCGCGATCGTGTTGTTGATGATGCGGCAGCTGGGACTTTCCGTCAGGGCAAAGCCGCGTGTGTTGCGCCACGCCACGTTGTTGATGAACGTCACGCCCCAGTTGTTGTACATCATGTCGGCAATGAACCCATTCCCGTCATTCAGCGTGGGATCGCGTTGATACGCGGCAAAATTGCCGTCAAACACATTCCCCGTGCCGGCGTAGTGGGCGTTAAACGCCGAGCTGCCCGGATACTCCATCGTCTCCGAATAAAACCCGCCGTGCATCCCAATGTTGTTGCGCACCACGTTGTTCGACGCGTAATGATGCAGCGCAAAGTGATCCAGCGCGGAATACTGGCTGTCGTTGTACGCGATCAGATTGGAGCACGCCCCATGCGTAAACGACAACCCCGTCGAAAACATCTGACGAAACGTGTTGCTCACCACTCGCGCGTTGCGCACGGTGAACCCCTCCCCGCTCTGGCCATACGTCAGCATCCCGCATAAACACTGATAAAAATAGTTGTAGGCCACTTCCACATTGTAACACTGCCGCCGCATGTAAATGCCCGCCGTCGCACCCCAGAACGTGTTGCTGTACAGCCGCATGTTGTTGCACCGCTGCATGCTCACAAGATCAACCCAGCTCGTGTCGTAGTCCAGCTGCCCAAAAATGTTCGTGTACGTGCTGTACTTTTTGCCCACCTTCTTCTGGCGCGTCGTCCAGCTTTCCGACGGGTCAATCACCACTGACGGATCATCTACCACCGTCGCCGGCATGTCCTGCCACGCCGGCGGAATGCGCAGCGCGCGGTTGGTAAATGTTAAGCCAATGATGACGTAATTGCTGACCGCATTAAACGTGAAGCCGCGCACGATCGGCTTTTCGCCCGGATACGCGGCAAACGTGATCGGCGCAGCCGGCGTGCCCGCGCGCGAGCTAATGTACGTCTGGCTTTCGTTGCCGTAGTCGCCGCCGCGCACCCACACGGTGTCGCCCGCCTGCACGCTCCCCGCCGCCTTCCCAATCGTCCGCCACGGCGCCGCCAGCGTCCCCGCCGCGCTGTCATTGCCATTCGTGGCCACGTAGTACTGCGCCGCGGCCAGCGGCACCGCCGCGGCCAATATCAGACACACTGCTTTCATGACGACTTTTCGCCGACGCGCGAGCGTTTTATTTCCACTGCGTGCCGGCAAAGCCCTTGCCCGGCTTGGCCTTGTACGGTACGAACGCGCTGCCCGTGCCCGACTGCCCGGCCGCGTTGAAGTACATCCACACCCGCGGATACACCGCGCCGCTCACGCCGTCCACAAACGCGCCCAGCCCCGGCTGCAACGCCACGCCTTTGCCCTTCACTTTCATCACCGCCGTGTTCTTCGCCAACGAAAGCTTCACTACTGCCGTGATGCCGCCATTTTGATACACCGCTGAATCGCCTTTTGGCGACACCTTCACCGTGCCCGCCGCGCGGTCAAACAGCACGACATCGTTGACGTATAGCGACAGCAACTTGTTTTGCAGCGTGGTGATGCCCGCGAGATTCGGATCAAACAATAACGTAAAGCCCAGTGAGTCCGCGTTCTGCGCGGTCGTGTTGATCGAGAACGCAAACCCGGCCACGAGCGGAGTAAACGACACCGGCCACGCATGCGCCGACAACTCGTCCTTTGACGTGCCATACGACACGCGCGTCACCACCGTCGTCTGCTGGCCCGGCGCCAAATCGCCAATCACGATCCCGTGCAGCACGGCCGTGTCACTGGCCTGTGCGATGCCGTTGCTCGGGGGATGATCATACATCATGTCCCACAATGCATTGACAGCGCCGCCATACCAGCGCTCCGCCGGCGTCAAATCCGGCCAGTACATGTTCTGCGCGATGAACAGGCCGTACTCCGACTGATACAAGGCGTGCGTGGCCGTGTCCCGCCCGACGTAATTGTTCTCAGAATACTCATATAAGTCTACGTCTTGAATGCGGTACAGCACGCAATTCGTCAGCACAAAGTTCGTCACGTTGACAATCGTCACTTCCTGCACAAAGTAGTTGCTGGGCGCAAAGGTGCTTTTGAACGCAACCCGCAGCAGCGCGTTCTCCACCAGCGAGGTGATCACGTTGCCCGACCGCCCCACGTCGCTGACAATCCAAAAATAATCGCTGTCTAAATCATAGCTATCGCCATGCGCATGCACGACATACATCCCATCCCCCATGTGATCAAACGGCGCGGGCTTGATCGTCAATAGCCCCTGATAGCCATACGCGCTAACCCGCGCTTGATAGCCCGGCGCGTCATACGTCAGCGACCCCGCCTGTAATCCTCCCACAACAAAACCAATCCACATCACCATTCGTGCGCCTTTCTTCATACTCCCTCCTGTCCGTTGATCTTGAGCAGCATGCCTTCCTGATTAGGATACTATATTCTCATTCCGCATTCAACGCTTTTCTCCTGCTCGCAGAAATCCTTGTTTTACTTGGTATTCCTGTCGGCAAGCCGCATGCTTCTGCGTATCTCTCTACCTCACATTCTAACCTCAGTCAGCACGGTCCTGCCTTAATATTGACTCCTCTTCCGGTCACTGCTCCAACAACTCCGCCTATCTTCCCTACACCCTCCACTCCACTATTTACGCCCCAGACTCCTCCCTTGGGCCGCTCTGTCCTCACGTCTGTTCTTCACTTCCTAGCAAGTCGGACAACTCTTCCCAATTCGTACGTCGGCCGTTCGGAACGCCCCTTGCTCCCTCCAAACCTGCCCACTTGTGCAAGCAAACCGTTTTTGCTATACTTACATACTATGGATAGAGCATGAACAACTGCGCCAACACAACTGCCGCGGCGCCACGCCGCGTGCCCGACGGCTTCTCGCTCCTCGAGCTGATGCTGGCAATCACCATTATGTCCATGGTCCTCGTCTCCGTCTACGCCGCGTTTAGCGCCGGCAGCAAGGCCTGCCGCTTCGGTGCCACACGTGCGCAAATCTTTCACAGCGCCCGCATCGCCATGCAAGATATTCTCAATACCATCGAAAATGTCGAGTTCGGCGATACAAATACAGCTTTCATCGGCGTCTCCCAACCCGGTGGCCTCGGCGGTATCGGCGAGGATGAACTCGAATTCGCTGCCAATACCCCACCGGCCCTCCTCAACGGACGCTGGTTCGTCGGTCCTGCACGCGTGCGCTATCGCATCGACCATTCCTCCACCACACCTACCGGTAAACGCGCCGGCCCACGCCTTGTCAAAGATGTCACCCGCCTCGACGACCCTTTGTTCGAAAATGCCTACACCATTGAGCTCTCCCCTAACGTCCGTGGCTTGAGCTTCCTCTACCTCGGTGAGCGAAAATACGTGCGTGAGTGGAATTCCGAACTCGATCAAAAACTCCCTGAAATTGTCGAAGTCACCATGGCCGTCTACGAGGAGCAAACTGACCAAACTCACCTGCTCCGCAGTGCAGCTTTGATCCCTAGCATGCGCGTCCGCCAAGGAGAGCGCATCGAGCGCCCCGAACCCCCCCAACCCCCCCCCCCCGAACAACCCCCGCCTGATGGCGCCCCCCGCGCTGCACGCCCCAGCCCCCGTTCGCCACGCGCTCCACGTCCCCTCGCCCCAGGCCATCTCCGCCCTGCACTCCCCCCCACCAAGGGTGATGAGCTATGAATGCCCCAGCCTTCAACTTGGATACCACCAAAATTGATCAGCAACTCTTCTATCGCATCCCCGCAAAGTACTTGGAAGAACATTGCGTTATCCCTATCGCAGAGGCCGACGGCGGCAAAATCCGCATCGCTATCGCCGACCCTGACAATGTCGAAGTCCTCGATGAAATCGAAGGCATCCTCAATGCACCACTCATCGTCGAACACGCCCCACCCGAAAAGATCAAGGCCGCCATCGAACGTTGCCGCAGCGGCGAAACTGAGTCCGTCGAAAAGGTCATCGGCGAACTCACCCCCGATGACTTCGAAATCATCGGCAACATCCGCAAAGACCAAGATGGTGTCGACGTCGCCAACGAGGCCCCCATCATTAAGCTCGTCAACCTCATCATCTGGAACGCCCTCCAATCCCGCGCAAGCGATATCCACATCGAACCCTTTGAAAACCAACTCCTCGTCCGCTATCGTATCGACGGCGAACTCTACGAGGCCTCCAGCCCACCCCCAAACCTCCATGCCGCCATCGTTTCGCGCATCAAAATTATGTCCGACCTCGATATCTCTGAACGCCGCACCACTCAGGACGGCCGAATCCAAATAAAACTCGGTAAAAAAGAAATCGATATCCGCGTCGCTATCATTCCCACCGTCTGGGGCGAAAGCGTCGTCATGCGCTTGCTCGACAAAACAGGCCTCATGCTCGACTTAACCGAGCTGGGCTTTGAGCCCGACGTCCTCGAGCGCTATCGTGACCTCATTCGCGCCTCCCATGGCATTATCCTCGTCACTGGCCCCACCGGCAGTGGTAAAACAACCACTCTCTATAGCTCCCTCGCCCAGCTTAATAAGCCCAACGTCAAAATCATCACCATCGAGGATCCTGTCGAATACCAAATCCCCGGCATTAATCAAATCCACGTTAACCCGAAAGTCGGTCTCACCTTCGCTCATGGCCTGCGCTCCATCCTCCGCCAAGATCCAGACATCGTTATGGTCGGCGAAATCCGTGATAGAGAAACCGCTGAAGTCGCTGTCCAAGCTTCCCTCACCGGCCACCTCGTCTTCTCCACCCTCCACACCAACGACGCCCCCAGCGCGATCACACGCCTCATTGATATGGGCATCGAACCCTATTTGATCACCTCCACCGTCATCGGCGTCGTCGCGCAACGCTTGGTCCGCGTCCTCTGCCCCCATTGCAAACGGCCCTACGAAACTGATGCCGAAGAATATATCGAACGACTTATGCTCCCTGAAGGTGTCGTCCCAGCCGGAAAACAAGTCTACTACCAAGCCGTCGGTTGCGAAAAGTGCCGTGAAACCGGCTTCCAGGGCCGCGTCTCCCTCTTCGAAGTCATGCTCATGACCGACGCCATTAAACGCTTGACCTTGCAACGCGCCGCCTCGTACGAACTCAAAAAACAAGCCATCGCTGATGGTATGCTCACCCTCCAGCACGCCGGCTGGCTCAAAGCACGCCAAGGTGTCACCACTCTCGAAGAGGTCCTCAGTGTCACCGAAGAAGCCGTCTAACTCCAAACTCTATGACTCATTTGCTCCCTGTTCACCCGCACAAGGATACGACAATGCACTCCGAACTTACTAAACCTCGCCGGCAACCTGCCGGCTTCACCTTGATCGAGCTCCTCGTCGTCATCACTATCATCGCTATCCTCGGCGCCGTGGTCGCCCCTAAACTCCTCGGGAACCCCGAAAAGGCCCGCGTCGCCCGCGCCCTCGCCGACATGAAAGCTCTCCAGCTTCAAGCCGATTCCTTCCAGCTCGATAAAGGCCGCCCCATCTCTTCCCTCCAGGACCTCGTCCCTGATTACATTGAAGAAGTGCCCAAAGATCCTTGGGGCGGCGACTACACTATTGAAACCCGCAACGACGGGTCCGTAAAAATCCGCTGTGCCAATTACGAAGCAAAAAAAGCACTCCTCGAGGGCGGCCGCAGCGAAGGGACTATCGGTGCACGATAACTTCCCTCTCAAACTCCTCTATGAGCTCCTCTTCCTACCGGTATGCCTAACTCACGTCCTCCAAGACGTCGTCGCGGCTTGACCTTTCTCACCGAGGCTGCCGGGCGCGTTATCGCCGTCGACGCCGGATCGCGTATCGTCAAAATCGCCGAGATCCGCCGCCGCAAAGAAGTCGTCGAACTCAGTTTGCTCGACGCCATGCCCGTTCCGTTTGCTTCGGCTCGCGGTGACGTCACGCCAGACCAGGTGCGCGACACCATCCATCGCCTCCTCCTCAAACACGGTATCAAAACCGCCGCCCTCATTAGCATTCTCCCGCGTGAGTATGTCACCGTTAAACGCCTCGAGCTGCCCTCCATTTCCCGTGACGAACTCGCTCAAATGCTGATTTTCGAGGCCGAAAAGCACGTGCCTTTCCCCCTCGATCGCGCTCAGCTCGATTTCGACTTCCGACCCCTCACTCCCACCCCTTCCACATCCAGCTCCTCCCCGCCCCCTGCAAACGAGAACCCTGACCAATCCGCCCCGCCTCCATCCCGCTCTATCGTCACCCTCGCCGCCTCCCGCCAAGCAGTTATTTCAAAATTCCTCGAACTCTTCGCCCTGCGCGGCTTCAAACAGCAAGCCATTGATGTATCCACTTTCGCCCTCTATAACGCCTTCCTCTACCTCGCACGCCGCACCCCCCAGCTGTTCCATAACGGCGACGTCCTCCTCGTTGAAGTCGGCGCCCGTCGTACGGAACTTGCCCTTGTTTCCGCCGACTCCCATGAACTGCTCTTCTCCCGCAGCTTTGACTTCGGCGGCGATTCTATCACCGATGCTATCGCAGCCCACGCCAAAGTCTCGTTCGAAGAAGCCGAGCGCCGCAAATGCCAGGAATGGCACTCCACACCGCTCGCCCACGATCAGGCCCTGTTGCATGCCACCCTGCAACCTCTCGCCGACCACCTCACAAAATCCATCCACTACATCTCCAAACATGCACTCACAGCTCGTATCGGTGCCGTATGGCTCAGCGGTGGCGCATCCCTCACGCCTGGCCTTCCAGACCTCATTGCTGCAACCTGCGGCGCCGCCGTTCACCTGTTCAATCCCCTCGCCGCCTTCGACACCGCACCCACGGACGCCCCGCCCGCCCTCTCTGCCCAAGTCATCGGCGCGGCTTTGCGCACCGTCAAGGAAACTCGTCTCACTGTTGACTTGCTCCCCGTCGACGTCGCCAAACTCCAGCTCTTTGCACTCCGCAAAAAACGCCTCCTTCAGCTCGCTGCCGCCGCCGCGATCGTCGCAGCCTGCGCCCTCACTGTCTTCGCCGCTCGCATCGCGTATTCCTCCTACGAGCGCCGCCAGCTCCGCGCTGAGCTCGAACGCCTCCTCCCCGAAGAACGCCGCGTCGATGCGCTCGAGCGTGAATATGTCGCCCTCAGTAACGCCGTCTCTGACATGGAACGCCTCATTGACACGAAAACCTCTTGGTCGCGTGTCCTCCAAACTATTGCCGAATGTATGAACACCAACGTCTGGATCTGGCAAATCAATCTCGATAATCGCCAGCGCGCTAATCGCCTCATGCTCTATGTCCGCGCCCTCTCCCGCATGGATTTCATCGACTTCAAAGACCGCCTCGCTGCGAGCGCCCGCTTCCGCAACGTGACCGCTGGCACTGTCCAACAGCAAAATCAGTTCATTGAGGTCCCCATCACCTGCGAAGTCTTGCCCGATTACAAATATACAGAACGCCTCAACCAGTTGAGAGCACTCCTGGCAACCCGCACACATCGTCCCTCACCTACTCAAGAATTGGCTCGCATAACTACCACGAGCTCTTCCGCCCCCGCCCGCCGCTCCTCCGCACCACTCCCGTCCACCCTCACTAACCCCCCTGCGCTGTCCCGTCCAGCACCCGCCCCATGAACCTCCGCCCCCAAACCATGCGTGAGTGGGTCGTCCTCGTTGGGGGCGGTACCCTTGCTGTTGGCTTGCTTCTCTGGTTCTTTCTCGTTGTCCCCGGCCAAGAACTCCTCCACAAAAATCGCGAGATCAACGCCCGTTACCGCAAGCGCCTCGACGAAGTCCGCGCCCGCGTCCAACGCTCCAACGAACTCCAGTCCCGCAACCGCGAACTGAGCGCCCTCTACACCAACTTCATGAACAAAATCGGCGACTTGCTCATGCCCGACAACCTCGGTGACCGCCTCCTCCTCGAGTTCGAAAAAATTGACCGCCTCTTCGGCTCCAACGTCCGTCAAGCAGAAGTCCGCCCCATCACCACCAACCGCTTGCACCGCATCTTGATGTATCGCCTCAACGATGTCCAGTGCTCTTGGAACAGCCTCCATCCCGTCCTCCAACTCATCGAATCGTCCGGTCAACTCGTCGGCTTTGAATCCCTACGCCTCAACGTCGCCGACGAAAGCGATAAACGTAACGTCAAAATTAAACTCTTCACCGACATCAAAAGCTACATCTTCCCCGAACAAGGCAAACGCCCATGGCGGCCCCCTGACTACCAACTCGCCGAAGTCCATGGCACTCGCGATATCTTTAGCTGGCCAGAACAACTCATCCCAGCCACCTCCACCCCAGGCTCAATCGCCCCCGACCCCTCCGTCCCCCCACCCTGGGCTAACTTGCTCCAGCTCACCGGCATCGCCACCTTCCAAGGTTCCCCCTACGCCATCATCCGCCAACGCACTGACCGCAAAGAATTCCGCTACCCTGTTGGCGCGACCCTCTCCAATGCCCCCAACGTCAAAGTCCTCCGCATCAACACCACAAACGAAATCGTCACCCTCTTCGATGGCCTCCGCGAATACGACATGGAATTGCGCAAAGAACGTAAACTACTCTTCTCTACCAACCGCTTCGCCTCGCTCCTTCACCCAAAACCATCCGTGCCCGAAGAAAAGCCTCCCGAGCTCATTCCTACACAAAAAACCATCATCCCTCCCGCATACGACCGCCCCCTCGGTAGCTACGCCGATGTGCAAATGAAAGTCGGTGCCATCGTCTTGAATGTGGATGAGTTCGTCCAACGCCGCTACCGCCTCGCCAGTAACTTTGGCATGATGATTTATAAAATCCAAAAAACAGGCCCCTTCGATAAAGCCGGCTTCCAAAGCCGCGACATCATCGTCGCCATCGGAAACAAACGCGTCGACAGCAAGGAAGCCTTCACCTACGCCCTCAACCAAGCCTACTCCGAAGACCGCACCGCCATCCCAATCACGGTCATCCGCAACGATAAGCCCCTTCAGTTGACTTTACGCCTGAATTGAGTATCATATACGGCTGGCATACGTTATTCCGCCGCGCGTCGATGCCAATGAACGATTTCGATAACAATAAATACCAGGCAACCCTCAACTTGCCCCGTACGGCGTTCCCCATGCGCGCCAACCTGCCCGCACGCGAACCCGAACGCCTCGCTCGTTGGCAAGCGCTCAACTTATATGCCCGCATCCGCCAGGCACGCGCGGGCTCACCTCGCTTCATCCTCCACGACGGCCCCCCCTACGCCAACGGCCGCATCCACACCGGCACCGCCATGAATAAAATCCTCAAAGACATGGTGGTCAAGTACAAAACCATGGCCGGCTATGACGCCCCCTTCGTCCCAGGCTGGGACTGCCACGGCCTCCCTATCGAACACGCCCTCTTCAAAGAACTTAAGCAAACGAAACACGACGTCGATGTCCTTCAGTTCCGCCGTGCCGCCCGCGCCTACGCTGCCAAATTCATCGACATTCAACGCGCACAGTTCAAACGCCTTGGCGTCTTGGGTGACTGGGATCACCCCTACATTACCATGGACTATGCTTATGAGGCCGCTATCATCCGCGCCTTCGGCGCCCTCTACGACAACGGACTGATCTACAAAGGACTCAAACCCATTCATTGGTGCATCTCCTGCGAAACAGCCCTCGCTCAATCTGAAATCGAATACGCTGATCACATCTCTCCCGCTATCTTTGTCAAATTCCCCGTGCGCGACGGTGTCCCCTTGCCCTTCTCTACCTGCCCCCGTCCCCACATCGTCATTTGGACCACTACCCCCTGGACACTCCCCGCCAACCGCGCGGTGGCCGTCCACGCCTCCTTCCAATACTGCGCTGTCCCACTCGATGACCAAACATTGATCCTCGCTGCAGAGCTTGCTCCAGCCTTGTTCCAAAAACTCGGTCGCCCTTTACCTCCACTCGGCCCACTCGTGCCCGGCGCCGCCCTCCAAGGCCTCCTGCTCCAGCATCCCATCCTCCCTCACCGCACTGTCCCCGTCGTCCTCGCTGAACATGTTACCCTCGACACAGGCACTGGCTGTGTTCATATCGCCCCAGGTCACGGCGATGAGGACTTCCTCGTCGGCGTGCAGTACAATCTCGAAGTCGCCTCCCCCGTCGACGATCGCGGCTGCTTTACTGCTGACGTCCCTGCGTACCGCGGCCTGCAGGTCTTCGCTGCTAACGACCTCATCATCCAACACCTCCACACTGCCGGCCTCCTCCTCTTGGCTGAGTCACTCCACCATTCGTACCCACACTGCTGGCGCTGCCACAAGCCCGTCATCTTCCGCGCCACTGAGCAGTGGTTCCTCGGCCTCGATCGCCAAAACCTGCGCTCCAAAGCCCTTGACGCCGTCTCCCGCGTGCGCTGGTTCCCCCCTGCAGGCCAACAACGCATCTCCGGCATGCTCCAAGCCGCCCCTGATTGGTGCCTCTCCCGCCAGCGCCTCTGGGGCGTGCCCATCCCCGCCCTCTACTGCCGCGCTTGTGGTAAAGAATTCATCTCCCGCGCCTTCTGCGAACACCTCGCAACGCTTGTCGAGCAGCACGGCGCTGATATCTGGCTCGCCCGCCAACCCGACGAACTTCTGCCGCCACATACCTCTTGCCCCAACTGCGGCGCCCGTCATTTCCGTAAAGATACTGATATCCTCGATGTCTGGTTCGACTCCGGTGTCAGTCACCGCGCCGTCCTCGAAACCACCCCAGGCCTCTCTGCCCCAGCCGATCTCTACCTGGAAGGATCCGATCAGCACCGCGGCTGGTTCCAAGTCTCCCTCCTCACAAGCATCGGCTTGGCGAACCGTGCCCCCTACCGCGCCGTCGTCACCCATGGCTGGACCCTCACCGAAACCGGCGAAAAAGAATCAAAATCTAAAGGTAACTTCACCGACCCCGAATGGGTCTGCAACGAAATCGGCGCTGATATCCTCCGCCTTTGGGTCAGTTCCGTCAACTATATGCAGGATGTCATCATCTCCCCTAACATCCTCCGCCAAATGGGCGATGCCTACCGTCGTATCCGCAATACTTTCAAGTTCCTCCTCGGCAACCTCGATGGCTTCGACCCTACCCAACACGCTCTCCCCATACCTCAGCTTCTCCCCCTTGACCGCTACATGCTTCACCGCTGGGAAGAAGTTGCTGCCCAAGCCCGCGCTGCCTACGATGCCTACGAAATCTACCGCGTCTTTCATCTCATGTACAACTTCTGCACCGTAGACTTAAGTGCGCGCTATTGCGATATCCTCAAAGACCGCCTCTATTGCGACGCACGTACCAGCACCCGCCGACGCTCCGCACAAACCGTTCTCCGCATTATCACCGTCGAACTCGCCCAGTTCCTCGCACCTATCCTCTCTTTCACCTCCGACGAAGTGTGGGAGCTCCTCCTCCCCACTGGCTCACCTCAAGAAGGTACCACCTGCGAATCAGTCCATCTCAGCCTCCTTCCCCCACCTCGCCCCGAACGCCGCAACGATGCCCTTGCCGCTGAATTCGCCCTCTTGTGGGACCTCCGTGATGATGTCCTCCGCTCCCTCGAGCTCGCACGCCAAGCAGGTATGATCGGCTCCGGCCTCGAGGCTCAGGTCGCCCTCCACACTACCGACCCTGTGCTCTCACCTCTCCTCGCCAAATACGCACATGAGCTCCCTGCCTTCTTCATCGTCTCTCATGTCGACTTGTCCGAGTCGCCCGATCAACATTGGCATGTCGGCCAAGCTTGCCCCTCCGTCCGCATTTTCGTCACCCGCTCACGTGGCGCAAAGTGCGCTCGCTGTTGGAACTTCTCTGAATCTGTTGGCTCTTCTCCACTCGCCCCAGACCTCTGCTCTCGCTGCGCTCACGTCGTCGCCAACTTTTCCTCTCCTATTCATCATCCCTGTTAACCACTGAATTCACCTCAAGGAGGAATAGATGCCTAACACCAAATCTCAGTCAACCAAAACAACCAAACGCAAACGTTCCCCCGTTGCGTCTGCAAAATCCCAGTTCGAACACTACCGCAAACTCCTCCTCGAAAAAAAAGCCCGCATCCTCGGCGATGTTGAGGAACTCGAAAAACAGTCCCTTCTTAACTCCCAACGTGATGCCGCAGGTGACCTCTCAGATTACAGCCTCCATATGGCTGATGTAGGCACCGACGCCGCAGAACGTGAAACCATGCTCGGCCTCGCTTCCACTCAGCAAAAAATGGTAGACAAAATCGAGCGCGCCCTCGAACGCATCGAACAGGGCACCTATGGTACCTGCGAACTCTGCGGCGGTAAAATCTCCCCTGAACGCCTCGAAGCCCTCCCCGAAGCTAATACCTGCGTCACCTGCATGCGCAAGTATAATCTCTAAATCAACTTCTCTGCCCGCGTGGGTCGCCCTCCTCGCTCACTCCTCGCTGCCCTCGTCGCAGCTACCATCTTCGGCGCGGACCAGCTCTCTAAACACCTGGTCCTCGCCTTCCTCCCCCGCCAGGGTGACGCCTACACCCTTATACCAGGTTGCCTCAATCTCGTCCACCGCCGCAACCCAGGTATCGCCTTCAGCTTGTTCCACGATTGGCATGCCGCCCCCATCTTCTTCGCAGCCTTCGCCATCATCGTCGTCCTCATCATCGCATTCACCCTCTGCCGCCACCCCCACCTGCCCCGCAAAATCATTCTCGCCCTCGGTCTCATCGCCGGAGGCGCCCTCGGCAACCTGCTCGACCGCCTCCGCCCACCTCACATGGTCTTTGATTTTATCGACTGCTACCTAGGTACCGCCCACTGGCCTGCCTTCAACCTCGCCGATTCCGCTATCTGCGTCGGCGCTGGCCTCCTCATTCTCGCTAGCTTCACCGACCCCCACGCCTTCTCTCCGTCACGCTCCGCACCGTGAACAGCTCCGGCGCTATCGTATAGTTCACCTTGATCTCCTCAAATTCAAACGTAATCCGCTCATCGTTTGTCTTGTGCTGATACACTGCCACCGGCAGCCACGTCCCTCGGTTGAACGTTATCCGCAATTCACGAAATGTCCGACATGCGATCTCCGACATCGGCATCAAAATTAGCGTTACTCGCGTCGCCGTCTCACGCCCCAGCTTCACCACGAAGTGCTGCCGCAATCGCTCCGTAGACGTGAATCCCGCCACCAACGCATCCGTCTTCAAATCATCCACCAATGGATGCACCTCCGCCTCCAACCCAGGCTTCTGAAAAATCACCTGCGCTTCATTCATGATCATCACCGACGGCTCCGGCTCCTTGTAATCAAAACGTAACAAGATTGTGGGCGCGTGCCCAACTTCAGCTGCTGGCTTCTTCACCATGTACATTACCCCCGACGCAACATCCTTTTCTCCCAACGCTGGGCTCCGTGTCGTCTGCACAAACCGCGCCTGAAATGTGCGCACACGCCCAGCGCTAATATCTATATTCGTTAACACCGCATCTACCGCCTCTTGCGGCGTCGCCCCTACCACCACCCCAGCCAACCATCCCACACCAACAACCAGCATTTTCGCCACTCTCATACACTCACCTCCTCATTCGCATAGCGCGGCATCTGACAACCAAAAAAATCACACACCGCCGCTAAACTCCTGTTGATCACACGCGCCATCGGGATCATTGGCAGTAACTCCGCCGCTCGCCCCCAACATCCTACCTCGGCCGCTATGTGCGCATCACTGTTCACCATCAGTGGTGCTTCGTAATCCTCTACCCACTCCAAAAACTGCCGCAACTCACTCTCTAATCCAGCCACTTTACTCAAGTTTAGTTCCACTGCCGTGTGCGTATCCTTCGCCGCTTTCACAATTTCTTTGACGTCCAGCCGCAGCCACGTATTCACCGGGTGCGTTACCCCCTTTACTAACGGATTCTCCATCGCTTTCAGTAAGCTGCGTGTCACTCTTGCCGCTGTCTCCTTCTCTGCCCATCCGTACGGATGCACTCCTACCAACACTATGTCCAGTTGCTTCAATACCTCCTCCGGCAGGTATAGCTCCCCCTCCGGACCCGCTAAATCTTCTTCTACCCCCGGTAACAGCGCACACGCCCCACGCCATTCTCGCAAACGGTAAAGGTTGGAAAAATGAAATACATGCGGCCCTTGTGGTAACCCAGGACCGTGGTCCGTTATCCCAATCGCTTCTAGCCCCGTCGCGGCCCCAGCTTCTGCTAGCTCAGCTACCGTGCTGTACGCATGCCCACTCGCAACACTATGAGTGTGTAAGTCCACTCGCCACATCACTCCCCGCCCTTTCCTTCCTGGGTAACCTCGTACAGATCTTCTATCGCTAACACCCGTTCTTGCGTCAACACCCCCACGCTGTCTCTTATACACATCTGACGCTGCCGACGAG
>JAOACZ010000134.1 GCA_026417575.1 bacterium | reverse complement strand
GTTTTGGGACGTTGTTAGTGAGCACGGGGAGGGAGCAGTAAGATGTTGGCGAGTGGGCAACGGGGGCGAGCGCGGGTGGTGTGGATGGGGGCGATGGTAGCGTGTGTGGTGCTTTTGTTGCGGCTGTATGACGTGCAATGTCGGCGGTTTGGGATTTTCATGGAGCGGGCGCGGCAACAGCACAACAGCCGGGGGAGGATTTTGGCGTGGCGTGGGAAGATTTATGACCGGCATGGGAACGTGCTGGCGATGTCGGTGGCGCGGCCGGGGCTGTGGGCGGATCCCGGGATGATACAGGACGCGGGACGGACGGCGCGAGTGGTGGCGGAGATTACAGGCTTGCCGTATGAGCGGGTGTACGGGCGTTTGACGAACACGGTGCGGCGGTTTGTGTGGATAGCGAAGCAGATTAGCGATGCGCAGGCGATGCAGTTACGGGTGCTGATTAAGCGGGGCGAGTTACGAGGGGTGATGATAGAGGAGTTGGAGCATCGAGTATATCCGAAGGGGGCGCTATTAGGGAATGTGTTAGGGTTTTGCGATGCGAGGGGGCGTGGGGCGGAGGGGATTGAGTTAGCGGCGGAGCGGTACCTGGGTGGTATAGATGGATATTTGATGGCGCGGCGGGACAACAAGCGGCGGATATACGTGGCGCCGGAGTGGGTGGGGAAGCTAGCGTTATGTGAGCCGGAAGATGGGCATGATGTGTATTTGACGATAGACGAGTATTTGCAGCATGTGGCGGAGCGGGAGCTGGCGGCGATGTGCGAGGTGGTCCAGCCGACGAATGCGGCGGCATTGTTGATGGAACCGCGGACGGGGCAGATTTTGGCGTATGCGTTGTGGCCGCCGTTTGATCCGAACGATCGGGGCGGGATTAAAGCGGGGCGGTTTCGGAATCATGCGGCGATTGATGTATTTGAGCCGGGCTCAGTGATGAAGGCGTTTACGGGGGCGATCGCGCTGGAGCTGGGGGTGATGAGGTTGGACACGCCGATTTACTGTGAGAACGGTGTGTGGGAGGCGTTGCCGAGCTACACGCTGCATGATGATCATCCTTTTGGGACGATTACATTCAAGCAAGTGATTCAGTATTCGAGCAACATAGGAGCGGCGAAAATTGCGCAAAATTTTGATGCGCGGGTGTACTATGAATATTTGCGACGGTTTGGGTTTGGGGAGCGGACGCGGACGCCGCTTTTAGTGAGTGAGTCGCCGGGGCTGTTGCGGCCGGTGAGGCAATGGACGCGGCATTCGATGGTAGCGCTTCCGATGGGGCATGAGATTGGGGTGACGGCGTTGCAGATGTTGAGCGCGATGTCGGTGATAGCGAATTATGGGCGGCGGGTGCAACCGACGTTAGTGAAGCGGATTCAGACGGCGAAGGGGGTGCTGACGCCGGAGGCGCGGACATTCAACTATTTTGAGCCGGTGGTGGTAGACGAGGCGGTGATTTCGTCGAACGCGTGTGCGCAGATTATCGAGGCGCTGTGCAGTGTGACGGAAGATGACGGGACGGGGAGGTTAGCGGCGATACCGGGGTACAAGGTAGCGGGGAAGACGGGGACGGCGCAGGTAGCGCGTGGGGGTCGGTACACGCGTGCGTACGTGGCGTCGTTTGCGGGTTTTGTGCCGGCGGAGCGAGCGGCGTTGTGCGGGGTGGTGGTGATCAAAGAGCCGCGGAGCCGGGAGTACTATGGTGGGCTGATTGCTGCGCCGGTGTTTCAAAAGATTTGTAGTGAAGCTTTGCAGTATTTGAAGGTGCCGAAGGAAGGGGTTGGGGGAGAAGAGAGCACCACGGTGGCGCGAGTGGATTGATGAAACTGAGTGAACTGTTACAGGGGATGGCGTATCAACGGGTGAGTGGATCGCTGCAGCGGGAGATTAGCGGGTTGGCGTTGGACAGCCGGCAGGTACGTGATGGTTATGGGTTTGTGGCGGTGAAGGGAGCAGTTACGGACGGGCATCGGTACGCGGCTGACGCGGTGCAGCGCGGGGCGGTGGCGGTGTTATGTACGGAGGGGGTGGTAGCGCTTCCGGAACACGTGACCGTAGTGCGGATGGGGTGTACGCCAGGGACGTTGAGCGAGTTAGCGCAGCGACTATATGGGCAGCCTCGGTGTGTATTGATTGGGATCACTGGGACGAACGGGAAGACGACGAGCGCCTACTTCACGCGGTATTTTCTTGAGCGGCATGGGTGGCCATGCGGATTGATTGGGACAGTAGTATATGAATTTGGGGGGCGGAGCATACCAGCGGCGCGGACGACGCCGGATATTTTTGAGCTTCATCGGTTGTTGCACCAGATGGCAGGAGCTGGGGCACGTGCGGTAGTAATGGAGGTGTCGAGTCATGCTTTGGCACAAGAGCGGATAGGGCGATTGGAATACGATGTTGCAGTGTTCACGAATTTGACGCAAGACCATTTGGACTTTCACCACACGATGGAGGAGTACTATCGGGCGAAGCGGAAACTATTTGATCATTTAGCGCAGGGGGGGCGAGTGGGGGTGGCGCGTGCGATTGTGATGGTAGATGACACGTGGGGTGAGCGACTGGCGGGCTGTCTCTTATACACATCTCCT
>JAOACZ010000066.1 GCA_026417575.1 bacterium | reverse complement strand
GGATAGAGGTTTGTGGATCTCCGAGGCCGGGGATGACGACGATATGATGTTTTTTACGCTCAGGGCTCACGGGAATTGTGGCAGTGTTTGCGGGGAAAGTATAGCAAAAAAGGGCGTATGGTACAAGGGGCTGAACGGGGCGGAGGAGGTTGGGGGGAGTGGGGGAGGGGCTTAGGTGCGTGGGTTGAAGCGGGAGGTGCGGGCGAGCTCGTTGAAGAGGCGATGTTCGTCAGCGGTGAGGGGGTGAGGGACGACGATTTTGACGAGAGCGTAGAGGTCGCCGGCGGGCTCGCTACCCATAGCGGGGAGGCCTTTTCCGCGCAGACGCATTCTGGTGCCGGAGCTTGTGCCTGGGGGGATAGTGATGGAGGCGGTACCTTCGAGGGTGCGGAGGGGGACTTTGGCGCCGAGGGCGGCTTCCCAAGGAGAGAGGAGGAGATCCGTCTCGAGGTCGCGGCCATTGAGGCGGAAGGTGGGGTGGGGAGCGATGTGGACAGTGAGGTAGAGATCGCCGGGGGAGCCGCCCGGAGCGGGTTGGCCCTGGCCGCGGAGGCGGATGCGGCCTTCGTCGCCGATGCCGCGGGGGATTTTGACGTCGAGGGTACGGTGGATAGAGCGGTTGGAGAGGGGGTCGGGGATGTCGAGAGAGATGGTTTTGTGAGCGCCGTGGTAGGCTTCTTCGAGGGAGATGGTGATATCGGAGGAGAGGTCTTCGCCGCGGGGGGCACGGGTGGAACGGCGGCGGGAGGTGAAGGGGGATTCTTCTGGGCCGAAAGCGGAGCCGAAGAGGAACTCAAAGAAGTCACTGAAGCGACCGAATTCTGGGCCGAAGTCGGAGGTACGCTGGCCGCGGGGGCCGGTGAAGACGTATTCCCAGCCGGGTGGTGGGGTAAATTCCTGTCCAGCCTGCCAGTGAGCGCCGAGGGTGTCGTATTTTTTGCGTTTTTCGGGGTCGCCGAGGACTTCGTAGGCTTCGGCGATGTCTTTAAATTTTGCTTCTGCGTCGGGGCTTTTGTTGACGTCGGGGTGATATTGGCGGGCGAGGCGCCGATATGCTTTGCGAATTTCGTCTTGGGAAGCGGTGCGTGGGACGCCGAGGATTTGATAGTAGTCCTTGTACTGCATAGTTGGAGTGGAGAAGGTTAGGGAGAAGATATGATGGGCTGGTGGAGATGGAGCATGATATCGGCGGGTGGTCGGCCTTGGCGTAACAAGGCGGCCATGATTTGCATAGAAGGTGCGATATGAGCGAAGAAGCGCTTTAAGCCTTGGCAGAGGTAGCTGTGCCCGAGCTCGCCCGAGGGGGCGGTGCAGAAGCGGTGTTTGAGGCAGTCGCCGTGGCAGGCGAAGCGGAAGGTGCAGGCACGGCAGGTACGCGTGAGAGTAGAGTGCTTCGCGCAGCCGAAAGCGCGTAGGCGGGAGCTTTCGACCATTTCTAGGAGGGGGGTTTGCATGATATTGCCGAGGCGATAGGTGGGGTAGACGTAATGGTCACAGGTGTAGAGGTCACCGTTATGTTCGAGGACCAAGGCGTTACCGCAGGACTCTGCGAATACGCACAAGGTGCCTGGGTGCCCAGTCCAGCTGCCGAGGGCGACGTCGAAGTACTGGACGAAGATGGAGCCGACGTCATAGCGTACCCATTCGTCGAAGATGGCGATGAGGAAGTCACCGAAGCGGCGTGGGTTGACGGACCAGGGGGCGAGGGGTGGTCGGGTGGGGGTAGTATGGCCGGGGGGAGGCGGTTCGGCGAGAGCGAGGCCGAGACTGTGGGCGTGGTTGTCGGGTAGGCGTTCGACAAGGGGAATGAACTGCATGAACTTGACGCCAAGATTTTTGAGGAAGTGGTAGACCTGAAGGGGGAAGGATTCGTTGGCGCTACTGACGACGGTGAGGGTATTGAAGTCGACTTGATGAGCGAGGAGGAGGTTGATGCCGCGTAGGACGGCGTCGAAGGAAGGGGATCCATCGGGGAAGAGGCGGTAACGATTATGGAGGTCGGGAGGGCCGTCGATGCTGGCGCCGATGAGGAAGCGATGTTGTTTGAAGAAGGCGCACCATTCATCATTGAGGAGGGTGCAGTTTGTCTGGAGGGTGTTAGTGATGCGGACGTTGCCGGCGTATTTGTGTTGGAGTTCGATGACGCGCTGGAAGAAGGGAAGGCCCATGAGCAAAGGCTCGCCGCCCTGCCAGGCGAAGATGACTTCTGGGACGTTGAGAGCGGCGAGGTAATCGCAGACGACGCGTTCGAGGATTGCGTCGGGCATGCGAAAGTCGTGTGTATTAGGGTAGAGGGCGCGTTTTTCGAGGTAGTAGCAATAGGAGCAACGCAGGTTGCAGACTGGGCCGATGGGCTTGATCATGAGTTGGAAGGGGCGGAGTGCGCGATGGGGGAGCATGGCTAGGCGAGGGGAGTGGAGAGTGAGGTGGTGCGGGTGCGGAGGATGGCGTCATCATGGGAGGGGAGGATGGACTGGCCGGGGTGGACGAGGAGGAAGTCAGAGGGATGCCAATGGCCGGCGAGGAGGCGCTGGATGAGGGAGGGGTCGCCTGGGAGCTCGTGGTAGTGCCAACCGAGCGATTGGGCGCACTGGCGTGTGTAGGCGCGGTATTGATCGGCATTGCCGATGCCGAGATCGACGTAGGTGGCGTGGGAGTACTGTTTCATCCAGGCGTACTCAAGTTCGACAAGGTAGCGGGCGTTATCAGGGCCATATTTGGCAGTGTAGTCGGCAAGGAGCTGGGCCACGCGGTCGGGGCCGGGCATTGTGGCGGTCTCGATCCATCCTGGGCTGAACCAGTAGGTACCGGGGTGGGCATCGAAGTACGCGCGGTAGCGTTCTTTGGAGCCGAGGAGGAAGGTGATACAATCGTGGGCACGAACGGCGACAAGGGGGACGTTGCGGGCAGTGATACCTTCGAGGCCGTTGCAGCAGAGGCCGTAGCCGAGGATGATGGCGTCGCAGGGGGAGGAGGTAGGATCGAACTGATCAATTGCACTTTGGAGCTGTTGGCGGAGGAGCTGGGGGGTGTTGTGGAGGCCTTGGGGGAGAAATTGAAAAGTACAAACAGTGGGTGCCTGCGCGGCGAAGTAACAAAGCTCGCGCCAAAGGACATGGCAGGCGATGATATGGAGGCGCTTCATGCTATTGTAAAGTATAGCGAAAGGGGAGGAGAAAGGAAAGCGACGGAGCGGAGGTAGTGAGCTGGGTGCGGTGGGTAGAGGATAGTGGAGAAGAAGGAGGGCTGTGTCGAAGAGGGAGTTGGGGGGAGGGTGGGTAGGCAGTTATTCATGGTCGAGAGGAAGGGTTGTAGCAGAAAAGGGAATTGATTGTGGGAGGCGGGGTAGCGCGGGGTCGTGTGGTGCTGCAGAGTATGGGGCGAGGATGGGAGTTGGGAGAGGAACGGCGAGACACGATTACCGAATTTGGTGTGGGTGAGAGAAGCTGCTGCTGAGGGGGTAGGGGGCTAAGGTGGGGAAGCGTGGGTGAGTAGTTAAGGGTGGCTGAAATTGAGCGATTTGAAGGGAAGGTGGGAAGGGAGAGAGAGCAGTTTAGGTTGGGGAGGGAGGGGGAGCGAGGCGAGCGCGGAGTGCAGAGACGGCTTGATCGACGGAACGGAAGAAGTTATCGGGACCGATGAGGTGGTAGAGGCCTGTACGGGTGAGGACGTCGAGGACGCGCCATTTGGCCTCGGCGACGGTGAGGAGGATGCCGGTTTCGCGCAAGTGGAAGAAGATTTCGCGAAGTTTTTCTTCGCCGGAGGCGTCGATGGCATTGATGCCGTCGGCGACGACGATGACAGCGCGAGCGCGGGGGAAGCGGCTGAGGGCGTCGAGGAGGGAGAGCTCGAAGTGTTCGGCGTTAGCGAAGCAGAGGCGGCCTTCGAAGCGGAGGGGGATAATATCGTCGAGGAAGGGGAGGCGATGGCGGTCGCCGTCGCGATACGTACCATCAGGGTGGGGGGCCAAGATAGCGACGTTGGGGCGCATGATGCGGTAGAGGTGGAAGCCGAGGGCGAGGACGATGCCGACGAGGATGCCTTCAGCGATTTTTGGAGCGAGGAGGAGACAGGCAGCGAAAGTGACCCAGGCGGTGACGCCGTCGAGGGGGTCGGCCTGCCAAATGCGGTGCATGGCAGGGAGGTTCAAGAGCTGAAGGACGGCGACGATAATGATCGCAGCGAGGACGGCGATGGGGAGGTGATAGAGGAGAGGGGTGAGGAAGAGGAGGGTGAGGGCGACCGTGGCGGCGGCGATGAGGGAGGAGAGGCCGGTTTTGGCACCGCAATACCAATTGAGGGCGGAGCGGGAGAGGGAGCCGCTGGTGGTGTACGAGGAGGTGAAGAAGCCGGCGAGTTTGGCGAGGCCTTGGGCGATCACTTCTTGACGGAGGTGGAGGCGCTGACGGGTGTGGGCAGAGATGCTTTTACACACGGCGGCGGTTTCCATGAAGCCGATGAGGGCGACGGTGGCGGCGCCAGGGAAGAGACGGACGACGAGTTCCCAGGAGACTTTAGGGAGAGAGATGGGAGGGAAGCCAGGTGGGATGTGGCCGACGATGTCACCGTGCCAGCGGGTATTGAAGCCGCAGAGGGAGCTTATGAGTGTTGCTACAACGACAACGATTAAGACACCGGGGCAACGGGGGCAGAGTTGTTTGAGGATGAGGAGCGTAGTGAGCGAGAGGAGGCCAAAAGCTAGGGTGGGGAGATGGGAGTGGTGGAGGCGAGCTAGAGTGGAGAGGACGTCGTGGAGGTAGAAACCAGTTCGGGGTTGATCGATGCCGACGAGCTTGCCGAGTTGGCTGAGTGCGATAATGATGGCGCCGGCGTTCGTGAAGCCCATGATTGCGGGATGGGAGATGAAATTGATGACGATGGTGAGTTTGAAGACACCGACGGCGAGCAAGATAAGGCCAGCCAAGCCAGCGAGGATGACAGCGAGGTTATTGAATTGTTCAGAGGGGCAAGGGGCGAGATTTAGGTCGGTGAGGACAGCGTAGGAGAGGAGGGAGCTCATAGCGACGGGGCCGGTGCTGAGTTGGGGGCAGGAGCCAAAGAGGGCGCCGACGATGGTGGGGACGAGAGCGGCGTAGAGGCCGAAATGGGGTGGAAGGCCAGCGAGTTGGGCGTAGGCCAAAGCTTGGGGGATGAGGACGACGGCGACGCTGAGGCCGGCGAAGAGGTCGGCGCGCAAGGAAGCGCGGGAGAGGGGGAACCAGCCGAGGAAGGGCAGGAAGGAGCGCAGGGATGTGAAAAGTCTACTCATTGGGAGAGATTATAGCAAAATGTAGCGAGGATGGGAAGGGAGTGGAGGGAGAAGAGATTGAAGGGTGGGGGTGGAGGCATGGGGAGGTTGAGGGAGATGGCTGGGCTGGTGGGGGCAAGGGGAGTAAAGTTTCGGTGCGGAGCGGTATGGCGGTGGAGCGAGAGTGGGTGGAATTATCGTGGTGGGGGAAGGAGGGAGCGATTCGGTTGACAAGGAGGGGTGAAAAGTCTACAATGCAGGCATTTGGTAACAGAGAGCAGGGCATAGTGATGAAGAGTTATGCGTATGGATTTCCGCGGTTGGGTGCGGAGCGTGAATTTAAGAAAGCGGTGGAAGGGTTTTGGGCTGGGGAGCTCGACGAAACAGGGCTGAGAGGGGAGTTAGAGAAGCTGGAGCGGGACATAATAGCACGGTATCGGGCGCACGTTGATTGGTATGCGGTGGGTGAAGTGACGCCGTATGACAGTATGTTAGATACGGCGATAATGGTGGGGGTGTACGCGCCGCGAGATCTGAGGGAGTACTACGAGTTATGTCGAGGTGGTCAGGCATTAGAGATGACGAAGTGGTTCAATACGAACTACCACTATTTGGTGCCGGACTTTGGGGTAGTTGGGGGTGTACAATTTCGGCTGCAGAGGAACTTTGTGAAGGAGGCGGCGGAGAAGTATCCGGAGGGGGTACCGCGGGTGATTGGTCCTTTTACTTTTTTGAAGTTGTCGAAGGGGATAGGGACGGGGGAATTTGGGGAGCGGTTGGAGGAACTGGCGTGGGTGTATGCGGAGGCATTACGAGGGGTGAAGGAGGTGCATTTGGATGAGCCGGGGTTTGTGTTGGAGCTGAGGGAGGAGGAGATTGAGGCGATCAAGCGGGCGTATGGGGTGTTAGCTGGGGCGGGGTGTCGTTTGCATGTGTTTGCGTATTATGACAGTGTGGATTGGATGGGTGATTTGTACGAGTTACCGGTGGCGTCGCTTGGGTTAGATTTTGTACACGGGCGTGAGGGTTTGGGGTATTTGGAGCGGCACGGGTATCCGTCGGACAAGGTGTTGGTGGCGGGAGTAGTGGATGGGCGGAATGTGTGGCGGAGCGATGTGGTGCATTTGGCGCGTGTATTGAGGGCGTTGGGGATACCTGAGGAACGGTTGATAGTGAGCAACGCGTGTCCGCTGATGCATGTCCCGGTGACGGTGAGGGGGCAGGAGCTGCCGTCGGCGTTAGTTCCGCAGTTAGCGTTTGCGGAGGAGAAGTTGTATGAATTGAAGCTGATTACGGAGGTGTATGGGGGGAAGAGCGTAGGGACGTGGAAGCAGGTGAGTACGTTTGGGCGGAACGCGGCGGTACGGGAGCGGGTGGCGCGGTTAGGGGCAGAGGATTTTGAGCGGCGGCCGAGTTATGAGGAGCGGCGGCGAGTGCAAAGTGAGGAGTTGCGACTGCCGTTGTTTCCGACGACGACGATTGGGAGTTTCCCGCAGACAGCGGATGTGCGCGCTGCGCGGTGGCAGCACGCGAAGGGGGCGATGGACGATGAGGCGTACGAGGGGTTTGTGCGAGAAAAGATACGGGAGGTGATAGCGTTTCAGGAGGAGGTTGGGTTGGATGTGCTTGTGCATGGGGAGTTTGAGCGGAGTGACATGGTGGAATTTTTTGCGCAGCAGATGGAGGGTGTAGCGACGACGAAGAACGGGTGGATTTTGTCGTATGGGACGAGGACGTACCGGCCGGCGATTATTTTTGGGGATGTGCGGCGGCGGGGGCCGATGACGGTGAAGGAGACACAATACGCGCAGAGTTTGACGAGGAAGCCGGTGAAGGGGATGCTGACGGGAGCGGTGACGATTATTGCGTGGAACTATGTACGTGAGGACGTGCCGGTGGAGGAGGTGGCGTGGCAGATAGCGTTAGCGTTACGGGATGAGATAGCGGATTTGGAGGCGGCGGGGATCAAGGTGATTCAGATAGACGAGCCGGCATTTAAGGAGCGTGCGCCGGTGAAGAAGCGGGGGTATGCGGGATATTTTGAGTGGGCGGTGAAAAGTTTTCGTTTGGCGACGGCGGGGGCGAAGGCGGGGACGCAGATTCACACGCACATGTGTTATTCGGAGTTTGGGGACATTGTGAGGGAGATCGAGGCGATGGATTTTGACGTGATATCGATAGAGGCATCGCGGAGCCGTGGAGACATAATAGAGGCGTTTGAGCGGGAGGGGTTTAGGCGGCAGATTGGGCTTGGGGTGTGGGACATTCATTCTCCGGTAGTGCCGACGCGCGAGGGGATGAAGGGGATTGTGGAGCGCGCGTTACAGGTGATTGGGAAGGAGAATATTTGGATTAATCCTGACTGTGGGCTGAAGACGCGGGGGTGGGCGGAGACGAAGGAGGCATTGCGGGGGATGGTGGCGGTAGCGCGGGAGCTGCGAGAGGCGGCGGGATGAGGAACTGGGCTGGTGTGATTCGCGAGTACCGGGCGTATTTGCCGGTGACGGAGGCGACACCGGTGGTGACGCTGAATGAGGGGAATACGCCGCTGGTGTTTGCGGGGCATGTGAGTGAGCTGGTGGGGAATGGGCATAAGGTGTACTTAAAGCTTGAGGGGTTGAATCCGACGGGTTCGTTTAAGGATCGGGGGATGACGGTTGCGGTGTCGCGGGCGTGTGAGGAGGGGGCGAAGGCGATAATGTGTGCGAGCACGGGGAACACGTCAGCGAGTGCGGCGGCGTACGCGGCGCGTGGGGGGCTGATGTGTATTGTGCTGATACCGGAGGGGAAGATCGCGTTGGGGAAGCTTGCGCAGGCTCTGATTCACGGGGCGCGAGTGATTCAGCTTGAGGGGAATTTTGATGCGGCGCTGGAGGCGGCGCGGGCGCTGACGAGCCGATATCCGGTGACGCTGGTGAACTCGGTAAATCCGTACCGATTGGAGGGGCAGAAGACGGCGGCGTTTGAGGTATGTGATCAGTTAGGGGGGCGTGCGCCGGACTATCATTTTTTGCCGGTGGGGAATGCGGGGAATATCAGTGCGTACTGGATGGGGTACAAGGAGTACTTTGAGAGGGGGGTAGTGGGGAGTAGGCCGCGGATGATGGGGTGGCAAGCGGCGGGGGCAGCGCCGATAGTGGAGGGGCGGGTGATTGAGAGGCCGGAGACGGTGGCGACGGCGATACGGATTGGGAATCCGGCGAGTTGGAGGTTAGCGGAGAGGGCGCGGGACGAGTCGGGTGGTGTGATTGAGAAAGTAAGTGATGAGGAGATATTAGGTGCGTATCGGTTGTTGGCGGAGAGGGAAGGGATATTTTGTGAGCCGGCGTCGGCGGCGTCGGTGGCGGGGGTGTTGAAGTTACGAGAGCGGGGGTTTTTTAGGCAGGAGCGGGAGAGGGTGATTGTGTGCACGCTTACTGGGAATGGGCTGAAAGATCCCAACATGGCGATAAGTCAAGTGAGAGGGCCGGTGACGTTACCGGCGGATACAGAAGTGATTGCGCGGTATTTGGGGTTGTGAAAGGGGGAGGAAGCGCTGGATGGAAAAAAACGAGGGGAAAGGGTATAATTGTGTGCAATATGAAGAGGCTAAAAAGGATGGGTGGTAGAGCGAAGCGATGAATGTGATGGTGATAGGAGGAGGGGGGCGTGAGCATGCGCTGGCATGGAAGCTGAAGCAATCGCCGCGGGTGGAGCGGGTGTATTGCGTACCGGGGAACGCGGGGATGCGGAAGATTTGCGAGGTGGTTCCGGTGGGGATGCAAGATTTTAAGGGGTTGGCAGCGTTTGCGAAGGCACATGAGGTAGGTTTGACGGTTGTGGGTCCGGAAGAGCCTTTATGTGGGGGGATCGTGAATGTATTTCAGAATGCGGGCTTACGGATTTTTGGGCCGAGCAGTGCGGGGGCGCAGTTGGAAGGGTCGAAGGTATTTGCGAAACGTTTTATGGAGCGGTACGGGATACCGACGGCGCGATTTGAGGTGTTTGAGGATGTAGAGAAGGCGGTGGAGTATGTAAGGAAGCAGGGGGCGCCGCTGGTGGTGAAAGCGGATGGTCTGGCGGGGGGGAAGGGGGTGAGTGTATGTGAGAGCGTTGGGGAGGCAGAGGAGGCGGTGCGGGCGATGCTAGAAAGACAGGTGTTTGGGGCGGCGGGGCGGCGGATCCTGATTGAGGAGTATTTAGATGGAGAGGAGGCGAGTGTGTTGGCGTTGACGGATGGGAAGGCGATAGTAGCGCTTGAGCCTGCTCAAGATCACAAGCGTGTGTATGACAATGATCAAGGTCCGAACACAGGGGGGATGGGAGCGTACTCGCCGGCGCCGGTGGTGACGCCGCGGGTGATGCGGGTGATAGAGGAGAAGGTATTGCAGCGGTTTTTGCTGGGGATACAGAGGGAGAAGATTGACTATCGGGGGGTGATTTATGCGGGGTTGATGATCAAGGGGGAGGAGGTGAGAGTGTTGGAGTTTAACGTACGGTTTGGGGATCCAGAGGCGCAGGCGATCTTGCCACGGTTACGGAGTGATTTGAGTGAGGTGTGTATGGCGACGGTGGAGGGGCGGTTGAGTGGGGTGAAGCTAGTTTGGGACGCGCGGCCGGCGGTGTGTGTGGTGATGGCGTCTGGGGGGTATCCTGGGGCGTACCACAAGCATCTACCGATTACGGGGTTGGAGGAAGCGGAGCGGATGGCAGACGTGGTAGTATTTCATGCGGGGACGGAGGAGGTAAAAGGGGCGCTGGTGACGAATGGGGGGCGGGTATTGGGGGTGACGGCGCTGGGGCGGACAATGGCAGAGGCAGTTGAGCGGGCGTACGAAGCAGTGGAGCGGATTCATTTTGAGCATGCGCATTTTCGGTGGGACATTGGGGCGAAGGCGGTGCGGTGAGGTGGGGAGGTGGTGGGCTGGGGTGGTGGTGGGGGTGGTGGTATTGAGCGGGTGTGAGCGGCTGGTGGACGGTTGGCGGCGGATGCGAGGGGACGCGTTACGGCACGCTGGCGAGCATGTGCGGGCGATAGCGTGGTACGAGCAGATTCCGAGCAATCGGCAGGACGCGGCGGTGCTGAGGGGGATGTTGCTGTCGTATCAGGCGTTGGGGATGACGAGCAGCGTGAGGGGGATAGTGGAGCGGCTAGGGCGAATGAGCGCAGATGCGAGGGAACTGGAAGCGATGGCGGAGGTGCGGCTGGGGGAGGAAGATGAGGAGGGTGCAGTGCTGCTGTTGGAACGGGCGGTGGGGTTGCTTTCGAACCGGTGGAACAGCCATGCGCGGCTTATCGAGATCCATCTGCAGCGTGGAGCGACGAACGCAGCTGTGGCGGCGACTGCGCGTGCGGAGCGATGGCTTCCGCGGAATGCGCGGAATCGGCGGCGGCTGGCGAGCGCGTGGCTACGAGTTGGGGAGATGACGAACGCGGCGAGGCAGCTGAGTGAAGTAGTTGCAGAGGATGCCCACGATTCTACTGCGCGATTAATGCTGGCGGTGGTGCAGCTGCAGATGAAGGATCACGTGGGGGCAGTGAGTAATCTGCGCCAGGTGGTGGCGGCGGAGCCGGGGAACGCGGTAGCTGTTGGGGCATTAGCAGATGCACTGCATGAGATGGGGGAGGTGAAGGAAGCGATTGAGTGGTATCGGCGGGCGATTCGATTGGACCAGCGGAACGCGGTGATGCTAAACAATCTTGCGTACGTGCTGCTTTTGCACACGTCGAACATTGGGGAGGCGATAGAGTTGGCGCGAAGTTCGGTGGCGATTGAACGGACGGCGTATGGGTTGGACACACTGGGATACGCGTATTATTTGCGGGGGCAGGATGAAGTGGCGTTACGGTATTTACGGGAAGCGGAGGAATTGTGGAAGGGGCGGGGGGAGGAAGTGGACGCTGAAATAGAGTTGCATTTAGGGATGGTACATGGGCGGCGTGGGGAGCTAGAGGAGGCAGCGGAGCGAATCGGGAAGGCGTTGCGGGCGCAGCCGGGGCTGGAGAAATACGTGGAAGGGTGTGAGTGGTACGAGAGGGTGAAGAGGCTGATGAGTGATGAGGGAGGGGGAAAGGAAGGAACTGCAGAGGCCGCGAGGCACGGAGTAAAGAGAGAATGAAGCGAGGCACATTAAATCCTGCGGTAGACAGGTTCATGCGCAGGTGCGGCGACGTGGCACTTACATTTGACGACGTGACGCTAGTGACGCAGTATGCGGACTTTTTGCCGTCGGCGACAGAACTGGGGACGCGATTTACGCGGCGAGTGAAGCTGAACATACCGTTTGTGAGCGCGGCGATGGACACGGTGACGGAGGCGCGGATGGCGATCGAGATGGCGCGGCTGGGGGGGATAGGTGTGATACACCGTGGGATGGACGCGGTGTTGCAAGCGAAGCATGTGGCGCGGGTGAAGCATTACCTGAACGGGCTTATATCTGATCCGATAGTGATCAATGAGAATCAGACAGTAGATCAAGTTTTGACGTTGCATGATGAGAAGGGCTACAAGTTCATGGGGTTTCCGGTGGTGAACGATGAGGGGATGTTGACGGGGATACTGACGTCGCGGGACATAAAGTTTTTGAAGAGCACGAACGTGAAAGTGAAGGAGGTGATGACGCGGGAGCTTGTGACGGCGCCGCCAGGGACGACGCTGCGGGAGGCGTTTGAGATTATGCGGCGGCACAAGGTGGGGAAGCTGCCGATAGTGCGGCGGGGGAGGCTGGTGGGGCTATACAGTTACACGGACGTACGGAACATCATCGAGGGGATAGAACCGCTGATCAACCGGGACAAGAATCATCGGTTGCGTGTGGCGGCGGCGGTAGGGACGAACGATTATGAGCGTGCGGAGCGGTTGGTGGCGGAGCATGTGGATGTGATAGTGGTGGACACGGCGCATGGGCATTCGAAGGGGGTTTGTGAGATGGTGAAATGGCTGAAGAGGCGTTTTACGGAGGTGGATGTGGTAGCGGGGAATGTGGCGACGGGGGAGGGGGGGTTAGCGTTGGTGAAGGCGGGGGCGGACGGGGTGAAGGTGGGGATCGGGCCGGGGTCGATATGTACGACGCGGGTGATAACGGGGGTTGGGATACCGCAGATTACGGCGATATACGAGGCGGTAAAGGCGATCAAGGATGAGGTGCCAGTGATATCGGATGGAGGGATACGGCATTCGGGGGACGTGCCGAAGGCGCTGGTGGCCGGGGCGAGCAGTGTGATGATGGGGAGCGTACTGGCTGGGACAGATGAGAGTCCGGGGGAGAAAATCATTCACCAAGGGCGGCAGTACGTAGTGTATCGAGGGATGGGGAGTTTGGGGGCGATGATGGCGAATGCGAGTAGTCGGGAGCGATACGGGCAGCAGGATGTGGGGCGGACGGACAAGTTAGTGCCGGAAGGGATTGAGGGTTTGGTACCGTACGCGGGTGCGGTAGAGGGGGTAATACAGCAATTTGTGGGCGGGTTACGGTCGTCGCTTGGGTACAATGGCTGTCGGAGTGTGGAAGAGTTACGGCGGCGCGGGCAATTTCGACGGATAACGCCGGCGGGTGTGCGGGAGGCTCATCCGCATGATGTGTTGATTACGAAGGACGCACCGAACTATCGGACGACGGTGCAGTCGTAGGTGTGGATGAGCATTTTCGATCGAGATTATTTTTATCAGCGAACGAATTCTGAGTGGGGCCGGTCGCCGTATGATGGGAGCGGGCGAGTGCAGCCGGGGATGACGCCGGCGGTAAGGTGGCTGGTGATAGTGAATGTGGCGGTGTTTCTTGGCGTAGCGGTATTGACGAATGCCGGGGTGCCGTTTTTTAGGCATGGGGCGACGATCGAGATAGTGAGTGGGGAAGTGCAGCAGGTAATACAACCGTCGGATTTTGAGAGGTGGTTTGGGTTGTTTACACCGTACTTATTGGGGCGGGGATTTGTGTGGCAATTTGTGACGTATCAATTTTTGCACGGGGGGTTGTTGCATTTGTTTTTTAACATGTTTGCATTGTACATGCTTGGGGCGGCATTGGAGCGACAAATTGGGGCAGTGGCCTTTACGCGGTTGTATTTATTGGGAGGGGTGTTTGCAGGATTTGTGAACATTGTGCCACACATATTTGTGGAGTATCCGACGATTGGGGCCTCAGGTGCTGTGTGTGCGATTGTGGCAGCGTTTGGATTACTGAACCCTCAGGCACGGCTGATGTTATTTTTGTGGTTTGTGCCTGTAGTTGTGAAAGCGCGGACGATGGTTATTTTGTATGCGTTGTGGACGGCGATGCAGGCGTTAGGGAGCAACGACGGGATAGCGCATTTAGCGCATTTGGGGGGATTAGTGTTTGGGTGGATGTATGTGTACAACCTGTCTCTTATACACATCTGACGCTGCCGACGAG
>JAOACZ010000038.1 GCA_026417575.1 bacterium | reverse complement strand
GGGTATGCGGCGGCGCAGCTCGCGGTGCGTCTGGGGTACGAGGTCAAGGTAAGCGATGATGGGAGTGGGGCGCGGATGCATCCTGGGGTGAGGGAGCGGCAGGAGGAGATGGCGAGGGAGCTGCGGGCGCGGGGGATATGGGTGGAGTTGGGTGGACACACGCCAGCGTGTGTGGAGGGGGTGGACATAGTGGTGACGAGCCCGGGGGTGGCAGAGCAGGCGCAACCGTTGCAGTGGGCGCGAGCGCGTGGCATTCCGGTGATTAGCGAAATAGAGTTTGCGGTACGGCATACGAACGCGCGGATAGTGGCAATTACGGGCACGAATGGGAAAACGACGACGACAGCGCTGATAGGGCACGTACTGAGGACGGCGGGGATGCCGGTTGTGGTGGCGGGGAACATAGGGCAGGCGTTATCGGGGGTGGTGGAGGAGGCGAGTGCGGAGCACACATTAGTTTTGGAGATCAGTTCATTTCAGTTGGAGACAGTGAGTAGTTTTAAGCCTTATGTAGCGGTGTGGTTGAATCTGACGCCGGACCATCTTGATCGGTATGGGACGATGGAAGCGTATGCGGCGGCGAAGGGGCGGATTTTTATGAACATGGGAGGGGGGGACTGGGCTGTGATTTGGGAGCATGATCGGATGGTGACAGGGCCGTTTTTGGAAGGGAAGGATGTGACGCGGGTGTGGCTGGACGAGAAGGGGACGTGGCGAGCGACACGAGAGGAGCCGTGTGGGGCGCAGCTCCAGGGGGGAGAGCTTGTGACGATTTTTAACGGGGTGCGGCAGACCCACGGGAAGGTAGCGGAGATGCGGTTAATGGGGGCACACAATGTAGTGAACATGTTGGCGGCGTGCGCGGTGGGGCGGATTTTGCACGTACCGGGGCATGTTGTGGGCGAGGCATTACGGAGTTTTAACGGCTTACCGCATCGGTTGGAGCGTGTAGCGGAGGGACACGGGCTTGTGTTTATCAATGATTCGAAGGCGACGAATATAGATGCGATGGTGAAAGGGTTAGCGGCAACGCCGGGGCCATTAGTGTTGTTGGCGGGGGGCTATGACAAAGGGGGCGATTTTAGGGTGGCGGCGCCCCTTGTGAAGGAGAAGGCGGTTCGTGTGGTGGCGTTTGGTAGGGCACGGGAAAAGGTAGTGGCAGCGTTTCGCGAAGTGGCGCCAGTGGTGGTTGCTGAGAGTATGGCAGATGCCGTTGCGAAGGCGGCGAAGGATGTACCAGAGGGGACGAGAATTTTACTTTCTCCGGGCTGTGCGTCGTACGACATGTACAACGATTTTGAGGAACGCGGCAACGACTTTCGCCGCTGCGCGCGTGAGTATCTGGAACGTTTGTAACCTTTGAAGAGGAACGGCGATGAAGACACAGATGTTGCTATGGTGGATGGGGCTGGGCATCTTGGGGGGATTAATGATGGTGGGATGCGCACGGGAGCGCAGTCGTACAGACATTGCGCTGGAATTGACGGATGAGGACAGCGTGGAAGCGATTATTGATCAGGACCTTCTGACGGCAGGAGGGACCGTAATCAACGTAGAGCAGGAGACCGGGACAGGGGCTCCGCCGACGAGCGTGGCGTATGTGGATGAAATAGAGATGCAGAAACCGGTACTTGTGGAGAGCGACGAGCGGCTGAAGCCACCCGTGGTGGCCACGGGAACGGTTAGCGGGCTGGAAGAGCCGGTGGTTGAGACGCGAGAATTGACGCAAGAGACGGAGAGCTTGCTGGCGGAGCTGGATGTTGGGACGTTGGAGACGCAAGTAGTGCGGGGAGTGCCAGGAGTGGCGCGAGCGGTAGGGGTGGCTGGGACGATGGGAGAAACAGCTGCAACAGGAGGTATGGGCAGAGTGGGAGCGGCTGGCGTGACGGAAGCGGCAGCGGGCGTAGCGGCGGGGCCTTCAGGGACTGAGTGGGAGGCTATGGCGCGAGAAGCGGCTGCACCGGCACTGCCACCTGCGGAGGGTGGGCCGATTGCGGTAGGGACGCCGACGGGCTATTATCCTGACGCATATCGGACACCACTGTTGACGGACCGCTATCAGCGGCACACGGTGGTGCGTGGGGACTCGTTGTGGAGTATCAGTCGTAAGTACGGGTGTACAGTGAGCGAGCTTGCAGCAGCGAACGGACTGACGCGATCGAGCGTGCTGCAGATCGGGCAGGTACTGATTGTGCCGGTGGCGGTGAAGACGACGGCTGGGCCGGGCACAGCTATGCACGCCACGCCCGCACCTACGGTTCCCGCTGCAACTACGCCGCCACCAGCAGCGCCGGACGCGGGAGCGCTACCGGTAGCTGAGAGAACTGGAGCGCCGGTGGACACAGGAATTCGCGGTACGGCAACGGAAACGTACACGGTGCAGGCGGGGGATTCCTACTGGAAAATTGCGCGACGCTACGGGATTACAGCGGAAGAGTTGATGGCGTTAAATGACACGAGTGACTCGCGACTGCAGGTAGGGCAGAAGATTTTGGTGCCGAGGAGGTAAGCGACGATGCAGGCGACACGCTGGTGGGACCGGATAATGCCGGAATTGTTTTTAGCACTCGTGTTAGTGCTGGTAGCATGTGGGGTGCTAATGACATATTCTGCGAGTGTGTTTTACGCTCAAGATGTATTTCACGATCGGCTGTATTTTTTCCGGCGTGAGTTGTTGTGGATCGGGCTGGGGCTGGTAGCGGGGGTGGGAGCGTGGAGGGTACACTACCAAGTGGTGCAGCGTTTGAGTTGGTTTTTGTTGGTGGTGGCGACGCTACTGCTTGGGATAGTTTTTGTGCCTGGGGTGGGGAAGACTGTCAATCATGCAACGCGGTGGTTGACGGTGGGGGGCTTGACATTTCAACCTTCGGAATTAGCCAAGTATGCGATTATTATTTTTGTGGCGGACCGGCTTGCGCGAGCGCGGCGACACGTGCAACGATTTTTCCGAGGGGTCTGCGTGCCTTTGCTGATCAGCATGGTGCCGGTGACATTAATAGCGCTGGAGCCCGATCTTGGCACGCCGCTAGTGATTGTGACGACGATCATGATAATGTTTTACGTGGCAGGGACGAAATTGTGGCATCTTGCGGCGCTGGTATTGACGGGGGTTCCCTTTGTTGTTTATGAGGTTGTGAAGTCGCCGGCACGGGTAGGGCGGGTGTTGGCGTTTTTGAATCCAGATGCGGACCCTCAGCGGACGGGGTTTCAGATTCGTCAATCGCTGATTGCGATCGGTTCGGGGCGGTTAAAGGGGGTGGGTTTAGGGATGTCGGTGCAAAAGAAGCACTATTTACCTGAAGCGCACACGGATTTTATTTTTGCGATAGTAGGGGAGGAGTTAGGTTTTGTAGGCGCGGCGGGGTTAGTGCTCCTGTTCATGGCTTTATTTACGGTGATGTATCGGATGACGCGGCAGATAGAGGACATGTTTGGGCATTTAGTGGTGACGGGGATCTTAGCGCTGCTGAGTTTACAGTGCGTGATCAACATTGGAGTTGTGACGGGGTGTTTACCGACGAAGGGGATACCGCTGCCATTTATTAGCTATGGGGGGACGAGCATGGTGATGACGTTAGCGGCATGCGGGCTGGTTGTGAACATTGTAACGAACCAGCGTCGTTTGCGGCATGAACCTGTACGGATGCGCGGGCGTGAAGCGACGTTGGTGTGAGGAGGGGGGGCGGTGTGTGATGGTGTGTGGAGGTGGGACGGGAGGGCACATCACGCCGGCTTTGGCGCTGTGTGAGGCGTGGCGAGAGCGGGTGGGGGAGATCGATCTTTGGTACGTGGGGCGGGATGGGTCATTGGAGGAGCGGTTAGCGCGGTTAGCGGGGGTACGGTTCAGGGG
>JAOACZ010000225.1 GCA_026417575.1 bacterium | reverse complement strand
CTTGCAACTCGCGCGAAATTATCTACTGCAAAACCGCCAGCCTCGGCGCCCCCTCCTTTACGCAAACACATCTCGAGTAAATCCAACCGACACAAACCGCCATTTGCAACCGTCACAAAATGTCGATTGAACCTGTGGTCGCCCCGGCGGGGCGATCACACGTGACATTTGCAAACACGCACGCTCGTGCCCCTACGTAAAAAGGGTCATGCACATCGCGCGCCGGTCGAATTTCACGCATCCCATCTCATGGAGGGCCGCCAGCCTCGACGACCCGCTCCCCACCTGCCCGCATCCTCCAATTCTGCGTTCACCACCATTTTCCTCCCACTTCGAGAGACCCCACACTCGGCCCACATCTCCAATGTGAAAATCACTCGCCGATAACAACTGCCCCATCAATTCCTGTCGTCTGGATTCAACATTTTCTGCCATATGACTTTCTCGGTGAACAAAACCACCGAGCAAATCCGGACTCCATCAGCCCACTGCCGCCTCGACCCCAAACCCACACTCTGCCCTACGCCCTCCGTGCGCGCACGGCCCGTGCCTTCCTCACAACGCAACCACTAACCTCACTCTCGCTCGCATGAGCCCGCTCGGGCGGCTTACAGATACACACGGCCACTTCTTGCCATGAACGTGGCTGCCTCACGACCCCACCGCTGTCGCCACATTCTGTCCCCCGTCAGACCTAAAAATCGCCCTACTTGCATTTTCTTCCCGCTTATGTTATAGTTAGTCGTTCGTTCGTCCTTGCTTGTGTAGCGTTCGTGCCAATCGTGGTGCAGCCTGAGCGGGAGAACAGTAAACAGTTAGTGAGAGGTAGTAGAATGGCGAAGCGGATCTATGTTGGTAATCTCCCGTTCAGCTCGACGGAAGATGACGTACGTAACCTGTTCAGCGAAGCGGGCACGGTCAAGTCCGTCTCCTTGATCAGCGACAAATTCTCTGGTCGCAGCCGTGGCTTTGGCTTCGTTGAAATGGCCAATGATGCCGAGGCAGACAAAGCCATCGCAGCCATGAACGGTCGCATCGTGGGTGATCGCGCCCTGGTCGTTAATGAAGCCCGCCCAATGACTGAGCGCCGCGACACGGGCCGTGACCAAAGCAGCTATCGTTCCAGTGGCCGCCGCGAAGGTGGCTATCGCCGCTAACTCGTGGCTTACAGTCTGTAATCAAGGGGCGCCATCGCGCCCCTTTTTTTTCTTCCTCGCCCTGCATCGTCAACACCATCAATGGTAGAAGAATGAATGAGCGCCCAGCATGGCTCAACGACGCTCTCCACGCAGAACTCGTTGATGATCTAGTCAGCCAGTACTGCGAAACTGAACGGGCACGCGCTGCCGCCGGCATCACACAATTAGTCGCTGCCTGGCGTGATGCTGATGGCGATGCTACTGCCTTGCGTTCCTTTGTTCGCACTCGTTTCGTGCCCAGCGGCCCACGCCTCGCCCAACTCCTCGCCCACTCTGAAGATGCTATCTACCACCTCCGCGGCCACCTCGCAGAAATCCATCGCGCCCTCAACCGCTGGCGCGATCAAGCCGACATCGACGATCCTGGCATCGACGACCTCCTCGCTCAGTTCGATCCCGCACCCGACCTCGACGAAGAGCTCTACCGCAGTAAACTCGCCTTTGTCATCTTGCTCAATTTCCCTCGCCGCTCTTTCGCCGAGAAACAACGCTACGCTCCTACATGGTCCGCTGATGAGTGGGCTGCCGTGCGCCTGGCTGATGCCGTGCCCCACCGCGTCCCTCGTGCCTTGCGCGACCGCGCCCGTATCGCCTTCCACCACGCCCGTGAGTTTTATCACAATTTCCACATTCCCGTGGGTTGCGTCGTGGCCGATGATGGCAGCCGCCCCTTCCCACCTCAACGCACACTCCTCGCCCACTGGCTCGTACGCGAAGAAATCCGCGCCTCGTACGGCATGCCCCAGGCCACTGCCCGCCAACGCCTCCTCGCCCGCATCATGGGCCGCCATGTGGATGGCTCAATCCCCCTCCGTGTCTTGCAAGGTACCGCCACCTCCTGGTGCCCATTCTCCAACGCCGTCAACGGAGAAGACCCAGGACCCCTCGTCGGCCCCCAACGCTACGCTGTCTGGTGCGAACTCTTTCAGCTCGCTCGCGCTACTGACCCCTATTTCCCCGACTTCCCTACCCACATCGCTCGCGCACTCACCATGGATAACCAATTGAGCGTCGAAACAGTCGAAGCCCTCCTCCGCGACCTCCTCGAGGCTCCCGTCCGCCGCAACCTCGCTGAGCTCGCCTCCGCACGCCTCGGCCGCCCGCTTCAAGCCTTTGACATCTACTATAACAACCTGGCACCGGTCGAACCCCTTGACGAACTCGACGCCGCCGTCGCCCAACGCTTCCCAGACGCCGCCAGCTTCCAACAACAACTTCCTCAGATCTTGCGTGCGCTCGGGTTCAAAAAAAACACCGCCAACTTCTTGACCGCGCACATCCGCGTCGAGATCGCGCGGGGAAGTGGCCACGCAAGCCCCGCTCGCTTGCTCGAATACCCCTCAATCTTGCGCACCAGTCATCAGCAGCAACGCCTTAATTGGCCTGCCTTCGTCACCGCAATGCACGAGCTCGGCCACTGTGTCGAACAAGTCTTTAGCTTGCACCTCGTGCCCCGGCCTGCACTCATCGGCGTCCCCAATCTCGGCGTCACCGAAGGCTTTGCCTTCACCTTTCAGGCATTCGCTCGCCACGTCCTCGACCTCCCCGCCCCGCCTCTCGCAGAAGCTGTCACCACGGTCAACTCTTTCTTAACTGCCTGTGAAATCGCCGGCGCTGGCCTCCTCGACCTCCTTATGTGGCGGTGGTTGTATGCCCATCCCGACGCCTCGCCTGAAGCGTTGCGTGACGCCACCCTGGCCTGCGCCGACGAGCTCTGGAAACGCTACTACGCGCCCTACTTCGGCCACGACGAAAATCACTTGCTCGCCGCCTATCAGCATATGATCGGCATGATGCTGTACCTCCCAAACTACACCGTCGGACACCTAATAGCTCATCTCATCCGCCGTCACCTCACCCCACACTCACTCGCCCGCGAAATCCAACGTATGTGCGCACTCGGCAATCTCACCCCCGATGCCTGGCTTTCTCGCGCTCTCGGCGCATCACTCTCCGCTCAGCCCTTCATCCACGATACGCAGCATGCTTTGACAAGCCTCATCTCCAACCCCACCTGCTGAGCCCATGCGCCAAAGCCCGCGTACTCGCCCACAGAGCAGAGTTTCATCACATCTCCCCCCGCTCCTTTTCCTAGGGCAAAAATTTGCCCCGCCGCCCCTCCAAGATTACTTTCGCCCTCAGCCTAGCCGGCTCGCCGTAAGGATTCCCAATCTAACCGCGCAAGGACATAGAAGCGCCGCCTTGTACCAGCAACATTTCAACTCCTCAACTCTCAATCGCCCCGAACCCAGCGCCACTCGCCTCGCGTGCTCAATCTTCAATGCCCTCAGATTCCTTACGGTCGTACCCCGTAGTGATTCTGTGCGCCTCTGTGCCGCGCGTCGTGGCGTAGATCTAGGCAAGGCTAACGCTCTTGCTCAAGCTTGCGCCACCGGTACACCTAGCATCGTGCCGTCCACAAAGCTCACTTATCACGTCATACAAGACCTACGTCACTCTCGTCCTCGCTGTTTACACAACGCAGCTTTGAGCGCCAGACTACCGAACCCTCTCAATCCAGCAAAGAAACCATGCACCCCATCCAGCGTCTAATAACTGCCGTATCTGCCATTCTCGTACTCTCTCCGCAGAACCACCTTGCTCACCTCGTCTACGTCGAATTCTTCTATAACCCCAATTGCGACCATTGCCGAGAACCACTCACAATTATTCATCAGGTCGCGGCACGCTACCCATCCTGCGTCACTGTCCTTCTTCATCACGTCGCTACCGCCGCTCAGTATCGCGAACTTATGGCAAGAGAAGTCGCACTTGGGGTGGGCCGGCGAGAGCCTGTAGCCGTCTATGTCGGCACAAACTACCTGTATGGTGCCGCCGAAATCTCAGAGCACCTCGAAACCCTGGTCACCAACGCCATCGCCCATGGCGGCGCACTCCCCTGGAAGCCGCCCCAGACTCCGCGTGACCGCCAGCCTAAACCCCCAGTGGCGCCACCATCCTGGCCATGGCCCCCGCCACCCCACCCCACAACTAATCGCTACTTACCCACGCCGACGCCCAGCCAACAGTAGCGCCAGCGCCCCTAGCCCAACCGTCGGTTCGGGAACGATTACGTCGATTACCAACTTCGGTTGCTGTCGCGGCTCCCAATTCATCGCTAACATCGCAAAACACTGATTGTTGTCGTTACCAGGCTCGATCGGCACCAGTGCGATCCCGTAGCACCGCCCAGGGTTGTCCAGCCACGCTTGGATCACTGATTGCGACACAGTCCACCCGTACGGTGGCTGTTGCAGCCACGAATCAGCTGGTGTCGGCCCGATCTGGCTCATCTTCGGCCCAATTACGTTCGTGTACGAACCATCCGTCGGCCCAATAAAGTTCTGCCACGTTACCGTCCCCGCGCTCCAGTTGCTTAGCACAGGATGACAACCGTAATAGCCGCCCTCTACCGCCCAGTTGATGCCGTTAGAAAATGAACCGTCTGCTACCGCCACCCACCCAGAATAGATATTTAAGTTGAACTTCGCCAAGATCATCCCTCCAATCGGTGCACTGCCAAATTCGTTGAAGTTACAAACTTGAAAGTACACCATGCCGTTGTAATTGGACGCCGGCTCCTCGGTTTTGATCGCTGCGTTTTGGCTCGCCAGCACCACCACCTTGTCGGCAAATACTGTGACGCTCGCACAAGCCAACCCGATTACCCATTTCGTGAACTTACACCTCGTCATACACGCCTCCTTGAATCATGAGGGGTTACCGATTGTTATGGTTCTCTCCTCCGGCCACGTTGCCGCAGGTAACAGAGGTCACTGCCGCGCTCTCTCCAGACCTCACTTCCTTTCCGAATCCCTCTTTCATCCCAGCCACCCACCCGCATCGTATCTCGCTGCCCTTCGTCACACGCAGCTCCGCACTGTCACTTCCCACTTTCCCTAATGCCTCATTGAGTATTGTGACAACTTGTAAG
>JAOACZ010000235.1 GCA_026417575.1 bacterium | reverse complement strand
AGACAGGAAGTGGATGGGGTTAGAGGAGTGCTTAGTGACGAACGAAGAAATTGGCGAGGGGGCAGGGGAGTTGAGGGAAATGAAGTACAGCGAGACAGAGAAGCGGTTGGAGGAAGCGGTGAAGCGCTCGAAAGAGTTTTTGGCTCGAGCTGTGGGGTGACGGTCTGGAGGAGCGTGAGACAAGCGAGTCGCATGAGATGTACTGTAGCGGAAAATGTGTAAGAGGAGGACACACATGCGAAGTACAAGAGAGAAGATCAGGGATGGATGGAAACGTTGGGGGCGATGGTGGTACGTTGCTGCTGGGGTGAGTTTAAGTGTGTACGGAGGGAGTCCGGGAATAGACCACGTTGGACTGGTGTGGACGAACATTCTGGGGGTGGAGATACAGGATGGGGAAGTGATTCGGGGGCGGCAGATTGTGTACACGAACGAGCCGGGGGACGTGTTTATTGCGTGGTACAACAGTGGGGATAGCAATCATCCGGAGGTGTGGGTACAGCGGAACTGGGTAACGATAGGGGCGCTCAGCGGGGACAGCAACATGATATGGCTATGTGATCGGCTGGTGAACACGCTGGCGTGGGAGCATGTGGTAAGCTTGACGAATCCGGGAAGTTTTCGGATATGGTCACCTGATGATGTTCGGTACGCGGGGACGGTGACGCCGGTACGGGTATGGCGGAAGACGCGGTGTGGGTACTGGGCGGTGACTGATTTTTGGCGGCGGGAGATGCCGCTGCGGCACATTGTTTATTTGGAGTTACCGGGGGTGTTGACGTCTGGGCGGACGTATCGGGTTGAGAGCACGCGGACGAATGTGCTGGGATATGAATTTGTGTTTGATCCGTGGCGGATGCGGAGTGAGGCGGTGCACGTGAGCCAGGCGGGATTTCGGCCGAATTGGCTGGTGAAGCGGGCATTTGTGTCGTGTTGGCTGGGGGACGGAGGGGGAGTAGCGTATCCGACGGGGCTGGTGTTTAGGATTTTGAAGGAGGGGAGTGGGGAGAGTGTGTACGAGGGGGAGGCGGAGCTAGCGCGGCGGGCGACGGAAGCAGAGGATCCTGGGTATCGGAACCGGAACTATACGCTGACGGATGTGTTGGCATGTGAGTTTCCGGCGTTGTACGAAACGGGGCGTTATCGAGTGTACGTGGAGGGGATAGGTTGTTCGTATCCGTTTGAGGTGAAAGAGAAGGCAGGGGAAGAAGCGTTTAAGCTGATGATGAAGGGGTTGTATCATCAGCGGAGTGGGATAGCATTAGGGCCGCCGTACACGACGTATGAGCGGCCGCGCTGTTTTCATCCGGATGATGGGCTTGTGGTGTATCATTCAACGTGTACGTTGATGGACAGCGGGAACGGGTTGAATGCGCGTGGGACAGACCAGGACAATTTTGGGAATTTAAATGCGGGGCGGACGACGCAGGTGGTGGCGAATGCGTGGGGAGGATATTGTGACGCGGGGGACTGGGACCGGCGGATTCAGCACTTACGGGTGACGCGATTACTGCTGGAGCTAGTGGAGTTGTTTTCGAACGAGGTGACGGGGATAGCTTTGAGCATTCCGGAGACGACGAATGGATTGCCGGATGTGATAGACGAGGCGTTATGGAATTTGGATTGTTACCGGCGGATGCAAACGGAGAACGGGGGAATTCGGGGAGGGATTGAATCGGCGGAGCATCCGCGATTTGGAGATGGGAGCTGGCAGGAGTCGTTGCCGGTGATGGCGTATGCGCCGGACATGTGGTGCAGCCATATGTATGCGGGGGATGCGGCGCGGGCAGCGTATGTGTTATGGGGGCGGGATCCGGTGTTAGCAGGGGTGTACAGCAATAGCGCGCTGCGGGCGATGGCATATGCGGAGGCGCAGTGGGCGACGAATTTTTATGCGATGACGGAGAGTGCGAGCAATGCGGTACGGGATGCACGGAATTTGGCAGCGATCGAGCTGTACCGGCTGACGGGTAATGCCGTATGGCACGACATTTTTACGAACACGTGCAAGGTACAGACAGACTACGACCCGCCGGAGTGGGTAGATTACGACCAAGCGGATGCGCTGTTTGTGTATGTACGGACGCCGGGGACGGTTGCGGCGTTACGGAACCGATATATTCACAGCTTGACGAATTTTGCGCGTGCGATGGCGTGGGGGAGTTATCAGAGTGCATTTGGGTGGACGAGGCAGAATCATTGGATTCCAGTGGGATGGGGGCATGTAACTGGAGCGGAATTTGAGTATTTGGTGCGGGCGTATGTGCTGAGCGGGGACTGGTATTTTCGTGACACGTTGATTCGGGCGTTACAATTTTCGAGCGGGGCCAATCCATTGAACATGGCGTTCACAGTGGGGATGGGGACGAATGCGATTCGATTACCGTTGAAGGTGGACAGTGTGATGCTGGGAGTAGAGGGGCCGGAGGGTCTGACGACGTACGGTCCGCTGGACATTGTGGAGTATCCGTGGAACTGGTATTACCAGTGGTTTGCGGGGCCGCGGATGTATCCGTGGTATACGAATTGGCCGGTGATGGAAGCGTACATGGACGGGTATATGCCGCCTGACACGCAGGAGTACACGGTGGATCGGCCGATGGCGATGCAGGCGTATGCGTGGGGATTTTTGAGCACGTATTATCCGCCAATACCAGAGGGGTTAGGGGCGGCAGGCGGGTTAGTGTGGTGGGTTGTGAGCATGACAAGGGGGGCGCGGAGGAAGTAAGGTTGCGGGTCAGATATGAAGGGGTGAGAGAGGAGAGAGCGCCAGGATGATATGGAAAAAATGAGGCGGCGCGATTTGCGCCGCCTCTGATTTTTTTGAGAAAAGGAGCTTAGGACCTCATGCGAGGGGAACGGAAGAGAGCGAGGGCAAGAACGCTGAGCAAGGCGCAGGAGGCGGGTTCAGGAGTGAGGACGACGCCGATGCTCAGGCCATCTTGCATTAGGACGATGTCGCCGTCCCAGCCGGGGGTTTGAGAGAGATCGAGAACGAGGTTGGTAAAGCCGTCCATGAAATTGACGACTTGGAAGATGGTATTGGTGACAAATTCGCCATCAGGTTCGGCACCGGGGAGGGGAATAACTTTGATAGTGCAGGTACCTGCGATGGTGAGGTTGGTGACGATAGCTTTGTCAGTGACGTCGACGCCAGCATCTTTTTCCCAGCGGACAGAGGACCCGGCATCGAGGGTGAGCTGATTAATACGGATGGTGCCGACACTTTGGCCAGGGGCGAGCGAGGCACCATTTTGGATGGTGGCGGAGCCGCCGATGCGGCCGGTACCGCCGAGGGTGGCGCCGTTACGGACGAGGACATTGCCGGCGCCGGTGGCACTCCCGCCGGTGGAATTAGCGAGGAGGGTGCCGGCGTTTACTTCGGTGGTACCTTCATAGATATTGGGGCCGGTGAGGATGAAGGTTCCGGCGCCGGTTTTGAGGAGGCCGCGCACGCCGGTGCTGTCTGTGACGAGGGAGGTGAAGGTGAGGAAGGCGTTCGAATGGCCGACATGGACGTTAAAGAGGGTGGTATCGGAATTGAGATTGATAGTGCCGTTGACACGCGAAGAACTTTCGTCGGCGTCGGCTTTGCCGAACGTCGCGGTGACGATACCACTATCTTTGGCCGTGGCGGTAAAGATGGAGTTGTCAATGTCGAAGTCGCCGTAGAGAAACATGCGGACAGGGTCGCCAGCGACGGTCGTAGAAGTTGCCAGTTGCACAAGACCGATACCGAGGGCGGCTGGGTTAAAGACATTGACGGTACCGATGACGACATGGGTACCAGCGTTATGAGAGGAAGCGCCGCGAAGGTTGTAGATGGAGCGAGGGTTGGCGCGGTTAGCGTTATTGTCGCCGCAGCGGAGGCGGACGTTAGCGCCGGGCGTGCCCTGGAGAGCGCCAGTGAACTCAATCAAGCTACCGTTGGCGTTGATACCTTCGAGGTCGAACCATTTGGTGCCCGAGCCGTCGGTGAAGGTGAAAGCGCCGGCGAGGACGAGCGGGTTGGTAAGGACGCCTTCGTTACGAACACGGATGTTGGCGGAGCCAGGGACAGTGAGATCGAAATTGTTGCTGATAGTGACAGCTTGCATCGCGTACTTATAGATGACGAAGCGATTCCCGGTTTCGTCACTGGTGATTTTACCGCCTTGGAAGATGTAGCCCGAGCCGTGGACGACGAGGCGGCGGCAGTTGATACCGTTGTTTTGAACCGTGACGAGGCCAGCGGGGAGCGTAAAATTGGCGCGGTCGCTGGCCATGGAGTTGTTATCCCAGGTGATGTTAAAGGGGCCATTGGTAGCGGTGCTGAAGTGGGGGTTAGAAGTATCCCAGGAACCGCTGCCGCCAGGGGTAGAACCATCGCCGGACCACCAGTAATTAACGTCGGTGGCGGAGGAAGAGAGCGCGAGGGAGAGAGAAGCGAGGAGTGGGAGAGTGAGGACGAAGGTTTTCATCGAGGGCCTTTGGTTTTTGGTTAAAGTGAAAGAAGAATGAAGTTACGGCAGGGTAATGTTAACGAAAGGACGGGGCGATTGCATGGAGAAAAAGAATTGGGTAGGCGGATAGTAGCACAAAAAGAACAGTGAGGGGGAATGAAACGAGGGTTGAAAAGGTTGAAAAGAAGGGAGAATGGGAGGCTACGTTACCAAGCGGAGAAGACGCGGAAGGGGAAAGTATCCTTGTGCTGGGTAGTGCCGATAGTGGCGTTAAGGTAGATAGCGGCGTGAGTCTTTGTGGAGGGGATGGAGGCGGGTGTGGAAAAGGAGAGGGGGATAAAAGTAGTGGTTCCGGGCGCGGCGGCCCCAGTGCCAGAGCCGCTAGTAACGAAAGTGCCGTTGTTAGTTACTGTCCAAGTGAAGGAGTAGGTGAGGTTGGAGCGGGAATCGTTTTGGATGACGATAGATTTGTGCACGAGCGAGTTAGTGAGGAAGGAGTGGTCGAGGTCAGTGAAGGAGTTGGAGGGGCCAGCGATCCAGGCGAGAGTATCGCTGTTATTGGTGATGAGGGCATAGCCGCTTGGGCGGATTTGGGAATACGGGAGCTGGTAGGGGAAGATGGTGCGTTGGAAGATGGAGGAGAGGAAGGCGCCACGGCGGCCTGGGTAAAAGGTGAGGTTGGTAGTAGAGATGTCAGTGCGAGACCAGCCATAGGCATCGTTCCAGGGGATCATACCGCCGGAGAGGTTGAAGGCGCGCCAGGAGCGGAAGGTATGGGTGTTAAAGAGAGCTTGGATTGCTTGGAAGGGGGGTGCGCCGTCGACATCGGGGTCACCATTCCAATCACTGTAGGACTGACCGCTTTGGAACTTCGTTTTGATGTCGGAGCGGTAGGTAGACTGTTCGAGGGAGAAAGCGGAGCGGCCGAGGTAGATAGCGGAAAACTCGGTGACGAGAGGTTCGGAGTAGCGAGCGCCGTTGAAGCCGTTACGACCGCGGAAGAAGGTGCAGAAGAAGGGGGTACCGAATTCGATGGAGCAGAAGGGCATATCGGCGTTCGTAGCCCAGCAGCTGAGCCATTCGGTGCGGTCTTGGAGGGGGTGGAGATTGAGGTAGTGGTTGGCGGCATGGACGTCGCCGACGCAGCCGCCGTGGTGGGTGGTCGCGGGGCGAGTGGGGTCATATGATTTGATCATGGCAATTTGTTCGAGGCCGTTATACTGGATGGGATAGCCAGCGAAGAGGTCGGCGAAGCGACCGAGGTAGCGAGGATTTTGGTCTTGCTCAGTATTGAAGCCGGCGTTGGGGGAAGTGACCCACATGATGATGGAAGGGTTGTTGCGGATGCGTTTGATATGGAGGGCGAGGCGTTGGCGGTAGGTTTCTTTGGAGGAGCTCCAGGTGGGAAAGTAGGTATTGGCGGGCACGATGGAGGCGAAGACGGGGAAGCCGATTTGGTCGGCGCGCTCGTACCAGAGGTCGCGGAAGAAGATCCGGCCGCGGACATCTTCGTTATCGGGCCAGAACTCGCAGCAATTGAAGCCGGCGGCGCGCATACTGCGGATTTGGCCATCGATCTGTTCGAGGACACCGAAGACGTTGCCGTAGGCGTAACTTTCGCCTGGTGGGAGGGCGGGGCGGCAGCGGAAGGAAGAGCCGTTAAGTTTAAAGTAGCGACCTTCGATCCAGAATTCACGGAAGCCGAAACGGACGGGGAATTCGTCGTTGATGCCGCAGCCATTGACGGTGAGTTTAAGGGTGTAGAGGTTGGGTTGGTCGAGGTCCCAGAGGCGAGGATTGGACCAGGGCCAGTTAGCTGTGAGGAGGACGGTGGGGGTACCGGTGACGGCGAGGGTGAGAGTATCAAATGTTTTTTCGAGGGAACCGGATTCGTTGTAGACGCGGGGGGTGACGGTGACGTTGCCGGTAGATTTGAGGTTAACGAGTTCAATGTCAAGGCCGAGCTGCCAGTTGCGGACGGAGGGTTTGACGAAGACGTCGTTGACGCGGGCGTTGCGGGGATGGGAGTGGAGGAAGACTTCGCCGATGAGGCCGAAGCCGAGTTGGTTATCGTTGGTAACGACATCGTGAGCGAGGACGAAGATGCGGATATCGGCGAGGGGTTGGCGGCGGAGGGCGTGAGTGATTTCGAGGGTGCCGAAGGGCCAGTTAATTTGGCCGCAGTCGATGCCATTGACGACGACGCGCGCATCGGTGCTCACGCGGCGGAGTTCGAGGGACCAGCCGCGGCCTTGCCAGTGGGGGGGGAGCTTGACAGTGGTGCGATACCAGCAAGCGGTGATGCGGCGACCGTCATTGACACCGCCGAAGGCATCCCAGGCGGGGCCGGAGCCAACGGACTGGACGCCGGCGAAGTTGTTGCGAGCGCGCCAGGAGCCGGGGACCCAGATGGAACCCCAGGAGCCATTGGTCATTTGGCCGGAGGCGTTGAGGGCTGGTTTAAAGGACCAAAGGCCGTTGAGAATGAGGCGACCGCGGAGGGAAGAGAGTTCTTCGACGGGGTTAGCGAGGACGAGGGAGGGGAGTGAGATGAGGCAGGCGAGGAGGATGAGTAAGCGGGTATGGGCTCGACGGAAGAAGAAGGTGAGGGTGAAGAGAGCGAAGAGTGGGAGAGCGGGCTCGGGGATGCTGAAGGCGCCGGCGAGGGCGTCGAATGCGCCAGGGAAGGATGCGGGAGTGAATCCGCCAAGGGCAGCGGTGATACCACGAATAGAGCCGCCGACGGGGATGTCGTCGTTGGGGGTACCGGTTTGATTGGCGGATTGGAAGTCGGCATTGGTGGTGCACTGTAGCATAACGAGATCAGTTGCGCCGTTGTTGGCCTGGCCTGGGAAGGCGCTATCAGTGGAGGCCAAGATGTTAAGGTAGCTGGCGTCTACCTGGATGGCGACAGCGGAGTCATTCTTGAGGGTGCCGAGGGCGCGGAGGTATTCGAGCGCGCCGGCGGAGGAGAGGCGAGCGATGAGGATATCCTGGTCGCGTCCTGGGGAGGAGAGTTCACCGAAGGAGCGTCCGGTGGCGTAGAGGGTGCCATCGCTGGCGCGGGAGAGGGCAGTGACTATATCCTGGTCATTCGTGCCGAATTGGCGAGTCCATTGCCAGTTACCATTTGTGTCAAAGCACATGATGAAGCCGTCGAGGTCACCGCGGGAGGGGTTGCCGTCGAGGGCGCCGGCGGTGACGCCGGCGAGGAAGAGGTAGGAGCCGTGGAGGAGGATAGCAGAGGCCCACTCATCGGAAGAGGAGCCGCGGGAGAGAGCCCAGCGGAGGGAGCCGTCGGGGTTATGGGCGGTGAGGAAGATATCGCTTTGGCCGGCGTGGGTAGACGAGCCGAAGCGGTGTTCGGTGGTGCCGGTGACGTAGATGACACCGTCGGAGGAGACAGTGAGGGCGAAGGCGGCGTCGTAGGCGGTGGAGCCGTAGGTTCTGGTCCATTGCCAGGAGCCAGCGGGATTGAACTTAATGAGAGCGTAGTCGCCGCTTCCGAAGGCGGGTTGGGAGTCGAAGGCAGTAGCGCAGGGGCCGGCGATGAGGACGTTGCCCGCGAGGTCGCAGGCGACGGCGGTAGCGCTATCGGGGCCGGCGGAACCGCGGGTGAGGGACCAGAGGAGGCTGCCGGAGGGGCTATACTTAGCGAGGAGCATATCGACATTACCGGTGAGCGTGGATTCGCCGGCGATGAAGATGTTGCCGGATGAGTCTGAGGCAGCGGCCCAGGCAGCGCAATCGTCATTGAGGGAGAGAGAGGTGGTCCATTCCCAGCCCGCGAGTGTGGGGCGGATTGGGAATGGGAGAGTGAGGAGAGCAACGGCTGCGAGGGAGACGAGGCGCGAGGGAAAGAGAGAGTGAAAGGTAGTTGTAGGCATTACCAGCGGTAGTAACGATAGGGGTCATCGCCGAGGTCGAAGTCGGCACGGTAATCGGGATGGTAGTAACTTTCGTTGATAGAGCTCGGAGCAAAGTAGGCGCGATCCATGCGGAAGCGCGCGCCCATGTTGGCAAGGATTTGCGCGAGGGCACGCGCCTGGCGCCAGCGGGTAAAGCGGAAGAAGGTGTCGTTAGGGGAGAATTGGTCTGGGTTGATTTGAGCGAAGATAGCGACGCCGGAGGAGATATTCGTGCGGGCGAGCTGGCCGTCGGCGGCGCGATCCCAGGTGGTGTTATTGACGAGGTAGGAGTTCGTGAAGGTGCGGAAGCGGAGGTCGGAGGGAGAGAGGCCAGCGCCTTCGAGCCAATTGGTAGGCGGGGAGAGAGAGCCATAGTAGTTGTTAACGAGGCCTATAGAGATGCCGAGGCCATAGGTGGGGGTAGAAGAGTGTGGAGCGAAGACGATTTTGCCGCCGGCGGAGAGGTAATTGGCGACATCGGTGTTATTGATGGAAGCACCTGGGCCGACGATGTTAAGGGCGGCGGAGGTGTCGAGGGAAGAGCCGAAGGAGTTACAAATGACGCCGAGGGTGTTAGTGATAAGGACGACGGTCGAGGAGCCATTGACGTAGTGAGTTTTAGCGATTTTGAGGCGAAAGGAGTTGGTGCGAACATAGTCAAGGAGTTGGCGAGCGAGGAGGCGGGCGGCGGGGTCGAGGTCGTAATGGTCTTCGAGGTCAAGCTGACAAAGGACGACGATACCGCTCATGTATTCGAGTTCCATGAGGGGGGTGTAGGCGAGGTCGAATTCACATTCGAGGATGGGGCGCCAACCAGCGCGGTGAGGTTTTTCGATGGGGACGCTGCAGACGCCGCCGCGGCCGCCCCAGCGCCAGCCGAATTTCATTGTAGGGGCGCTGGGGGGGACGTAGGGGTACGGTTCGAGGAGGGAGCTTTCACCGGACCAGTCGCGGAGGTCGTCGTCATCGAGGCCGCGGACGACGGGGTGAGCGTGGTTAATGATGAAAGCGCGGCGACTGATGTGCTTGCCGACGCGGAACTTGAAGGTATTAGAGAGGACGTGATCGTTTTGGGCGAAGATGAGGGCGCGGCCGCCGTTGGAGACATGGGTTTCGAGGTTGGGGAGAAGAGCGGTGCTGACGTTCCAGGCGTCGCGCCCGATGCAGACGAGCTGGTTAGTTTTTGGGGAGCCGTCCCAGGGGGCTGGAGCGAGTCCGAGGGTAGCGAGCATGGCGAGGGAGACGCCTTTGGGATCGTAGAAGAAGACTGGGGGAGCGGCAGGGTTAGTGGGGGTCATGAACCAGGTAGGGTCGGACCAGTCGGACCACTGACCGCGGCTATCGAGGTAAGCGACCCGCCAGAAGTAGACGCGGTTAGAGGAGCAAACGCCGGAAGGGACAGAGAAGTTGGTGAGTTGGGTAGGTGAGAAGGAATCGAGGAGGAGGGGGGAGAAGGAGGCGTTAGCGGCGAGTTGCCAGCGGCTAGTGAGGTGGGAGTCATTGTTAGGGTCAGAGAAAGGGGAGGCGAGGAGGGTAGGAGTGAGGGAGACGTTGAGTTGGGCGTTGGAAGGGGAGAGGTTCGTGGGTTTAGCAGGTGGGAGCGGGACGAGGGAAACGACGTCGTAGAAAGAATCGCCGATGCGGATTTCGTCGATGCGGGCTTGGGAGTAGGTTGAGTTGTAGGGATAATTTGCGATAGCGAGGCAGGTAAAAAGGAAGACGTTGCCAGTGCCGGCGACGGTGGTGCCGCCAGCGGGAGGAGAGTTAGTATTGAGGTTGTCAAGACCGTTGCGGTAGGCCCACCATGTAGAAGAACCGGAGTTGTTAGTGTAAGTGATGCGACCAAGGAGGAGGTAAGTACTGTTTTGGTCGTAGGAAGAGAGAATGTCGGCGGTGGTGGTTGTGAAGACGACGGGACGATTGACGAAGCCTTTTGTGCTCCATTTTTTGCCGACAAAGATGGCGGGGTCGTTTTCTGTGGGTGTGACATCGTTGTTGAGCTGGAGGTAGACGGAGCCGTTGTTGGTGGCTGGAGAGAGGTCGCGGAAGAGGAAACTTACCCAGAGGGTGCCTGTGCCAGAAAAGGATTGAGCGAGTTGGCGGCAAACGCGATATTGGTAAGGGCCGGCGGTATGAGCGAGGGAGTTACCTGCGAAGGGAAGGATGTAGGCGCCATTTTGGTTAGTGAAGCCAAGACTACCATTGACAACAGCGCTGTTCGCAGCCGCGCTGTAATTGACCCAGGGGCCAGAGAAGCCGACACCACCGTCACACGTTCCATCAGCGATGTTATCGGTGGGGGGGTAATTGAAGCCCTCGTAGAGAATGAGAGCGGCGAAGGCGTAAGGAGCAAGAAGAGCAGAGAAAAGAGGGGAAAGTTTGGCAAAAGCGTTCATCGGCATCATGATAGCAGAGGAGGGGAATGATGTCTCGCATTGAAAGTGCAAGGAGTAGCATAAAAGGGACAGGGGTGGGGGTTTGGGGGGGCGGACCGGTCGGGCGGGTTGGACGGGTGGGGTGAGTTGGGCGGTGGTTAGAGGATTTCGATCGAGTCGAGGAAGAATTCGCGGCCGGAGGAGAGGCGGAGGTGAGGGGAACCGCAGGAAGGGCAGACAGGTGGGGAGGGGTTGTTTGATGAAGCCGGGGAGGAGGCGGAGCAGGAGTTGCAAGACCAGCGTGCGGGGACAATATTGATGTTGAGGGAGGCGTGTTGAGCGATTGTGCCTGCGGCGCAGATATCGAAGCAGAAGCGGAGGGCGTCGGGGAGGACGCCGCTGAGGGCACCGCAAGTGATGTTGATGGCAGTTATGCGGGAGGCGCCGTGGGAGGAAGCGACAGAGCAGGCGCGTTCAATAATCTCGGTCATCAAAGCAAGTTCGTGCACAGTCGGAGGGGTTGAGGTTGAGGAGTTGGAGGAGGTGGGGGAGGAGATGAGGAGCGGCGGCGAGGCAGCGGCGCTGACGGGGGGTGTTGGTGTAGAAGGTTAAGCAGTGGCCACCTGCTTCTTCGACGAGGAGGGCGCCGGCGGCGATATCCCAAATACTAATTTCGGATTCGAGGTAGGCATCGAGGCGGCCAGCGGCGACGAAAGCGAGGTCGAGGGCGGCGGAGCCAGAGATGCGGATTTTTTGGACATGAGGAGCGAGGCGAGTGAGGAGATGGGAAGCGGCGGAAGCGGGAGAAGCTTTTCCGAAGCCGGTGGCGATCATAGCATCGGAGAGAGCGGAGGTGGTAGCGGAGCGGATGGGTTTCTCGTTGCAGAAGGCGCCGTGGCCGCGGATGGCGGAATAAAGCTCGTCGCGGTAGCAGTCGTAGATGACAGCGACGTAGGTGATGCGTTGCCAGGCCCAGGCGATGGAGACAGCGAAGTGGGGGTGGCCGTGGGAGAAGTTGACGGTACCGTCGAGGGGGTCAATGATCCAGACAGCGTCAGCGTGGAGGGAGTGGTGGCCGCGTTCTTCGGCGAGGAAGCCATCGTAGGGGCGGTGGGAGCGGATGAGGTCACAGATGATGTGTTCGGCTTCGAGGTCGGCAGAGAGTTTGACATCGTGGGGCAAGCGGAGGTGAGGGGAGAAGGCGCGGGAGGAGTGGAGGGAGCGGAGGGTGAGAGCAGCGGTGCGTGCGGCGGCGGCGGCGAGGGAGAGGATGTCGGAGAGGTTGGGTAGATTGGGAGTGGTCACGGCGAGGACTGAGATTTAACTGGTTCGGTTGTGGAGGGGTCAGCGATGAGGAGGGGGAGGGCGTCTGGGAGGATTTGGTATGCTTCAGCGAGTGCGCGGAGTGCATCTACAGCGAGGTCGGTTTCTTTGGGGGAGGTGTAGGCGGAACGGATTTCGTCGGCGCGGCTTTTGAGGACAGCGGGGTTAGGTGAGGTGGCGCGGAGGGAGACGACAGTATTTTCGACGGTGGTAATGATGGTGCGGCGGCGTTGGTCTTCGAGGTTAATAAACTGCTCGAGGGAGTCTTCGGCTTTACGGACGGAGGCGAGTTTGAGCGAGATGAGTTGAGCGAGGCGTTGGAGTTCCTGGTTGCGGTGGCGGTCGAGGGAGCTAGCGAGTGAGGAGGAAAGGGACTGGAGGTGGCGGCGGAGCTGGCGAAGTTTGTCGAGGATGCGGTTTTTGCGGTAACTGTCGGCGGAGGTAGTGGCGCGAAGGACATTGAGGAAGGAGGGGAATTCCTGGGCGAGGGAGCGGACTTTAGAGCGCTGAGCGAGGAGCTGGTCGGGGCGGGATCGGTCGAGCTGGGTGAGGCGTTCGGCTTCTGCGGCGAGGAGGTCGAGAGTAGCACAGAGTTCGAGGGTGAGTTCGGCGAAAGTTTTTGTGGTGGAGGATTTGGGACGAGGGTGGGGAGAGGGCGGAGCAAAGTTAGTGCGAGCAGGGGCGGTGAAGGATATGCCATAGTCGCGGATGAAGCGGGCGAGGTCGTCATCATCTTCGAGCATGGTGCGGAGAACGTCTTCTTCGAAGAGGGAGAGGCGGGTTTGGCAATAGATGGAGTAGAGGCGAGCTTCGCGGGCGAAGGGGGAGGGGGAGGAGAGGACGTTAGCGAAGCGAGTGATAGCTTCGTCCCAGCGGTGGAGGTTCATGAGGGTACGGCCGTAGACGAGGTTGAACTCGGGGTTTTTAGCGTAGTGAGAGGAGCAGGAGAGGAGCAAGCGTTCGGCGTCGTTGAAGTCGTTATTTTGGAGTTTAATTTTGGCGGCTTGGAAGCTACATTCCATGAGGCGTTGGGGGTTGACGTGGGTATTGGTGGGTTGGAGTTTGAGGAAAGCTTGGTAGTAGTCGAGGGCCTGAAGGTATTCTTGACTTTCGTAAGCGGCGTTGGCGAGGTGGAGGTAACATTCACAGAGGCTATCTTTGAGGGAGAGGGCGAGGCCGGGCGCTTCTTCGATGGCGAGGAGGAAGTTAGCGAGTGCGGCGCGGTAACTTTTGTCTTGGAGTTGCTGGCGAGCGGCAGCGAGGTAGGATTGAGCGCGGCAGGTTTGCTGGAGAGTAGAGAGGATGCGCTCATTTTTTTTGAAGACATCGGTGCGGGCGTAACCACGTTTGAGGAGGTCGAGGAGGGCGAGGATGCGAGCGGTATCATTTTCTGGGGAGAGAGCGAGGATCTCGTCGATGAGACGGGAGGCTTCGCGTTCTTCGATCATGCGACGAGTTTTGTCGAGATGGTCGTCGACACCGGAGGCAGCGGAGGTTTTTCCGTAGCGGTTTTTGACGGAGAGGTAGAGGGAGTATGCGGTTTCGAAATCATTGGTAGCTTCTGCGGCGCGGGCGTCGGCGAGGAGTTTTGCGGCGGCTTGTTCGAGTTGGCGGTTGATTTCGAGTTCGTTGAGGGCGATGCGCTCTTTGAGGGAGGGGGTAGCGATGGCTTCAGGATAGCGGCGTTGGAGTTCGGCGAGTGAGGAAGCGGCTTGTTCAGCGAGGTTAGTGGCGAGGAGGAGCTCGACGGAGAGGAGGGCGAGAGTAGCGCGTTCGTAGGTAAGTTCTGCGATGCGCTGGGAAGCGAGTGCGGCGCTAGCGCTAGCGGGGAACTGGCGGGTGATGGAGCGGAGGAGTTCGATAGCTTGGTCAGGGAGGTTTTGGGTTCGGAGGTCGGAAGCTCGTTGGAGGAGTTCACGGGCTTTAAGTTCCATGAGGAAGGGGTCGGTAGTTTGTTCAAGGGAAGCGATGCGTTGGGCAGCGGCTGAGGTAGGGAAGAGGCGGCGAATAGTTTCGATGATGCGTTTGCAGCGGGGGAGGTGGCCCTGTTTGAACGCAGATTCGGCGGCCTGGGCGAGATCGCCGGCGAGTTCTTCGGCGGAGGTGGTGAGGAGGGAATCGCGTGGGGAGAGATCAGAGAGTGATGGAGGAGTGCGGTCGAGGGAAGTATTTTTGGCATTGGTGGAGAAGAGGATACCGCGTTCGTCGATCCAGAAAGAGCGGCGGCCATCGAGGCCGTAACGCCAAGGGGAGGCGATACAGAGGAAGGACTGCTCGTCGGCGCGGCGGAGGGAGAAGTAATAACCGAAGGCGACGGGGTTTGAGGCGAGGTCGTGGGGGAAGAGATGGTAACCGGACTGAGCAAGTTTTGAGAAGTCGACGAACTCACCGATGCCGTCGTTATCGGCGTCGAAGAGTTCAGCGTATTTGACGTAGAATTGGGTGAGGGCGATGGAGCGGAGGAGTTGTTCTGCGTGTTCTTCGTTCCAGCGGATCCGCACGTTGAGGAAGAAGTGCCAGGAGAGGACGGCGGCGAGTGAGCCGATGAGGACGAGCCAGAGGAAGGAGAGGGAGACAGCCCACCAGGCGGTGCGGCGGTCGGCGTGAGCGAAGGGGAGGCGACGAGAGCGGAGGAGGGCGATGAAGGCGAGGATGGCGCCGAGGAGCCAGCCGATGCCGAGGAGGAGCGGTCCGCAGAGGGAGCAGATGAGCGCGATGCGAGCGAGGATAGCGCTGCGGAAGGAGTGAGGGGGGAGGGGCTGGGGGGCTGCGCCGCAGCGATGGCAGAAGTGGGCGCCATCGAGGAGGGGGGCGTGGCAATCGGGGCAGAGGCGGGGGGGGAGGGCTGGGAG
>JAOACZ010000108.1 GCA_026417575.1 bacterium | reverse complement strand
GATGATGACACCTGCCCTGGTTGTTGATGGCGTTGTCAAATGCATGGGCCGCGTCCCTACCGTCGAAGAGCTAAAGGAAATCTTGCGCGGATGAAAGACGTGCACACCTAACCTAATTTTCACCTGGCTTCCCATAGACACGTACTCGCGGGCGTGGCTCTCCCGCGTGATTTCCTTGTGCTCAGGTGGTGCCTAGTTCTTGCCCACACCTTCTTGATGGCTCTTCACCGCTGTTCCCCCTTGAAGTCTAACCATCCCCAAGTCGTCTCCCACCCGCATGCCAGGGAACAACTCTCCTATCGCTGCTTCTGCTCACCTACTCACCTCGTAAAGGAAAATCTTGCCAGGGCAGCATCACCCGCACGATGTAACGCGGAATTTCAGTATTGTCGAGGATACCGTTAAACCACGCGCTGCCCACACCAGCTGCAAATACCGGTACGTGTGCCGCACTGTGATCAAACGTGCTCCACCTCACCCCTGCATGCTCACCCAGAATCCGCGTCGCCGTGACGGTCAACGGATCGTACCCGCCGTACTTCGCACGTAATACCTCATCGTCCGGATACCATCGCCGCCCCCCCATGCTCTCCTCAAAAGCCCACTCCAGTTCCTGCCATTCACTCTGTGTTAATATCACCCCCTCATTCTCGTCATCAAAACCAAAAAACGACTGCAACAGGGGCTTGATGTCCTCAAATGACCCTCCCCTTTTTCCTGCGTCCTCGCTCCCAACCACGTTGGCCCACCAGCGTCCAATCAACCCACGCAGCGTATGCTTTGAACGATACTTCGTTACCTCCTCCTGAAACTCTGCCGCCAGCCCACGCTGCCGGCCTAACAACTTCAATTTGTTCTCATTGTGTCCAAATGTCATCCCACCTGTCTCGTGATCTGCCGTTACTACCAACAGTGTCTCATCTACATGATTCGTGTAAAATTCATACACCGCTCCCACGGCGTCGTCAAATGCCAGCGTCTCAAACACGCTGGCCGCACTGTCGTTAATGTGACCGCACTTGTCAATCCGCGCGCCCTCCACCAACAGAAAAAAACCGCTCGGGCTACTTAGCAACTCAATGCATTTTCGCGTAACCGCCGCCAAAGTTAACCCGCCGGTCCGATCAGCTATCCCGTACGGTATGTCAAGCACCGCCACGTATTTGCCCGTGCCAGGCGCCAGCCCGTACCACTCACTTGCGTTCGTAATCCACCCATAACCGTAAACGGCCGTCAAAGCATGCAGTTCCGTCCATGTGATTCCGCTTGTATTCGTTGCACAATTACCCGCTACCACTAAATCTGATAACTCGTTCGTCAACGCACATAGCACGTTTGTCGGTATCGCCAATCCCGCTGGATCATCAAAGTCACTCGCAGCAACTACTATGTCAAAACCACTCCGAAAAAGATCGACCCCGATCGGATACGTGCACCAACGATCTGTTCGATGCGCATAAAATGCCGCCGGCGTTGCCCCTACGAGCGAATCCGTTGTTATAATCCCTACCTTCTTTCCTGCGCGCTTCGCCAATGTTGCCAACGACACATATCGCCACCCGTTTGTGTCAACCCCAACTGACCCATTACGCGTCTTAATTCCGCAAGCAAGCGCCGTCCCTCCCGCACCTGAGTCTGTCACATGCGCATTTGCGCTGTGTGTGCGCACCACCCCAGCCACTGGCAACCCCGTCATGACCAGGCGCCCCCGAAAATTTCCCTCTTCCGCCCCTACGTACCCCTCCGCGAGCTGCACCTGTGCCCATCCCATTCCGTCCCCGATCATCATAATAACGTAGCGGGGGGGCTCCGCCCAGGCGCCTATCGCGACCGCCAAACCCAAAAGTGCCTTGAAAAGCCTTGCCTTCATTCCATTCCCTGCCGTGGTTATCGTGCACAATATGCTTGCTAATTATAACATATATGTTCCACAATCGTTAATTTTGCACCCCATCTAAAATTTTGCTACCATTAAGACACATGACTAGTCGGTTTGTTCTTCTATCACCCAATTCTCTTCAATCCCATGAAGCTACGTCAACTCGGCACAACTGACCTCTACGTCTCGCCTGTAATCTTCGGTGCCTGGGCCATCGGCGGTTGGTATTGGGGCGGCACCGACGATTCCCAGGCCATCCGAGCTATTCACGCTGCCCTTGATGAGGGTATTAACTGCATTGACACTGCCCCTGTTTACGGCTTCGGCCACAGTGAGGAAATCGTTGGCCGCGCTATCCGTGACCGCCGCAACCACGTCATCCTCGCTACCAAATGCGGCCTCCGCTGGGACCTCGAACAGGGCGAAAGTTATTTCAAAACCACGTATGCAGGCGTCTCTTACTCTGTCTTCCGTAACTTGCGTAAAGCATCCATCATCCTCGAGTGCGAACGCAGCCTCAAGCGCCTTAACACGGACGTCATTGACCTCTACCAGTGCCACTGGCCAGATAAAACCACCCCGCTTGACGAAACTATGGATGCCATGCTCTCCCTCCGTCAGCAAGGAAAAATTCGCGCCATCGGTGTCAGCAATTTCACTGCCGCAATGATGGAAGAATGTTTGCGCTACGTGCCCCTTGCCAGTGATCAACCCGAATACAATCTCCTGAACCGTGATATCGAACGTGACATCGTTCCGTTTTGCATCAAGCATAATATCGCCCTTATCGTCTACAAACCCATCATGCAAGGCCTCCTCACCGGAAAAGTGACGATCGACCGACTATTCCCCTCAGATGACTTCCGCGGCCATAACCGCTGGTTTAAACCGGAAAATCGTGCCCGCGTTCTGGCTGCCCTGGAATCGCTTAAAAACCTCGCCGAAGCCCACCACGCCACACTCGCTCAGCTCGTCATTGCCTGGACAATCCGTCAACCCGGTATCACAGCCGCCATCGTTGGTGCCCGCAACCCTGAGCAGGTGCACGAAAATGCACGCGCCGCTGATCTTCTCCTCTCAGACCAGGAAGACCACCTCATTCGCACTACCTTCGACACTGTCCTCGAATCACCCCAGCAAACTACCTAATTCCTGTCCACCTCGCCCCCACTACCTTCCCTAATAACCCGTGCCGGATTTCCAGCAACCACTGCCCCATCTCCTACATTCCGCAGGACCACAGCCCCCGCGCCTACCACCGCTCCCCGCCCTATGTTCACCCCCGGCAATACCAGTGCCCCCATCCCAATCAATGCTTCTGCACCCACCCTCACCCCTCCCGCTAAATGCGCCCCAGGCGCTACATGCACGTACTCCCCTACCACGCAGTCGTGATCTACCGTCGCTCCCGTGTTCACTATCACCCCTCGCCCCAACTGGGCTCGTGCTCCAACTACCCCCCTCACCGCAATAAAACTGCCAGCTCCAACCTCCGCCCCCGGCTCTACCCACCCCCCCTTGTGCACCACCGTCACAAGCTCGCACCCCATCCCCAACAACTCCTCGCTCACGCGCCGACGCGTCGCGTTATCCCCTATCCCAACGTGCACACGCAGTATCCCCTCCTTGAAAAAAGGTGCCATCGCTTCTCGCCCTCCCTGCACTACACCGTGTACTACGCGCCTCCCCAACGCAGCCTTGTCGTCATCAAAGATCCCCGCCACGTAGTAGTCCTCTCCTTGCAATATCGCCGCCTCAACTACTGCACCGTGTCCTCCGCCTCCGTACAGAAGCACCGCTAATTGATGTGGGTTGCTCATCTCTGGCTCCTCTCTGGTTCTTCTCAGTATAGCACTTTTTTCTCTAGACGTCACAGAAACGTCAAAATGACACAATTGTTATCGCCTCACTCTCATTTGTCTCCTTTTAGCATGTTGCAAATAAGATAGTTACGCAATGGCATTAAAGTTGCTCTTGCACTTCTAAACAGTGAGTGAGGTGTCTATGAAAAAACTCCATCTGCTTGTCCTTGAGTTTCTCCCCTCCCTCGCATTATTCTCCGCTCCGTTGCGCGCTGATGCCGACCTCCAGGCCGCGCAGTCTCTCCAAAACGCCTTCGTGCGCGTCGCCGAGAAAGTCGGCCCGGCTGTCGTCAGCATCGCAGCAGTCCAAGATCGCGTTGTTGACGCCATGTACCACCCCGACCCCTTCATCGATCAACTCCTCCGTCAGTTGTGGGGCATACCCCCACAGCCACTCCACTTCCAACGTCGCGGACTCGGTTCAGGCATGATCATCAATAAAGAGGGTGATATCCTCACCAACGCCCACGTTATCAAAGACGCCGACCGCATCGAAGTCACCCTCGCTGACGGTCGCGTGTACTCATGCGAAGTTCGCGGCGCTGATCTCCGTTCCGATCTCGCAGTTATCCGCATCATTGATCGCAAACCCACAGATCCTGAGCTCCCCTGTGTTGTACTCGGTGACTCCGACACCGTCCGACCCGGCCAATGGTCCGTCGCTATCGGCAACCCCTTCGGCATCACCGAAGGCAGCGACGATCAACCAACTGTCACCGTCGGTGTCATCAGCGCCATTCGCTCCTTCCAAACCCCCATCCGCGATTTCCATAAAATGATCCAAACCGACGCCGCAATTAACCCCGGTAACTCGGGAGGCCCCCTCTGCAATATCAACGGCGAAGTGATCGGCGTCAACACCTTCATCGTCTCCGCCGGTGTCGGCCAAAGCGCGGGGGTCGGTTTCGCCATCCCCATTAACCGTGCCCGCGCTATCCTCGCCGACCTCCAAGCCGGCCGTGAAATCCGTTACGGCTGGCTCGGCGTCGAAATGCAGGAAGTGTCCTCTGATCTCGCTGAATTCTTCGGCCTTGAGGAGCCTTCTGGCGTCCTTGTCAAAAACGTCATCCCTGACGGACCTGCCGCCACAGCAGGTATCCAGCCCGGTGACTTGATCATCGCTGTCAATGGCGAGCCCGTTCGTAATGGCCCCCATCTCGTCTCCATCGTGACTCATCTCCAAGTCGGCTCCACGGCTAATGTCACCGTCAATCGCGACGGTAAGAAGCTCACTCTCTCCGTCACTGTCGGTGCCCGCCCCTCTGAAGGCGCCATGTATTTCAAGTCCAGCGTCTCTTCTTGGCGTGGCGCTCAAGTCGTTGAACTGCCGAAAAACGATCAGAAATACAAAGACGTCCAAGGTGTCTTGGTCGAAAAAGTAACCCCTAATTCACCCGCTGCGCGCGCTGGCCTAGAACCTGGCGACGTCATTCAGGGCATCGGAAAGTATACGATCCGCTCCTTGGACGACTTCCGCGCCGCTACCCGCCAGCTCCCTGCACGGGTCCTTGTACGTACCTTGCGCGGCTTCGTCGTAATCCAAAATGAGGAATAACCATGTTCTGGCTCGATCCCACGTATCTCCTCCTCGTCATGCTGCCCTCCCTCATCGTCGCCCTCTGGGCACAGCTTAAAGTCCAGTCTGCCCTTAACCGCTTCTCACGTGTCTCAAATGCAAATGGCCTTAGCGGAGCTGAAGTTGCTGACGAAATCCTCAGGGCTCACGGTATCAACAACGTTCAAATCGCCATGACCCACGGCTTCCTCGGCGATCACTACGACCCTGTTCGACGTACGTTGCGACTCTCCCCACAAGTATTCCGAGGCCGTTCCCTCGCCGCAGTTGGGATTGCCGCCCATGAAGCAGGTCATGCCCTCCAACAAGCCCACGCTTATGCTCCCCTCGCTCTGCGTACTGCCATCGTTCCCCTCGCCGCGTTCAGTAATCTCGCCTGGCCTCTCCTCGTCCTCGGCCTCGCCTTCCGTATCGCATTTCTCGTCAACCTTGGCATTCTCTTCTTCTTTGCCGTCGTCCTCCTCCAACTAATCAATCTGCCCGTCGAGTACAATGCTTCACGACGCGCCCGTGAAGCGCTCCTCCGCCTCGGCCTCGTCACCCCTCTCGAAGATCGTGGCGTAAAGGCCGTCCTCAACGCCGCCGCGCTTACTTATGTCGCCGCCGCCCTAGGCGCCGTGTTGCAGCTTCTCTACTTTATCGGCCTCGCCCGACGCGAGTAGACTCCAGTGACCTGATCCAAATTACATGGGCGGCTTGGGATGTGCCAGCCGCCCATGTTCTTCTCACCCAACTCCCCTTCTCCTTCGTTTCCTAATCCAAGCTCAACCCTGCTAACTTCTGATAAAGTTTGAACCGTTCTTTCACTACCGCCTCCGCTTTCTTGATCAATTCGTCTGCCAGCTCAGGCTTTTTCTCCTTAAGTGTCCGATATCGAATCTCCCCGTATGCGTACTCAGCAAACGAACCCTTTGGATCACGGCTGTCTAACTGCAATGGATTCTTTCCTTGCTTCGCCAGTCGCGGATCAAACCGGTACAAGGGCCAATACCCACATTCCACCGCCTTCTTTTGTTCCAAAAAGCCCTTTGTCATGTCAATTCCATGCGCAATGCAATGCGAATAGGCTATGATCAATGACGGCCCATCATATGACTCCGCCTCACAAAACGCCCGCACTGTATGCACCGGATTCGCGCCCATGGCTACACTGGCCACATACACGTACCCGTACGTCATCGCCATCATACCCAAATCTTTTTTCCCTACCGGCTTGCCTCCCGCCGCAAATTGCGCCACTGCCCCTAATGGTGTACTCTTCGACATCTGCCCACCCGTGTTAGAGTACACCTCCGTGTCTAACACCAACACATTCACATTCCGCCCTAGTGCCAATACATGATCCAATCCCCCGTACCCAATGTCATACGCCCACCCATCCCCACCCACAATCCACACCGATTTCCGAATTAAGTAATCCGCAACATTCAATAAGCGTTGGCACTCCGTACAACTACATCCCGCTAGCCTGTTCTTCAGCTCCCTGACCCGTTTCCTCTGCGCCTCGATCTCCTCCTGCGTCTCCTGCTTCGCACCCACAACCTCATCCAACAGCCCCACAAAGCTCCTACAACACTCAGCTTCTCTGCAACGCTCTACCAATTCCCGCGCGTACTCACTAAATTTGTCCACCGCCAACCTCATCCCAAACCCAAATTCCGCATTGTCCTCAAATAGCGAGTTCGACCACGTCGGCCCCACCCCATCCGGCCGGCTCGTGTACGGTGTCGTCGGAAGATTCCCCCCGTAAATCGAGGAACACCCCGTCGCATTCGCAATGTACGCCCTGTCCCCAAATAGTTGCGTCAGCAACTTCACGTACGGCGTCTCCCCACAGCCCGCACAAGCCCCGGAAAACTCGAACAACGGCCGCGCAAACTGGCTCCCTTTCACTGTGTCCCGTTTGAAGATCGACGGGGGTGGATCAGGAAGCTGTAGGAAAAACGCAAAGTTCTCCCGCTCTTCCTCTCGACGCGGCGCTTGCCACTCCATGTTGATCGCCTTCCGCCCTTCCACCCTCTTACTCTTCCCAGGGCACATCTCTACACATGCACCACACCCCGTGCAATCCTCTGGCGCCACCTGCACAATAAACCGCTGGTTCTCTATGGCAAGCCCCTTCAACGCCGGCGCCGACCGAAACCCTTTCGGTGCCTTCTCTAATAATTTCGGGTCGCATGCCTTAATCCGAATCGATGCGTGCGGACAGTAGAGCGAACACATCCCACATTGAATGCACGCCTCCGGATCCCATATCGGGATCTTCACCCCGATGTTCCGCTTCTCGTACTGTGTCGTCCCCACTGGAAACGTCCCGTCTACCGGCATCTTCGATACCGGTAGCTCGTCCCCTCTCCCCGCAATCATCGGCCCAATCACTTCCCGCACAAACTCCGGCGCATCTCCCGGTACTGCCGCCACCATACGAATCCTGCTATCCGCCTTCGCCGGCACACTCACTTCCTGAATCCCTGCCAGCGCCCTATCCACCGCATCCAGGTTCATCTTCACAATCCGTTCACCTTTCGCCCCATATGTCTTCCTGATCGCCTTCTTGATCGCTTCAATCGCCGTACCTGGATCAATCACCTTACTAATCTGAAAAAACGCTGTCTGCATGATCGTGTTGATTCGCGCTCCTAGCCCCAACTCCTCCGCTATGTTCACCGCGTTTATCACGTAAAATTTTGCCTTCTTCTCGATCAACTGTTTCTGTACCTCGTACGGCAGCTTCTCCCAGACCTCAAACGCATCATATAGGCTGTTTAACAAGAATGTTCCCCCCACTTTCAAATGCGCTAACATGTCATACTTCTCTAAAAATGCAAAATTATGACACGCCACAAAATCTGCTTCCTCGATCAAGTACGTACTCCGAATGGGCTTCTTCCCAAACCGCAAGTGCGACACTGTCACCGACCCGGCTTTCTTCGAATCGTACACAAAGTAGCCTTGCGCGTAATTCTCCGTTAAGTCGCCAATGATCTTGATCGAATTCTTATTCGCCCCCACCGTCCCGTCCGATCCAAGACCGTAGAACATAGCACAGTACGGCGCATCCTCACCCTGGTCAATCCGGAACTTCTTGTCAACCACCAGACTGCTGTGCGTCACATCATCCTCTATTCCCACCACAAAGTGATTCTTCGGTTCTGCCGCCTCCAAATTGTCCAGCACAGCCTTGCACATCGCCGGATTAAATTCCTTTGAGCCCAGGCCATACCGCCCACCAACTACCTTCGGCCACCGCGTAATCGTACCGTTGCCCATTTCCATCGCTTCGCTGATCGCCGTCCGCACGTCTTCGTACAAGGGCTCTCCCAGTGAACCAGGCTCTTTCGTCCGGTCCAACACGCAAATCGCTCTCACACTCTTTGGTAGCGCTGCCACAAACGCCTCACGAGAGAACGGCCGATACAGCCGCACCTTCACCAGCCCTACACGCTCCCCTGCCGCCGCGCGCAACTCTACAAGTTCATGCATCGCCTCCGCGCCGCTGCCCATCATCACCACTACCCGCTCCGCTTCCGCATGGCCTACATAATCAAACAAATGATACTGCCGCCCAGTCAACCGCGCAAATTCATCCATCACTTTTTGCACTATCCCCGGCGTCGCTGCGTAAAAGCGATTCACCGTCTCCCGCCCTTGAAAATACACGTCCGGGTTCTGCGCCGTCCCACGAATCCGCGGCCGATCCGGCGTCAGCGCCCGCTCCCGATGCGCACGGATTAATTCATCCGGCAGCATCGCCTTCATCCCTTCAAAACTCAATCCCTCTATCTTCTGTATCTCGTGCGACGTCCGAAACCCGTCAAAAAAATGCAAAAACGGTACCCGCGACTCTAACGTCGACCGCTGCGCGATCAACGCCATGTCCATCGTCTCTTGCACATTCCCCGACGCTAACAGGGCAAAACCCGTCATCCGGACCGACATCACATCCGAATGATCCCCAAATATCGACAGCGCCTGGCATGCCAACGACCGCGCACTTACATGAAATACCGTGCTCGTCAGCTCGCCAGCAATCTTATACATGTTCGGAATCATCAACAATAACCCCTGCGACGCCGTAAAAGTCGTCGTCAGAGCTCCGCTCGTGAGCGCCCCGTGCACCGCCCCCGCCGCTCCACCCTCCGATTGCATCTCCACAACCGTCGGTACTGTCCCCCATATGTTCTTCTCTCCAGCTGCACTCTTCGCGTCGCTCATCTCGCCCATTGGACTCGATGGCGTAATCGGATATATTGCAATTACCTCATTCGTCGCGTGCGCAACGTGGGCTACCGCACTGTTACCGTCCATGCAATCCATCTTGCGTGTCATGCTACTCCTCTATGCCGCGCTACCGCGCGGCTATCTTGGTTAGTTCTTATTTCAAACGTACAATTACTCCAAAATCCTACCAAAAACCCCTTGAATCGTCAACCTTCCACCACACTCTCCTCACACCCCACTCCCCGCCGTCAACTACAGCGACTCTATTGCTCTTTGCTCTACGAAGCCCACCCCTCTCCTCCTCTTATCTCTCCTGTGCAACGCACCACTTCCTTTTACCGCTCACACACTCTTTCGTAACATTCCACAATACGCTCCACCATGTGCTTATCAGAAAAACGTCTCAAATCTGTTGCCCCTGCCCCCTTCGCTAGTCGCGCCCGTAACGTGTCATCCCGCACCACCGCGCATACCTCCCGCACAAGCGCTTCTATATCCCCTAAATCACAAATTCGACTGTTGACGTCATGCTCAGCAACCTCGCGCACTCCGCCCGCGTCATAACTTACCACCGGAATTCCCACCGCCAACGCCTGCACCACCGCCCGCGCCAACCCTTCACGCAACGAAGCATGTACCAGCACATCCGCCGCCGCTAACCACCCCGCAATTTCCTTCGGCGCCACTAACCCAGTCCAATAGACAGTCCCAGAAGGCAACTCCTGCGCCGCGCGCCACGCCAATGCCTCTCTCTCTGGCCCATCTCCAATGATGAGCCCTCGTACGCGTGCGTCCTGCGCCCGTGCCTCCCGCACCACCGTCAAAAAATCGCCCGCACCCTTCATCGGTGCCAGGCGCCCCACATATCCCAGAACCACTTCGTGCTCACCCCACCCGCATTGTCCCCGCCGTTTCATTCGCTCACCCCGCGCCTCGAAAAACAACCCTAGATCCATCCCACTGTAAATTGTCACGTACTGTCCCGGCCACCCGACGCCCGCAGCCAGCGCCTGGCGTGTCATCGCCTCGCATACGCTGATCAGTATATCCGTGTCCCGCGCACACAACCGTTCCAGTCCCACATATAACGCATTCGCGTACCACGCTTGCAGCCGATCAAACGCCAACCCGTGAATCGTATGCACTACCTTCGTTCCCCGCCGCCGTGCCTCCCGTGCCGCTAAACGTACCAAAATCCCCGCCTTAGAGCTGTGTGAATGTATAATATCGTACTGCTCCGACAAAAAATGCCGACGCAGTCGCCGGTACGCCATACCGTCGTGCCACGGATGTGGCTCGCGGACCAGGTGCGGTTCCTCAATAACTCGAAACATCACCCGTTCATCCTCTTTGAGCATGTCTAATAGACACCCCTCCCGGCCCCGCGACGGACCTGTAATCAAGGTCACTTCGTGCCCGCACCGACCAAGCCCAATCACCGTCGCCAACGTGTTCTCTTGTGCACCTCCTACAATGCACCTCGTGATCACATGGCAAATCCTCATTGCCCGTACACCGTATGATACCGCCCCCACCACTTCTCTATCTCTTCTTTTCCTAGCTCCTTCGGCTCCCCTAATTGCATTGCTAACCACATCGTTCGCGCCACATCTTCAATCATGATCGCCGCCTTCAGCGCCCGCGCGGGCGTTGTGTCAAACGTGAACACCCCATGCCGCCCTAACAAAATCCCCGGCCCACGCCCGCGATGACGCATAATCGCTTCCGCAATCTGATCTCCTTCGTTATCGACGTACGGGGTGCAAGGAATCTCTCCCCCAAACTCGTCTGCAATCGCCGTCAATGCACACGGTATGCTACGCTCGACCGCTGCAAATGCCGTCGCGTAGTTCGAATGTGTGTGAACAATCCCCCCTAAGCTCTCGTCTTTCTCATACAGTAGCAAATGATGTCGTGTGTCAACTGACGGTTTCCCCCCCGCTATGTGCCGGCCTGTCCCAAGCTCTACTACCGCACACATTTTCCATGTCAGCTCTCCGTACTCTACCCCCGATGGCTTTATGACCATCACTCCCGCTTCCCTGTCAACTCCACTCGCGTTACCACTCGTTGACGTCACCAACCCTGCCACCGCTAACGCCTTGTTAATCCGACACACCTCCTCCTGTAACGTCCGCAAGCGCTTTCCCACCCTCATACCTCACTCCGCCTCATGCTGATACACATCCCACCCAAGATAGTTCCCAAATGCTTCAGCGAGCGCAGACGCTACCTTACCCCTTCCCACCGCAACGTGATGTTCAAACCCCCGCTGGCAAATAAACTGCAACAGCGACTGCAGCCGCCGTATCCGCATCACTCCATATCCCCCAAATGTTGTTACCCGCTCATCTGTAACTTCTCCATGACCAACGTAGCTCACAACCCTCCCCTTCCCATCATCAGTGCTTACTCGGCAGAACGTTATCGGTCCTGCAACCATCTGTCCCACTACCGTGCCGTAGCTCTTTGCCTTCCCCACTGTGCCCGCAATAATCGCTTGGTGGTCCATTCGCACGTCTGCTAACATTGACTTCGGCATGTTCGAACAGTGAAACACTACACACGCGTTCGCATCATTCCCATAGTTGTTGTTCCAGTCAACAAGCGCCGCTGGCCCCTCACACGCTTCCTGCACTGCCAACATGCTCACCAACCCACCTACATCCACTTCACACGCACTCGGCAACAACTTCTCGCTCATGAGCGACATCACTGTACACGGTACTACCCCAAAATACTCCTCTAACGCCGTCCAACACTGGATCGCCGTGCCCGCCAAATCTTCCTCCTTCATAAACTCTTCCACAACCACGCCCAACTTCGCCATCTTCAGTACCGCATCCCTCGGTACTCCCCGCGTGCTCACATACTCACGCACCTCCCTGAGCTTGGCTCGCACACGCCGGTCCCGATCGCTAAGCCGTTCACTTCGCCCGCATATTTCCGACAAATCTAACGTCACTACACTCACCCCGGCCCGCTCCAGTAGTTTTTCACTATAGCGTACCGTGTTGAACGGCCCAGGCCGTGCCCCAATTGCCCCAACTCGCACCCGACGCAGCCGCCGTACCACCCGGCATACTGCGCCAAACATGTCCAAATCCGCAGCAAATTCCTCCGACTCTGGAGCGCACGTGTGCCGTCGTGTCAACGTAAACTTAATCCCATATTGATGCAAATTGTTGCACACCGAAATCTTTCCACAAAAACTATCCCTCCGATCTGCACTGCTCATCTTCCCCACCTCGTCCGCATACGCGTGAACTAATACGGGCAATGCTAAGTCAGCTTCTCGTAAAGCATTTGCGATCGCTCGCTCGTCCCCAAAATTCGGCAACGTTACAATAACCCCATCCAGCTCTTCCCGATGTGCTCGCAACTGTGCCGCACACGCCCGCGCTTCCGCCAAATTCTCTATTGCCCCATGTGCACGCGTCGCTGACGTATCCAAAATTATCGCTCGCTCGCCTCGCTTGGCGAGCACCGCCAACAAACGCTCTCGCCCCTCTTTGCATAGCACCGCCGGAAAAAAACCACGATTCCCCACGATAACCCCATACGTCATAGTCCGCTTCATAAAAGCCTCACACTTGTAACGTTGCTTATTTACGCCCCTGTCACCTCTCTAATCCGTTCAATCAATTGTTGAGGCATAAATGGCTTTTGCAAAAATACCGCCCGCCGCGTCAGAACACTGCTTCGCAACGTAGCATCATCCGTGAATCCTGACATGTAAATAATCCTCACCTCCGGTCGGAGTTCTGCCACCCGCGCCCCAAGCTCATGCCCATCCATTCCTGGCATCGCCACGTCTGTTAAGACTACGTCAACCTGTTGGTTCGCCTCCTTAATCAATCGCCACGCTTCCTCCCCATCCTTTGCCTCCACTACTTCATACCCCTTAATCAGAAGCGCCTCCCTTAGCACCGTTCGTACCCGCTCATCGTCCTCTACCACCATCACTGTTACCTTCTCCCCTGCTGTAGCTGGCACTGGTCGCCCTCCTCCCCCTCGCTCTCGCCGCACCTCCGCGTATGGCAACCCCAGTACTACCTCGGCACCACCTTGCTCGTGATTCCCGCATCTCACCCACCCCCCACACTGTCGCATTACCGCGTACACCCGGAACAGACCCAAACCCTGATTGCGCACATCCCCTTTCGTCGAAAAAAATGGCTCGCATGCATGCGCTAACGCTTCTGCACTGAATCCCGTACCACTGTCCCTCACCCGTACAATCACCTCCTTCCTTCCCTCCTCTTCACGCAATTCAGTCGTAATCATCACCCTCCCGCCTTCTGGCATCGCCTCCCGCGCATTCATCGCTAAACATATCAACGCTTCTTCAAATTCGTACGGGTCAACCGCCGCAACACATCGCTCCTTACACAGCTCTAACTCGACTCGCACACGTTCTCCCGCCGCCGCCCGTAACCGCCCTTCACATGTGCTAAGAACCCCATTCACATTCATCACCACCGGTTCAAAAACCCGCTCTCCTCCGAACATCATCAATAACCGAGTTAGCCCCGCAGCACGTTGCGCCGCCTCTTTTATTTCTTCTAACTGCGCGTACAAAACTCCCTCACGGTGTACCCGCTCCATCAAAAAATCTGTGTACCCAAAAATTACCGTCAAAACATTGTTAAAATCATGCGCAACGCCCGCAGCAAATCGCGCCAACGCCCTCATCGTGTCTGCTGACCTCCCTCCACCACCCTGCTCCCTTTCACTCTTCTCTCGCCCCACCTTCCAAACCGCTTGTTCTTCTGTCTTCATCACGTTGCTCCTGTTCTCCGTTGCCCACTTCGGATCGCTTCGCGAACGGCTACACTTAACTCATGCATCGTGTACGGCTTCATTAATACTCCCGTGAAACCGTACGACCGGTACTGCGCCATTACAGGATCATTTGAATAGCCGCTCGACGCAATCGCCACTACATCGGCATCATAACGTCGCAAAACCTCCAGCGTTTCCCGCCCCCCAGTGCCACCCGGTACCGTCAAATCTAAGATCACCACGTCGTATCCAATCCCCTTCTCCTTCGCTTCACAATACGCCCGTACTGCCATTTGCCCGTCACGTGCCGTCTCCACCTCGTACCCAAGCTCTCGCAACATCGCACCCGTTGTCGCTAAAATCTCCTCTTCGTCATCCACAAGAAGTATCCGCCCAACCCCTTTCACCACCTCCCCCGCTTCCCTCGCCACCTCTGGTAACTCCTCTGCCGCCGGAAGATAAATCGAAAACGTGCTTCCCTTGCCTAACTCCGATTCTACCTCAATGTGTCCATGATGACTCTTGATGATGGAGTACGTTACTGTCAGGCCTAACCCTGACCCCTGTGCCTTAGTTGAAAAGTACGGATCGAAAATTCGCGTCATATGCTCTCGCGGAATACCTACCCCTCCATCCTTCACCCAAATCCGTACATACCGCCCCGGTCGCAATGCCTTCGTAAGCACAGAATCAACTAATACATTCTCCATCCCAACCTCCACTTCCCCCTTCCCGTTCATCGCCTGTATCGCATTAATAACTAAATTGTGTATTACTTGGCTTAACTGCCCACTGTCGCCAATCACCGGCCAAATCTCATCCCCGATTACAAACTTGCTCCGCACTGCCGTCCCACGGCACACAAACTGCACCGCCGTCTTTACTACCGCCTTCACGTCCAGCGGTTTCCGTACCGGCGCGCCCCCCTTCGAAAAGGTCAATAACTGCTTCGTCAGCCCCATCGCCTCTAAGATCGCTTGCTCCGCTTCGCCCAATCGCGTGCGCAGACTCTCATCTCCCTCCGCCTGCATCCGTGCTAAGGAAATGTTCCCTAAGATCACCGTCAGCAGATTGTTAAAGTCATGCGCTATCCCTCCCGCCAAAATCCCGATCGATCGTAATTTCTCGGCCTGCAACAACTCGTGCTCTGCACGACGTCGCATCGATACATCATGAAAAACTACCACACTCCCAATCACCACACTCTGTTGATCCCGAATCGTCGTCCGCCGCCACACAATCGGTCGCTCAGATCCATCGCGTGCCTGCAGCAACCCCTCGTTTTGCCCAGACCACGAGTCACTATCAGTGTACGTCTCCCCCTGTCCCTCCTGTCCCCCCTACCGCGCCTCTTCATCGTACACTCTTAGCACATCCCCTAATAC
>JAOACZ010000211.1 GCA_026417575.1 bacterium | reverse complement strand
TAATTGTAGAGGATATGCATGCGGAAGCAACAAGCGAAAAAATGGCCATGGGATGGTTCCTCGACGGCCGTGTCAGCGCCGTAGGCGGTACCCATACGCACGTGCTCACTGCCGATGCACAGGTTCTGCCTGGCGGTACCGCCTACATCACCGACGTCGGTATGACTGGCGCTCACCGCTCCATCCTTGGACGCGAAATTCACGCCGTGCTCGCCCACTTTGTCACCGGCATGCCCCAACGATTTGAGCTCGCTGAAGAGGACGTACGTCTTAGCGGCGCCCTCATTGCAGTACAGGAAGAAACCGGTACAGCGTGTGCCATCACGACTATTCATGAACCCTTAGCTTCTGCTTAAACGTTCGCCATCGCAGAGTGTAACCTCATACCATAAGGAGTACCACGTATGGCTGCTGCTACGCAAAGCTTGCTCAATGCGCGTGTGCGCGTCGTCCTGCGCCGCCATTTCCGCGAAATGCCTATTGATATCATGCGCGGCATCGTCACCGACGTCACTACCGCCGGAATCATCATCAGCGGCCGGCATTTCCAAGAAGTCCGCGACAGTGTCTCTGGCGAATACGAGGAGCGTCCCCTCACTAAGCACACGAAGGTCTACTTCATCCCCTACAGCTCGATGAAGTACATCGACGTAATCATGCCGCAATCGCGCGAAGAAGACCTGGCGGATAAGGTCGAACTCAACCCAGTCCTGGAAACGCCCATCAAAGAATACACCTTCGCCCCAATTTCCGGCCGCAAAGCACGGTAACCTCGTATGTGGCGCCAGGCCCTGCGCCGCGTCGTGCGCGGCGTCCTCGATCTCTTTTACCCACCCCTCTGTCTCCTCTGCGGTGCCGACTTGGATCACCACGAGTCACTCGTCTGTTCTGCCTGCCTGGCGCGCCTCCCACTCATCGGACCTTCCTCCTGCCCGCGCTGCAGCCGACCCCTCCACTCCCCCAACGGCCACGCTCACTTGTGCGGACCATGCCGCCTCACCGCACGCCCCGTCCTCGACCGCGTCGTCGCCTGTGGCGAGTTCCGCGCGGGCTTGCGTCAGCTGATCCATCTCTTCAAATATCGCCGCTGCCAATGTCTCGCCCCCTTGCTCGGCAACCTGCTCGCCCAACGCTGCCTAACTACGCAAGCCTACTGCGACCTGGATTGGCTCGCCCCCATCCCCCTCCACTGGATGCGCCAGCGCTGGCGTGGCTTTAATCAGGCCCGCGAATTGGCCCGTTACGTCAGCCTTGCTTCGGGGATCCCTCTCCTCCCGCGCAGCGCGCTCCGTCGCGTACGCCGCACCACACCCCAAGTCCGCCTCACCGCCGCCGGCCGCGCCGCCAACGTTGCCGGCGCTTTCGCACTTTCCTCCCCCCACCTCGTACGCGGCACGCGCGTCGCCCTCGTGGACGATGTGCTCACCACCGGTGCCACCTCCTCTGAATGTGCCCGTGTCCTCCTCCGCGCCGGTGCCTCCGCCGTGCGCTTATTTGTCCTCGCCCGCTAAACCCCATGAAAAAACTCCTCTTCATCCTTGCGCTCGCCGCCATCGCAGTCGGTCTCGTGTACCTCTATCGCCGCTACGTAAGTGGTTCCGCCGCCCCTGCCACTCCCGTACCTACAGCTGTCGTCACCAATCGCCCCCTCATCTCTCTGCTCGAAGAAACCGGCACGATCCGCCCTAGAAACCAGGTTGTCATCAAATCAGAAGTCAATGGCCGCGTGGACCGTATCTACGTCCGCGACGGCGATGTCGTCACCGCCGGATGCATCCTCGTCGAACTCGATAAAACGGATCTGCTGAACCGCCGCCGCGAACTCGAGCTCGATCTCAAAGAAGCTATGCTCATGCTCGAAAGCGCCGAACTCGATTTCCGCCGTAATGCCGATCTTTACGCCCAACGCCTCGTCTCCCCCGACGTCTACGATCGCATACGCATCGAGCGCAACCTCAAAGAAAACCGCGTCGAGAAAATTAAATCCCAAATCACCACGATTGAGGACAACCTCCGCAAAACTACCATCAGTGCCCCCATCGCTGGCACCGTGATTAACCGCGCAATTGAAGTCGGTGAAGTCGTCATCGGTGCCAGTTCCGTCTCCTCCGGCACCGAGCTGATGAAACTTGCTGATCTTGATCTCCTCGAGGTCCGCGCCACAATCAACGAAGTCGACATCCTCAATGTCCACACCGGCGTACTCACCCTCATTACCGTCGACGGCATCCCCGGCAGTGTCTTCACCGGCATCGTGGAACACGTCGCCCCTGTCTCCGTTTCCGATCCCACCGGCCAAGTCAAAGGCTTTGAAGTCGTCGTTGTGTTGACCGGCTCGTACCGCCAACTTAAACCGGGTATGACCGCCAACGTCAAATTCACGCGCGGTAGCTTAACCAACGCCCTCGTCGCACCCCTCGCCGCCGTCTTTTGCGATGACTACGAAGCCGCTCTCGCCGACCAAACCTTCTACGTCTTCGTCCAAACCCCCACCGGCTTCATTCAGCAACGCGTCTGGATTGGATTGAACGACTTAACCGGCGTCCAAATTATCAGTGGTATTACCGCCAACACCATCGTCGCCCTGGAACGCCCACCTCAAAGTGGCGTCCCGCCCACCACCCGTCAGCCCTCCGTCCCCCCACCACGCTAAACTGTCTGCGCTCCCTACTTCTCGCGCCCCCGCACTCGGTCAAGCGCCACCGCGCCTATGATCACTGCCCCTATTACCACATTCTGCACGTAATTCGGGATCCCTGTCAAATTACACCCATTCCGCAAAATCGCCATAATCAGCGCCCCAATCACTGCCCCCAACGCACTCCCTTCCCCCCCTCGCAACGAACCTCCCCCGATCACCACCCCCGCAATGATGTCCAACTCCATCCCGTTTGCCGCCGTCGGGTCCCCCACCGTCAACCTGTCTCTTATACACATC
>JAOACZ010000001.1 GCA_026417575.1 bacterium | reverse complement strand
CGCCTATACACCCGCCCAAGCTCAAATAACCGCACACTCTTTGCCCCGCGCGCTATATTATGTTGAACGTTCCGTAATAGCCCAGGATACACCGCTGTCCGCAAAACTGACTGTTCTTGGGTGGTCGCATTCGCTAGCGCTACCAGCCCCTGCTCATGATCTCCCACCCTTACCCCCGCACGCGATAACAACTCCTCCGATACCAAACTCGGATTGTAAGCCTCGTATAACCCCTCCGCCGCTAACAACTCCCGCAGTATCGCCCGACACGCGTACACCCGCCCAACTGGCACGTTGCTCCGAAACGGCGTGCCAGCATCTATCGGCACCCCCTGGTAACCCCACACCCGTGCAATCTCCTCGGCAATGTCTGCCTCCTCAACTACATCTACCCGATGCTCAGGCACGCTCACAACCAAACTACCACCCACGTCTTCACATCCAAACCCTAACGTACGAAGCGTCTTCTCAACCGCCTCCCCAGCTAACTTCATCCCCAGTAAACCTTCGCAGCGCTCTAATCTCACCCGCACCCGCCGCTTCTTCTCCCCACCACCTACGTCAAGCATCCCCCGCCGCACCACCCCTCCCGCGTACAAGCTCATCAGCTGCGCTGCCCGCGCACTCGCCTCCACTGCTGCCCCACGTACCCCACGCTCAAAACGCCGCGATGACTCAGAATGTAACCCCAGCAATTTCGCCGCACGCCGAATCGTACCAGGCTCAAAATAAGCACTCTCCAACACAATCTGCCGAGTAGTTGCCCGAACTTCCGTGTTCTCTCCCCCCATCACCCCAGCAATGGCCACCCCTCGCGCTTCGTCAGCAATCACAATCATTCCCTCGTCCAGCTCACGCTCCACCCCGTCTAACGTCACTAGCCGCTCCCCCCGCCGCGCCCGCCGTACCACTATTCGCCGCCCCTCTAATTGCTCCCCATCAAACGCATGCAATGGATGCCCGTATTCCAACATAACATAATTCGTAATGTCCACCACGTTGTTAATCGGCCGCATACCTAACCGATATAGCCGCGCCTGCATCCACACCGGTGATGGACCGATTCGTACCTCCTCAACCACCCGCGCTGTGTACCGCGGACACAACGCCATATCTTCCACTTCTACCCTCACTGCATCCCCCACCGCCCCCCCTCTCTCCTCCAATTCAAACCTCGGCGGCTGGTACTCTCCACCTTTCCCATCCCTCCTCCGCAGATGCGCCCAAATCTCTCGCGCAATCCCAATGTGACACAGTAAGTCCGGCCGATTATTCGCAATGTCTAACTCAAATATGTAGTCCTCACCGCTTACCACCCTCTCCAACGGCGTCCCCGCTCCAAAACTAGCATCGAGGATCAACAACCCAGAATGATCTCCCGATATCCCTAACTCATCCGCCGCACAACACATCCCCTCTGACTCTACACCACGCACTTTTGTCCGCTCTATCATTCGATCCCCAATCCGCGCCCCAACTTGCGCCACTGCCACATGCTGCCCCACCCCCACGTTCGGCGCCCCACACACTACTTGTAAAACCTCCCTCCCTACGTCTACCTGGCAAATCGATAGGTTGTCCGCGCTCGGGTGCTTCGCTACCCCCTTAATCACCCCTACCACAATCCCCTCGTATGGTCGCCCCCAATGCTCCAGCGCGTCCACCGCCATCCCCTGCTGTGTCAGTACCTCCCCAAGTTCCTTCGCCGTGTACGGAATCTCAACTAACTCTCTCAACCACGTGTACGAAACTCTCATCTCTCGTCCCGCCTAATTCCTTTTCGCTTTCCGTGTCGCCACAATCTGCGCCTTCCCATACCGGATCGCTTGCACTAATGTGCGCTGAGATGGGCATATGTATGCACAACATCCACATTCAATGCAATCCTGCGCGTGAAACACTTGCAACCCTGCCACATCCCGCTTCATCGCTAGTGTCTCCAACATCGTTGGATTTAACCCTATCGGACACGCCACACCACACCGCCCGCACCGCACACACGGCGCCGGCTCACTTGCCTTCACCCACGCCTCAGTAAATGCCAAAATGCCCGACGTCCCCTTCGTCACCGGCACCTCAAGATTGCCCACCGCCAGCCCTGTCATCGGCCCGCCCGCAATCACCTTCGCGCACTTCTCCAGATCTACCCCTACAGCAGCCAGCACATCCCCAATCGATGTGCCTACCCGCACCACGTAGTTCCCAGGCCGCTCCACTGCGTCCCCGCTCACTGTTACTATCCGCTCTATCAATGGCCGCCCCGTCTCCACCGCATCTGCCACTGCCGCCGCCGTGCCCACATTCTGTACCACACATCCTACGTCCATCGGTAGCCCACCAGATGGAACCTCCCGCCCCGTCAACGCATAAATTAATTGCTTCTCCCCACCTTGCGGATAATGTGTGCGTACGCTCTCCACCTCAATCCCAGACTGCCCCGCTGCGGCACCCCTCATCGCCGCAATCGCTGCAGGCTTGTTGTCCTCAATTCCAACGACACAGCGCGTCACCCCCAACGCCTCCATCAAATACACAGCACCCCGTATAACCCGCTCAGCCGCTTCTACCATCAGCCTGTAGTCGCACGTCAGAAACGGCTCGCATTCTGCCCCGTTCAAAATTAATAACACAATCTTTTTCCCCTCCGGCGGTTGTAACTTTACGTGCGTGGGAAACGTCGCCCCACCCATCCCCACAATCCCCGCCGCTTGTACTGCCGCAATGATCGCCTCCCGCGTCACAGGCCTCACCGGCTTGATCTCAGGATGCCATTCCTCCTTTCCGTCGTTTTCAATCTCAATTCCCGGCACACTCCGCCCCGACACATGGGGCACGCTCTCCACTGCAGTCACAACACCCGACACCGGCGCATGCACTGCCGCCGATACGAAACCGTGCCTCTCGCCAATCAATTGCCCCATCAGTACTCGTTCACCTTTCTTCACCACCGCCTGCGCTGCCACCCCCAAATGCTGCACAAGCGGCACCCGCACCTTCCGCGGAACCGTCAGCCGCTCTATCCCAACCTCCTGCGTTAGGGCCTTGTAGTCCGGTGGGTGCACCCCGCCTCGAAATCGAAATAGCTTCATACTACGCGCTCTCTCCTACGGTTACACTCTCCCTCCCCCGCCGCACTCCCCGTGCCTCTCGCCTCCTCTCTGCTTGCAACTGCCGGCAGCGGACGTAAATTTGTTTCTGGCTGCTCCCCTCAACCGTCCGCTCCTCAAATTCAAACATGCCTGTCGCCCGCATCAGCGCACGCAAACGCGCATACCCATAGTTCCGCGGATCAAACGAAGGACTCTGCTTCAAGATGTGATTCGCCACACTTCCCAAATACGCCCACCCATCTTCATCAGCCTCCGCTGTCACCGCCTCCCGCAACATTCGTCCTAACTTCGCATCCCTCCGCACAGTTGCCTCGTCCGGCACGCTCCGCCGCTCATCCTCCCGCCCCTCCAACAGTATTTCCGTGAAGATAAACTTGTCACACGCATTCACCAGCGCCGCCGGTGTCTTCCTCTCCCCAAACCCGTACACCAGTAACCCCTGCTCGCGAATCCGCGTCGCCAGCCGCGTATAGTCACTGTCACTCGCCACGATACAAAAACCATCAAAACGCCCAGTGTACAGCAAGTCCATCGCATCAATAATTAACGCACAGTCCGTCGCATTCTTCCCTCGCGTGTAGCTGAATTGCTGGATCGGATGAATCGAATAATCCAGCAATACCTGTTGCCATCCCCGTAAATGCGGTGATGTCCAATCTCCGTAGATCCGTCGCACTGTGGCTACCCCGTACTTCGCAATCTCCGCAAAAAGAGGCTCAACAATCGCCGGCGACGTGTTGTCAGCATCTATCAGTACCGCCAAAATCGGTTGCTCCCTGCGCGCCCCCATCTCTCTCTCTTTTCGCTCCATCACGCTCGTTCTCCTTCCTTCTTCACCCATCCATCAGCTCCCCTGTACCCCTACTTACTCTCGCTTCCTGTGCCTTGCCAAAATCTCCCATTCCTCCTCCGTCAACGTATGAAACCCTTCCCGACTCATCTTGTCAAGTATCTCATCTATCCGAGGATCCCATTCTTCCGCCGCACTGTCCCGCTCGCGCGGCCGCTCGCGAAATTCCGCATCCTCGTACTCTTGCCCCCGATACACCCCCCGCCCCCCCCCCCCCCCCCCCCCCCCCTCCCCCCCCCCCCCCCGGTCCCAGCCTCCCCCCCCCCCCCCCCCCCCCCCCCC
>JAOACZ010000227.1 GCA_026417575.1 bacterium | reverse complement strand
TAGCGCAAAAGGGAAGAAAGCGATGCTTGTTGAATTTGACGACATACTTGCGACGATACGCCGGGCAGACAAAGCGACAGCCAAGAACATCAGCAGCGCGTTAGGCAGACAACTAGGGAAACTGTATGCCATTATTGCGGATACCACGGCGCCGGCGCACGAACGGCTGCTGGCGTCGAAGGAAGCACGGCTGCGCTTGCTGGAGCTGCAGCATCATTACGAGGGTATTAAAATGCAGATGCGGCACCAACACGTGTATTTTATGCAAACAGCCGCGGAGGCGGCGAGCGCGTTTCTGGATACCGTCTACAACGAGATGGATGCGTACTTTGAGCAGGTGTACAACCAGGTGGAGGAGGTGTTGCGAAGGGATTCGACGTGGGCAACGGGATTGGTGGATATGTTGAAAAAGACCGGTGGCAAAGGGATCAATTATGCGTGGAAGATGGCACGAAGGGTGTTGGCAAGATCAACGAGTAAAGATACCGTTAACGTCGCGGGTAATTTGCTAGCGCATGTTACGGGCGAGAGGGCAAAACGCGCGGCCGAGATACTTGAACGCACGGTGGGGAGTGTTCATGAGTGGATGGAAAGGAGAGGAGAGAGGGCTATGGAAGAACGCACACTGTTGGAAAAGGCGTTGGAACGTGTGTGTTCTCAGGAGGAGATCACTGCGCATCTGAAGGACATCTTCGCGCACGCAGCGAGGGCGTGTGAGGAGGTATGGAACCGGCGCGTCAAGGCGTACTATGAAGAAGTGAGGGTTGATCCAGCCGTAGCAGGCACGCTCACGGGAGGGCTGCGGGCACAGCCGGAATTTACGCTAGGCGCGGCGGAGCACACACTGGCGGCGAGTCTAGGCGCGACGATATTTGGCACGGCGGCGCTGGCCGCTGGCTGGCATACACTGGCGTATGCCATGGTGAATGTGTTCTGGCCATTGTCCGTATTTGTGGCCGTGGTCACGGTGGGCGTGGCGATTCGGACGAAAGAGCGCGCGATCAATAAGCGTATCGCCCAAGCGCGCAAGGTGCTCAAAATGTATCATGACCAGCTTGTGAAGTACATGGATACAGAACAACTGCCTGAGTATGGCGGCAAGACATTGCGGCAGGCGATCAGTGATGCGAATCAGGATGCGGCTAGAGAGCTTGACGCGAGGTGGAGTAAGGCGCGATTTGGGCATGTGCCCGTAGAGGTGTACGAAGAGCTTGTGAAAAAGTTAAGGGAGGAGCAACGGCGGTTGCAGGCGATCGAAGGGGAGCTTGAAGGGCGGATTCCGTGACGAAAGCTGGTGGCGGTCGTGGTATTCCAGTGCGCGTAGCAAGGGTGATTTAGCGGCGCAAGATGATGTGAGAGTGGGCGGGGAATCAAGGAGTCATGAGCTAACGAAATTGTTTGGAGGGCTGGGGCTGAGGCAGCGCACACAGGGGCGAGGGTGTCCTTGCAGTTTTGAAACGTTGTGCGATGCAAGCGGTGCGAGGGGTGGCGGTGTGTTTCGTGTGAGGGGTGGGATGCGGGAGCTGCATGTCTTGGTGGCGATTTTCAGACGGCAGAAATTGTTGTTTGCAAACGACAGAGAATGTTGATTGAGGGATGGTGTTCTGGGTGATGTTACCTGACACGGAGCGAGAGGGTATGGAGTGAGTGCTGGCGGAGAGGGACGGTGGAGCGACAAAAAAATGTGTTTGCAGACGACAAAAAGTGTTGTTTGAAAAGGCGTGGGTGCTGACGAGGTGGTGAGGAAGAGGGAGAGGAGCGTGGGTACGGTGGGGCGGTGCCGGTGCGGGATGAGGGAGAGCCGGGGCAGATGAGGGAATCAGATATCCCTGATAGCAATGCTTTGGAGGAGGTCTTCGTCTTCGATGATGCGGCCTGTGCCGAGGGCGACGGCAGCGAGGGGATCATCGGCGACGTTGACGGCCAAGCCTGTTTCCTCTTCGAGGAGCTTGTCTATGCCGCGGAGGAGTGCGCCGCCGCCGCAGAGGACGATGCCGCGGTCGATGAGGTCGGCGGAGAGCTCGGGGGGGCAGCGTTCGAGGGCATAGCGGACGGCACCGACGATAGCTTCGATGGGGTCACTCATCGCTTGGCGGATTTCCTGGCTGGTGACGACGACGGTTTTGGGGAGGCCGGCGCCGAGGTCACGGCCACGGATTTCGAGGGTAAGTTCTTGTTCGAGGGGGTAGGCGGAGCCGATGGCGATTTTAATTTCTTCTGCGGTGCGTTCACCGATCATGAGGTTGTAGACGCGTTTCATGTACTGGACGATGGCTTCGTCGAGTTCGTCGCCGCCGATGCGGACGGAGCGGGAGAAGACGATGCCGGAGAGGGACATGATGGCGACTTCGGTGGTGCCGCCACCGATGTCAATGATCATATTGCCGGCGGGCTCGTGGATGGGGAGGCCGCAGCCGATGGCGGCGGCCATAGGTTCTTCGATGCAGTAGACTTTGCGAGCGCCGGCGCGTTCAGCGGAATCTTTGACGGCACGGCGTTCGACTTCGGTGATGCCGGCGGGGACGGCGATGACGATGCGGGGTGAGATGAGGGTGCGGCGGTCGTGGACTTTGCGAATGAAGTAACGGAGCATACTTTCGGTGATATCGAAGTCAGCGATGACGCCGTCTTTCATGGGGCGGATGGCGTCAATGGTGCCTGGGGTGCGGCCTAGCATGCGTTTTGCTTCGTTACCGACAGCGAGGACCTCGTGGGTGTCGTGGCGAATTGCGACGATACTGGGCTCATTGAGGACGATGCCTTCGCCGCGGACGTAGAGGACGGTATTGGCGGTGCCGAGGTCAATGCCGATGTCACGGGAAAAGAGGCCGATGAGATTGATGAATGGCTGGAGGAGTGAGGAGAGGGTGTGGTGAGCTGATTGGCGTTTTTTCATAGGCGTCCTTGCATTAGGCGGCGTGGGGCGCGGAGGCGGCGTTGTGGGTAAGGAGGCGGGCGAGGAAGCGGCCGGTATGGCTACGCGGGCAGGCGATGATTTGCTCGGGGGTGCCTGTGGCGACGATTTCGCCGCCGGCGTCGCCGCCTTCCGGGCCGAGGTCGATGATGTAATCTGCGCACTTGATGACGTCGAGATTATGTTCGACGACGATGACAGTATTGCCGGCGTCGACGAGGCGATGGAGGACGAGGAGTAATTTTTCGATATCAGCGAAGTGGAGGCCAGTGGTTGGTTCGTCGAGGATGTAGAGGGTACGGCCGGTGGCACGGCGGGCGAGTTCGGTGGAGAGCTTGACGCGTTGGGCTTCGCCGCCGGAGAGGGTGGTGGCGTGCTGGCCGAGGGTGATGTATTCGAGGCCGACGTCGCAGAGGGTTTGGAGGATGTGGTGGATTTTGGGGACGCGGGCGAAGAAATCGCGGGCTTGTTCGACAGTCATATCGAGGACGTCGGCGATATTTTTGCCGCGGTAAGTGACTTCGAGGGTTTCGCGGCCGTAGCGGCGACCTTGGCAGGCTTCGCAGGTGACGAAGACGTCGGGGAGGAAGTGCATTTCGATTTGGCGGACGCCGGTGCCTTCGCAGGCTTCGCAGCGGCCGCCGGGGACGTTGAAGGAGAAGCGGCCGGGCGGGTAGGCGCGGAGTCTGGCTTCGGGGGTTTGTGCGAAGAGGGCGCGGATATGGTCGAAGACACCGGTATAGGTGGCGGGGTTGGAGCGTGGGGTGCGGCCGATGGGGGCTTGGTCAACGACGATCACTTTGTCGAGGTGTTCGAGGCCGCGGAGAGCGCGGTAGGAGCCGGCGGGCTCGCGGGTGTGATAGAGTTCGCGGCGGAGGGCGGGGAGGAGGGTATCGGTAATAAGAGAGGATTTGCCGGAGCCGGAGACACCGGTGACACAGATGAAGATGCCGAGGGGGAAGGAGACGGTGATGTTTTTAAGGTTATTGTGGGTTGCGCCTTCGAGGACGAGGCGTGGGGCACGGTGGATGGGGCGGCGCGAGGAGGGGATGGGGATGGTGCGAGTGCCGTTGAGGTAGGCGGCGGTGAGGGAGGTGGGGTGGTGGAGGAGTTGCTCGAGGGGGCCTTGGAAGACGACGTGGCCGCCGTGGACGCCGGCGCCGGGGCCGAGGTCGATGAGGTAGTCAGCGCGACGCATAGTTTCGGCATCGTGTTCGACGAGGACGACGGTATTGCCGAGGTCGCGGAGGTGTTCGAGGGTGCGGAGCAACTTTTCATTATCGCGGGCGTGGAGGCCGATGGTGGGCTCATCGAGGACGTAAAGGACGCCGGTTAAGCCGGTGCCGATTTGGGAAGCGAGGCGGATACGTTGGGCTTCGCCGCCGGAGAGGGAGCCACCCCAGCGGTCGAGGCTGAGGTAGCCGACGCCGACGTCGTTGAGGAAGGTGAGGCGGGCGATGATCTCGCGGCAGACGTCGCCAACGATATCGCGCTGGGAATCGGAGAGTGGGAGGGAACGCATGAAGGCGAGGGCGTCGACGATAGGGAGTTTTGTGAATTGGACGATGGTCAAGCCGTTGACGGTGACAGCGCGGGCGTAGGGGTTTAGGCGAGCTCCGCCGCAGTCGCGGCAGGGGGTAACGAAGTCATAGAGGCTGACGCCGAGGCCGTGGCAGGTTTTGCACATGCCGTAGGGGCTATTGAAGGAGAAGAGGCGTGGGGCGAGAGGCTCGCAGGGGTAGTTTGCGTCGCAGTGGGTACAGGCGTAGTTACGGGAGAAGAGGAGATCACCTGGCTGGAGGGGAGCCCATTGTGGGGGTGGGGCATTGGAGGGGCTGGGGCGGGCAACGATGACACGCCCTTCGCCGAGGCGGAGGGCGGTTTCCAGAGACTCGGCCAAGCGCGGTTCGACGCCGGGTGCGATGAGGAGGCGGTCGACGACGATTTCGACGGAATGGCGCATGGTGCGGGCGAGTTTAGGGGCTTGGTCGAGGAGGTAGGTGCGGCCATCGATGCGTGCGCGGACGAAGCCGGCGCGTTGGGCGCGTTCGAGGACGTCACGGTGCTCGCCTTTTTGGCCGTGGACGACGGGTGCGAGGATTTCGATGGGTGAGTTAGGGGGGAGGCTCATGATAGCGGCGTGGATTTGGGCGGTGGTTTGGGCTTCGATGGGGTGGCCACAGGCGGGGCAGTGGGGGACGCCGAGATGAGCGTAGAGGAGGCGGAGGTAGTCGTAAATTTCGGTGGTGGTGCCGACCGTGCTGCGGAGGCCGGAGGCGGTGTTACGTTGCTCGATGGCGATGGCGGGTGAGAGGCCGGTGATGCTGGTGACGCGGGGTTTTTGCATCATGCCAAGGAACTGGCGAGCGTAGGAGGACAAGCTTTCGACGAAGCGACGTTGTCCCTCGGCGAAGAGGGTATCGAAGGCGAGGCTGGACTTTCCGGAGCCGGAAAGGCCGGTGATGACGACGAGAGCACGATGAGGGATGTCGACGTCGATATTTTTGAGGTTATGTTCGCGAGCACCGCGGATGCGAATCATAGGTGGAGCGAGCGAGCGTTATAGTAAGTATTAGCTTGGTGCGGGGTGAGCGAGGAGTTGCTGGGCTTCGGTGAAGACGCCGACGGCGCGATATTTTTGATAGCGTTGTTCGCGGAGCTGGTCAGGGGAGAGAGAGGCGAGCTGGTCGAGGTGACGGAGGATGGCATCTTTGACAAGGGCGGCAGCTTGTTCGTGGTTGCGGTGGGCACCCCCGAGGGGTTCAGGGATGATTTCTTCGACGATGCCGAAGGAGAGGAGGTCTTGTGCGGTTAATTTGAGTGCGTTGGCGGCTTCTTGATTGCGGGAGGAGTCGTGGAAAAGGATAGCGGCGCAACCTTCTGGGGAGATGACGGAGTAGTACGCGTGTTCGAGGATGAGGACACGATTGCCGACGCCGATACCGAGGGCGCCACCGCTACCGCCTTCGCCGATAACGATGCAGATGATGGGGACGCCGAGGCCGATCATTTCACGGAGGTTGACGGCGATAGCTTCGGCTTGGCCGCGTTCTTCGGCACCGATGCCGGGGTAGGCGCCTGGGGTATCAATGAAGGTGACGATGGGGAGGCGGCAGCGGTCGGCGAGTTCCATGAGGCGGAGGGCTTTGCGATAGCCTTCGGGGTGGGCCATGCCGAAGTTACGTTTGAGATTTTCTTTGGTGTCGCGACCTTTTTGGTGGCCGATGAGCACGATGCGGCGGCCGGCGATGGTAGCGAAGCCGCCGACCATGGCGAGGTCATCAGCGAAGCGGCGGTCGCCGTGAAGTTCGAGGAAGTCCTGGCACATGAGACGGACGTAGTCGAGGGTGTAGGGGCGGTTAGGGTGGCGAGCGACGAGGACTTTTTGGTAGGGGGTGAGGTTGGCGTAGATTTCAGCGCAGAGTTGGTCGCGTTTACGCTCGAGGCTGGCGAGTTCGGGGGAGACATCGATGTGGGCTTCTTTGGCGTAGGCGCGGAGCTCGGCGATCTTTTTTTCGTGTTCGACGAGGGGTTTTTCGAAGTCGAAGGTGATCATCAGTCGTGGATTATGACAGGGGTTCCTACGCGGACGAGGTCGTAGAGTTCTTCGACGTCTTGGTTATGCATGCGGATACAACCGGCGCTGGTGGGACCACCGATGGTTTCAGGTTCCCAGGTGCCGTGAATACCGTAGCCTTGGGCGTCGATGCCGAGCCAGCGTGTACCGAGCTGATTTTCGGGGGAGCCGAAGGGGATGGGTGCGGATCCAGGGCGATACCAGGTGGGATTTTGCTGGCGGAGGGTGATGCGGAAGGTGCCGCGGGGGGTGTTGTTTTCTTTGCCGGTGCCGATGGGGTAGGTCTTGACGAAGTTAGTGGAGTTCTGCCAGATGCGGTAGAGGGTGAGTAGGTGTTTGGAGAGGGAGACGTCGATGAGGTAGCGGGAGAGATCAATTTTGAGGGTGACGCCTGGGGAGATGACATCGCTTTTAAGGTTGTTGATGCGTTTAATTTGGTCGACGGTGTTGGTGTAGCGTTTAGCGATGGCGAGGATGGTTTCGCCGCGTTGGACGGTGTGTTTGGTGGTGAAGGGGAGGGGGCGAGGGGAGCAGAGGAGCTTGATGTTGAGGGGGCCGAGTTTCTCGCGGGCGGCGCGGGCTTCAGTGGAGTGGGGATGGCGGTCGACGAGGAGCTGCCACCAGAAGTGGGTTTTGAGGGTGTCACCCTGAGCTTCCGCGGCTGCGGCGAGTTCGGCGAGTATGGCGGGTGTGGTGGTGTGGTCGGGGAAATCGCGGACGAAGGCTTCGAGGGCGGCGAGGCGGTTGGGGTGGTGGAGGGCGAGGTGGTAGCGAGCTTCTGCGAGGATGTGACGATCAGTGTGGCAGTTGAGGACGGCTTCCCACACAGCGGTGTTGGTGGGATTGAGGAGCGTTTCACAGCGTGCGAAATGGTAGAGCGCAGCGGGGAATTCGGGGGTGTTCTGATAGACACGCAAGGCACGTTGGAGGATGGGGTGAGCCGATGCGGGCTGAGCCTCAAGTTGCAAGACTGCGTGCTGATACTGCTGGGCGAAGGGCGTACGGAAGAAGGCGTACCAGACCAGGAGGGCCCCGAGACTGGCGATAAGGAGGAGGACTACACCGATGAGGAGGGCGCGTTTGATCATGTGAGGCACGAGAGGCTGAGCATACGGTTACTGGGCTTGCGCGGCTTGGGCACGCATGTACTCCTCGGTGAGGGGGAGGAAGATAGTGTCACGAGCATAGTTACGCAAGTTGCGATAGCTTTTGAGAACCTCATCGGGGGTAGCGGCATTTTTGTCGAGGGTGGTGGGCTTTTTGCCGGCTTCTTTGGTCCCGGCAGTGCGTGAACCGCGTTGAGATTTTTGCTCTTGGGCACGCACAGGAGTGCGCTTGGTGGTGCTTGCGGAGGTGGTTTCTCCAATCAACTCCAGGCGGACGCGGGCGTAGGCGCCATCGAATGCGCGTTCAAAGATCTTGCCCTGGGCGAGTTCCTTGCTGAGGACAACAAAGGGGAGAGCACCGTGCTCATGGAGGTAGCGCACGAGGGCGCGGCTTTGGAGGAGGTGGTAAAAGATTTGTTCTTCGTCACGCGGATAGGAGGTGAGCTCGACTACGCGGTCGAAGGAGTTGAGTTGGCGCTCAACGAGGGGGGGATGGCTGTATGAGATTGCGCCTTTGCTGAAGCGGCGGTGAAGGTGGAGGACGTCTTTCGCGGTGAAGGGGCGGTCTTTCCAACGTTTGACCTGTTGGGGGCCTTGTTCGGTGATGACGGCCGTCAAGCCGGAGACTTCGCCGGCGAGGCCGGTGACGAAGAAGACAGGCAAGCGAGCGCGCTGTTGTTTGGCGACTGCCGCTGCATATTCTTTCATGACAAGTTCGGCCACGGCAAAGCTGACGGCTTGTTCGAGCATGTCTTTGACCATGGGATTGACGAAGACAAAAAACTCACGGGTGTCATCTTCGGTGAGGACGATTTGGACAGGTGTTGCGCTCATCCCGGTGCGTTTGATGAGATTCCACTCGGCCGGGTCGGCGATGAGATAGATGCGCCCACGCACTTTGCCCGCCCAGTTCATGAAGCGGCTCATGAGGAGGAGGTCAGTGGTTTTGCGGAAGGCGGCGTCGGCGGCGGCGAGGATAGGGTCGACGGGATAGGCTTCTTCAAAGGGTTTGGAGACGATTTTACCCTGGAGGGGAGCGGAGACGGTGCGGGGGTAGATGATGAGGAAATGCTGGCTGCTTTTGCGAGTGTAGGGGACGCGGCGGGCGAGTTCGAGGACACGTTTGGTGGTGACGCTGTTACCGCGTTGGAGGACGGCGTGGTCGTGGGCGCGCATGAGCTGGAAGAAGTCATCGATGTCGCGAGAAGTACGCAAGTCCCAGCCGAGGGTGGCGGCGATACGGATGACTTGGTCACGGGTGGCGGTAGCGCTGAGGGCCCTGATGGCATTGGCGATATCGGCGGGCGATGGTTTGGAAAAATGTGCTTCTTCGGGAGCTTGTACAGGCGCTTCCTCAGCGATTTCGACAGCGGCGGTAGTTGTGGGCGGGGCGGTAGGGCCATTGGAGAGCGAGGGGAGGGGAGGGAGATTTGTGCTAGCGCCCTCGGCAGATGGCGGCAGGGGTGGCGCAGCAAAAAGGGTGAGGCTGAGGATAGGTGGGAATAACAGAGTCCAGGGTTTCATGAGAACCTCCATGTGGCGAGCTAGCGTGAGGGGGCAGTGCCAGGCCGTGCTGATGATGAGGGAGCGGAGCCTGTAGGCGCGGGTGGCTTTGCCGGGGATGGTTTTCGTTGTTTCAACAGTTCGGCTTGGTAGTCCTCAGTGAGGCGGTGAAAGTAGGTTTGGACATATTTAGCAAATCTTTCGTAGTCAGGGTACTTGCGTTCGCCGGTGTCGGTGATTTGGGTAGCTGGCTTGGGTGCGGTGACAGGGCGGGCGAGCACGTCGCGTTGCATTTCCATGTAGGAGAGGCCGATTTCTTTTTGGAACTCGCTGCCATTGGCGAGAGCGCGCGTTAAATTGATCAAGGCGAGTGGGGCGTTGGTGGCGAGTGCCTGAGCTACGGCACGAGACTGGCAAAGGACGTAGTAAAGCTCGTCATTGTTGGCGGGGTATTCGGTCATTTGGACGAGCTCGTCGAGGGAGCGCAAGCGTTTGGTGTTGAGAGGGGTCATTGTACCGCGGCGGGGGAGGCGTACGCGATAGGTACGGTAGTTGATGGTGTACAGGGGAAGCTGGAGTGGGCCGAGACGTGTTTGGATTACTTCCAAGCCTGCGATTTCGCCGGCGAGGCCGGTGAGGAAGAAGAGGGGGAGGCGGGCGTGGGGCTTGGCAGTGATAACGCGTGCGTACTCATCTAAGACCGCAGTTGCCACGGCGTAGGCGACGGCCTGATCGAGGAAAGTGAAGGTTTCGGGGCCAGCATAGACGATAAATGTGCGTCGGTGGGGGTCTGTGAAGACGGTTTGGACAGGGCTGGGTGGCACTTGCGATTTGACGAAGGTGTCCCAGATACGGGGGTCGGTGACGACATAAATGCGGCCGCGTACGGCACGCCAGTCCATGAAGGGGCGCATGAGGAGCATGCGGGTGGTTTTTAGATACGCTGTATCGGCGGCGGCGAGGATCTGAGCAACGAGGTTTGAAGAGTTTTGGCGGTACATAACCCCGCGGGCAACAAAGGAAAACTGGCGAGGGGCGACGAGGTCGAAGTAGGGTGAATTGGTGATGAGAACGCCGGTGCTACGCTGGAAGCGGGGTGACGCGTAGCCATCTTCGATGCGCGCGGCGACGGGATTCGGGTCGTTTTTGAGGATCTCGCGGTCGAGGGCACGGCAGCGGTTAAAGAGTTCGTTGACACCTTGTTGGGTGTCGAGGGTGAAGACACGGGTATAGAGGGTGATGCCAGCGCGCTCGACTTCACCGACCATGCGTTTGATGCTGAGCACATCGGGAGCTTTTAAGGTCATTACTTGGGTGCGTGGGGGGAGCACGGTATTGGTGAGCGCTATGGCTGGTTGGGCCGGCTGCTGGTTGGTAAGGGGAGGCTGATCTACCACCTGGGCCGCGCAGGCGACGGCGGAGAGGAGGAGGAGGCACAAGCGACAAGGATCAGGAGATGTGTGCATCATCGTCAACTCCGAACGGTTTAGCAGGGGTGGGTTGCGCATCGGGTCAGTGACCGGTATGACCGAAGCCACCAGCGGCGCGGGCGGTGGCACTTAATTCGTCTTGGACTTCGACGCGTGCACGACAAACTGGCTGGATGACCAGCTGGGCGATGCGCATGCCGCGTTCGATTGTAAATGGGGCGCGGCCGAGATTGATAAGGATGACGCCGATTTCGCCGCGGTAATCGGAGTCGATGGTGCCGGGAGCGTTAACCAATCCGATTCCATGCTTTAAGGCTAGGCCGCTTCGTGCACGGACTTGTGCCTCATAGCCCGGTTCAAGTTCGATGGCGATGCCTGTGGGGACACAACAAATGTCGCCTGGGGCGAGACAGATAGGAGTAGTGACAGCCGCATAGAGATCCATGCCGCTTGCACCGGCTGTTTGGTAATGTGGGACAGGCAAGCCGGTGCCGTGAGGAAGGAACTTAACTTTTAACAAGGGGGAGTGCATGTTCGGCATACGGCTGAGGCGCACTAGCGGGCATACTTCACCGGCGGCGTTGGTGGATAGGTTCACGACGCTCGCGCCCAGCATGCTCGCCACGTTCCCCGCGTTCGCGGCGGTCGCTAGGGCGGTGGCTCTCGCTGTGGCTGGGGTGGTCACTTCGCGGGGACCGGGAGCTGTGATCGGTGCTACGACGTTCTGCCTGGCGAGAGCGGGCCGGGCCGGGTTCAAAGGGTTCATCCAAGTTGCGCATGGAAAGATTGACGCGTCCTTTTTCGTCAATTTCGATCACGCGGACTTTGACAATATCGCCGACTTTGACGACATCTTCGATTTTGTCAATGCGGCGATCGGCGATTTCACTGATATGCACCATGCCTTCACATTCGGGGAGGATTTTGACGAACGCGCCGAAGGGCATGATGCGAGTCACAGGTCCTTCGTAAATTTTGCCGATTTGGGCTTCGGCGATCCATTCTTCGATCATGGCCCGGCCGGCCTCGGCGGCAGCCTGTGTTTCGCCAGCGATTTGCACCGTGCCATCGTCTTCGATGGAGATCGTGGTGTTCGTTTCCTCTTGGATGCGGCGGATGTTTTTGCCACTGGGGCCGATGAGGGTGCCGATTTTATCAATGGGGATGCGGATGGTGAGGATGGCGGGCGCATAGGGGGAGAGTTCGGGGCGCGGTGCTGGGAGGGTGGCCTTCATGATGTCGAGGATTTGCAAGCGGGCCAGGCGCGCGCGTTCGAGCACTGTACCGATAAATTCGGGTGGCAAGCCAGGGATTTTCAGATCGACTTGAATACCGGTGACGCCCTGGGCGGTGCCAGCGACTTTAAAATCCATATGCCCGTGATGGTCCTCGTCACCGACGATGTCGGTGAGGAGTACGCGTTGATCGCCTTCCTCGACCAAGCCGATTGAAATACCAGCGACTGGGGCACTGATGGGCACGCCGGCATCCATAAGGGAGAGGCAGCCCGAGCAGACGGAGGCCATCGAGGAGGAGCCGTTGCTTTCGGTAATGTCGCTGGTGACGCGGATAGTGTAGATGAAATCTTCGGGAACGACGGGGCGGAGGCTGCGCTCGGCGAGGTCGCCGTGGCCGATTTCGCGGCGGCCGGGGCCGCGGATGGGTTTGGCCTCCCCGACCGAGTAGGGCGGGAAGGAGTAATGGAGCATAAACTTTTTGGTTGTTTCTCCCTGAAGCAACTCGATTTCTTGTTCGTCTTCAGCAGTACCGAGGGTAGTGACGCCGACACTCTGGGTTTCGCCGCGGATGAAGAGAGCGGAGCCGTGGGTCCGAGGGAGGAGGCCGACTTCACAGGTGATGGGGCGGAGCTCGTCGAGGCCGCGGCCGTCAACGCGGCGGTGTTCGGTGAGAATCATTTTGCGCATACAATCGCCGACGAGTTGATCGAAAGCGATGCTGAAGCCCATGGGATCGATGGGGGGTGCCCCTTCCTCGGCGGCCAAGGTTGCGCGGACGGATTCTTTGATAGCGGCAAGGGTGTTGTTGCGTTCGGTTTTGGCGGTGATGCGCAAGGCAGCTGCCACCTGCTCGCGCACTTGGGCGACGGCGGCGAGGCAGCGCTCACAAGGCGTGACGGGTGTGTAGGTACGTTTTTGCACGCCGAGGGCGCGTGCGAGTTCTTCTTGCAAGGTGATGAGCGGCTGCAACTCGCGATGGCCGCGCATGATGGCATCGTGGACCTCGGCTTCGGGTGCTTGGCGGGCGGTGCCTTCGATCATGATCACTTTTTCGCGAGTGCCGGCAACGACGAAGTCGAGCGTAGCGCGTTCGCGCTCTTCATGGGAAGGATTGATACGGAGTTGACCGTCTACTTTTGCCACGCGGACTGCGCCAATTAGCTCGCGGATGGGGATATCCGATGCAGCGATGGCAGCGGAGGCGGCCACGACGGCCATCGTGTCGGGGTCTTCAGCGGGATCGGCGGACATGACTTGTACAATGATCTGCACTTCGTTGTAATAGTCTGCGGGGAAGAGCGGACGGAGTGGGCGGTCGATACACCGAGCAGTAAGGATTTCCTTGTCGGTGGGACGACCTTCGCGCTTAATGTAACCGCCGGGGAAACGACCGACGGCCGTATAGCGCTCGCGATAGTCAACGTTGAGGGGGAAGTAGTCCACTTCTTCACGGCGGTCATAGGGTGAAACAGCCGTGGCGAGAATGACGAGGCTGCCATGTTGCAACCAGACGGCGCCATGCGCTTGGCGAGCGATACGCCCTGATTCGAGGGAGAGGGTGCGTTCAAGGAAAGTTGTACTGACTTTGACGGGCATACGTGGTTCCTGTGACGGTCATGCTGGCATTGGTGCCATGAAAGCTGCCCCGCGGGGGTGGATAGGCGGCCGCAGGGACTCGCGTCGATAAGAAAAGGAAGCAAGCGTTCGAAGGAGCGACACGAGCGGCAAGACGGCCGCGCCCATCCACAGCGGAAGCGTGCCTGTGGATACGTGACAGCTGGCATGGCCACCGGGACGGCCGGCGGCCGGTGCATGCCATGGATTACTTACGAAGGTTGAGTGCCTCAATGAGTTTTTTGTAGCGAGATTCGTCGGTAGCCATCAAATAATCAAGTAGTTTGCGTCGTTTGGCGACGAGCATGAGCAAGCCGCGGCGTGAATGATGGTCTTTTTTATGGACGCGCAGATGCTCGGTGAGCTGGTTAATTCGTTCGGTCATGATGGCAATTTGCACGTCCGATGAACCGGTGTCGGTGTCGTGCAGCCGATACTTTGCAATCAGTCGTTGTTTGGCTTCTGTGGTGAGTGCCATGGTTTTTCCTTGCGCGTGGCCTGCGGTGCGGCCACGCTTCACCATGGGCCACGCCACGCGGTAGACCGCGCGGCCTAGCTCATGGTAGGGTTACGGACAATGGGGCGGCGGGTACGTCCTGCCGCCTTGTTCACTAGTGCATAGTATAACAAAAGCACCTGTGGAAGTAAAGCCCGCGATGGGTCATTTGCACGGTAGGACTGATTCTGGTAGAATAAGGACTGCTTATCTTAAGGGGATTTAGCAGCACGTGCATGATGGGACAGCATAGACGAAAAGCAAATGGTGCAGTGCGCATCGGATTGTTGGGATGTGGCACGATTGGTGGTGGCGTGGCGCGGCATTTGTTGATGCAACGCCATGTGTTATCACGCCATGTCGGTTGTCCGCTGCAGCTAGTGCGCGTTGCAGAGATTGATCTGGCACGGGCGCGGCGAGAAGGCGTGCCGGAGGAGCTGCTGACGACTGATGCGCGAGCGGTAGTGCGCGATCCTGAGATTGACATCGTTGTCGAGCTCATTGGTGGGACAGGTGTGGCGAGACAGTTGGTCATGGAGGCCATGCGCCATGGGAAGCATATCGTGACCGCCAATAAGGCCCTACTTGCGAAAAGTGGGCTGCGTTTACACGCTGTTGCCCAGCGTCACGGGGTGGATTTGTTTTACGAGGCGAGCGTGGGTGGCGGTATTCCTATCATCAAGTCGTTGCGCGAAGGATTTGTTGCCAACAAAATTCACTCAGTGTATGGCATTGTCAACGGTACGTGCAACTACATTCTCACGCGCATGGCCGCCGACAGGCTGGAATTCGACGTTGCGTTGAAGGAAGCGATGGCGCAGGGGTACGCCGAGGCCGATCCGAGTTTGGACATTGAGGGGCATGATGCGCGACATAAAATTGGTATTCTTGCCTCGATTGCGTTTGGGCAGTGGATTCCGCAGGAGGCCATTCACGTTGAGGGGATTATGCGCGTGACGGCGCTAGATATTCAGTGTGCGCACGAGCTGGGTTACGTGATCAAGTTTTTGGCAATTGCGAAGGCGGAAGAGGGCGGGTTGCATGCGCGCGTGCATCCGACCTTGCTGCCTGCGCACACGATGTTGGCGAACGTTAACGGCGTATACAACGCGATTGAAGTCAATGGTACGCCGATTGGGACGACACTGTTCTATGGACGGGGTGCCGGGCGCGATGCGACGACCAGCGCGGTGATTGCAGACATTGTTGATGTTGCGCGGAACGTCCGTCTTGCCTCGCACGAGCGGCTGCCCACGTTTACCTTTACGACACGGCCGCGGCCGCTCAAACCGATGAGCGAAGTATGGAGCAAATACTATTTGCGTTGTACGACGGTCGACAGGCCTGGCGTGATCGCGGCAATTTCACGCGAGCTAGGGAGTCGCAACATCGGGCTGACGTCGGTGCTGCTACACGAAACCGCACGTGGGGCTTATTCGACGATTCTGTTCATGACTCACCGGGCGCGGGAAGCGGACGTGCAAGCAGCGCTTCGCGCGATTAACCGCTTGCCGGTGGTTAAAGCCAAGACGGTCCTGCTGCGGGTCGAACCAAGCGAGGAGTAGGCACAGCACCGGAGGGAGAATGGCGACGAGTACGCGGATAGCGCTCTACGACACAACTTTGCGTGATGGCTCGCAAGGTGAAAACGTGAATTTTTCTGTGACGGACAAGGTGTTGATTGCGCGCCGCTTAGATGCGTTTGGGATAGACTACATTGAGGGCGGGTGGCCGGGGTCGAATCCTAAAGACATTGAGTTTTTTGCGCAGATGGAGGCGCAGCCTTTGCGGCATGCCAAACTGGCGGCCTTTGGCTCGACTCGCCACGCGCGCCACGCAGTAGAAGATGATCCCAATTTGCAGAAGTTGCTTGAGGCGCGCACACCAGTGGTGACGATTTTCGGGAAGAGTTGGCTTTTGCACGTGAAGGAGGCGCTGCGTGTGAGCCCGGAGACGAACGTGCACATGGTGGCGGAGTCCGTGCGATATTTGGTCGCGCATGGGCGGGAAGTGATTTTCGATGCGGAGCACTTTTTTGACGGCTATTGCGATGACGCTGGGTATGCATTGGAAGTCTTGCAGGCAGCGCGCGAGGCGGGAGCTCAGTGCCTGGTGTTGTGTGATACCAATGGTGGGACGCTGCCGCATGATGTGAGGAGGATTGTAGCCGACGTGTGTCGCCGTGTGCGAGGCGTGGCGATAGGCTTTCATGGGCACAATGATGCTGGGTGTGGCGTTGCGGACGCTTTGATGGCGGTGCAGGCCGGGGCAACCCATATCCAAGGTACGATCAATGGTATCGGCGAGCGTTGTGGAAATGCCGATTTGACGGGGATAATTCCTGCGTTAATGTTAAAGATGCGGTTGCGCACGAATGTGCGGCTCGAGGATCTGACGGAAGTGAGCCGCTATGTAGATGAGTTAGCCAATTTGCTGCCCAACAAACGTCAACCGTATGTGGGGCAAAGTGCGTTTGCGCACAAAGCGGGCATTCACGTCAGCGCCATTCAGCGCAATCCGCGCACGTACGAGCATGTCGATCCTGCGTTGGTGGGAAATCAGCGGCGCGTGCTGGTGTCCGAGTTGAGCGGTCAGTCTAACGTGCTATTCAAGGCGAAAGAGCTGCGTTTGGACCTGGGCAGCGATCCGGAGCAGGCACGGCGCGTGGTTGAGGAGGTTAAACGGCGTGAGCACGAGGGGTACGAGTACGAAGCTGCGGATGCGAGCTTTGAGTTGTTGGTGAAAAAAGCTCTGGGCGTATTTACTCCGTCATTTGAGGTGCTGGGGTTTCGCTGTATAGATGAAGAGCGCAATGGCACGGTGGTATCAGAGGCGACGATCAAGGTACGCGTGGGGGGCCGCGAGGAGCACACGGCGGCGGAGGGCGACGGACCGGTACATGCGCTTGACACAGCGTTGCGCAAAGCCTTGCGGCCATTTTTTCCGTGCCTGGAGGAGATTGAGCTAATTGATTACAAGGTGCGTGTATTGACAGCGAAGGGGCTGACGGGCACGGCCTCAAAAGTGCGCGTGTTGGTTGAGACGCGCGACCAGCGCGGGGTGTGGGGCACAGTGGGAGTCTCGACGAACATCATCGAGGCGTCGTATGAAGCGCTGGTTGATTCGATTGAGTACAAGCTGATGCGGGATAAGCACGCAAAAAAGAAAACGTGAGACGTCTACACAGGGCAGCTCGTCTTCGCCAGCACGATGAGGAGTCGCGCTCCACCGTGCGGTTTGAAGGTACTTCTCGACACCAGGTGGGATAGGGTGGTGGTGTAATTGCCTGCGCAAAAGGAGGCTATGGATATACCAGCTCAATATCAACCGAAGGAGATTGAGGCGCGCGTGTACGCAGCGTGGGAGGCGTCTGGCAGCTTTACGGCAGATCCTGAAGCTCCGGGCGCACCCTTTTGCATCGTTATCCCGCCGCCCAATGTGACCGGTGCGCTGCATCTTGGGCATGCGATTAACAACACGCTTCAAGACATTTTGATTCGCTATCACCGCATGTGCGGGGACGCCACGTTGTGGCTTCCCGGGGTGGATCATGCGGGCATTGCGACACAAGCGATAGTGGAAAAAACGTTGTTCGAACAAGAGGGTGTAACACGCCACGATATTGGGCGTGAGGCGCTAGTGCAACGCATCTGGCAGTGGAAAGAAAAGTACGGGAACCGTATCATTGAGCAGCTCAAGCTGATGGGGTGTTCCTGCGACTGGACGCGTACTCGCTTTACCTTAGACCAGCAATGTGCGCGTGCCGTGCGCCACACGTTTTTCCGCATGTTTTGTGATGGGCTGATTTACCGCGGCATGCGGCTGGTGAATTGGGACACGCACTTACAAACTGCGGTGTCGGATGACGAGATCTACCATGAAACGGTGCGTGGCCATTTGTGGTACTACTGGTATCCCGTGAAAGGGAGCTCGACGCGTTTATTGATTGCTACCACGCGCCCAGAGACAATGCTGGGGGACACTGCAGTGGCCGTCCACCCAGACGATCCGCGTTATCAGCATTTGATTGGCAAGACGGTGATCTTGCCGCTCGTTGGGCGTGAAATTCCGATTATTGCCGATGGAGAGCTCGTGGACATGACCTTCGGCACCGGTTGCGTCAAAGTGACCCCGGCACATGATCCGAATGATTATGCCTGCGCGTTGCGGCATGGTTTACCGATGATCAATATTCTGAATCCTGACGGCACGATCAACGCAAACGGTGGGCGCTTTGCGGGGATGGAGCGTTATGCGGCGCGGAAGGCCGTGGTCGCTGCACTTGAGGCCGAGGGATTGTTGGAGAAGGTGGAGCCGTATGAGACGCAGATTGGTCATTCTGATCGTTCGAAGACGCCGATCGAACCATTTCTGTCCGAGCAGTGGTTCATCAAGATGGCTGGTTTGGCCGAGGCGGCAATGGAGGCAGTAACGAGCGGGCGTGTGACGTTTCACCCGCCGCGTTATGCCAAGATGTATTTAGACTGGTTGGCGGAGAAGCGTGATTGGCCGATCAGTCGCCAACTGTGGTGGGGGCATCGCATCCCGATTTGGTACGCGCCGGGCTGCGATGAGGCTGTGCTGCAGGAGGCGTTTGGAAACCGTAAGGACATTGCATGGCAGTGGGATGAAGCTGGGGAACGATGGTTGATTTGTGCGCTAGAGGATGATCTTGCTGGGGACGCGGTTCCGGGTGTGACGTTGAGCCAAGATCCCGACGTGCTCGATACGTGGTTCAGCTCGGCGTTGTGGCCACATGCTACGTTGGGCTGGCCCGAGCGCACTGCGGACTTTGTCCGCTGGTACCCGACGAGCGTGTTAGTGACATCACGTGACATAATTACGCTGTGGGTTGCGCGTATGGTGATGACTGGGCTGTACAACACTGGCACCGTGCCGTTCCCCGATGTCACAGTGCACGTCAAGATTCTCGACGGGCAAGGGCAGACTATGTCCAAATCGAAGGGCAACGGCGTGGATCCTGTGGATATTATTGAGCAGTACGGCGCCGATGCGCTGCGCTACTGCATGGCGCACATGGCTACGGAAACGCAAGATGTGCGCATGCCGGTGCAGTACAAGTGTCCTCATTGCGGGGCATTGACACCGCAAACCCCGAAAAATATGACGGTAAAGACCTTGGTTTGCCCACACTGTTCCAAAACCATGGCGACACGCTGGGCTGATGATGCGACGCAAGCTGTTTACGGTCTCGCGCTGCTCACAAGCGATAAATTTGAAATTGGGCGCAACTTTGCCAATAAGTTGTGGAACGCAAGCCGTCTGGCATTGCTGAATCTTGCGCCAGGCATTCCGTTGTTAACGCCAAAAGAGCTTCTCGCTGATCGGAGCCTGGTCGCGGCAATTACCAACACGGAAGCATGGATTCTTGAGCGCCTGGCCGATACCACGATTAGTGTCACTAATGCGTTGCATGATTATCATTTTCATGAAGTAGCCGTGACGCTGTACAGTTTTATTTGGAGCGAGTTTTGCGACTGGTACCTGGAAGCGATCAAACCTGTGCTCTACGGTGACGATGCTGCTGCGCGACGGCATGCACAAGTCGTCCTGGCATGTGTCCTGAATACGACGCTGCGCCTGGCTCATCCGGTTCTGCCGTTCATCACGGAAGAGATCTGGACACTGTTACATGAGGTGACGCAAACCCCGTGCCATACGATGCTCATCAAAGCAGCCTGGCCGGAGGCGCAGCGGGGATTTTGTGATGCAGAGCGGGTGCGGCGGGTCTTAGACATGTTCGAAACAATTCGATTGGGGCGGCATTTGCGAAGTGAGTATAACATTGCCCCGGGGGTGCGGGTGCGTTTTGCGCTCAAGCCTCATGATGAACCCATGGCAGCCATGTTGCGTGCAGAAGAGCCCCTCCTGCGGAAATTTCTTGGTGCGTCGGAGGTATGTATTGATCCAGCGTTTGTGCCGCCGCGGCCGCTGCCGAGCCATGCCGGCGCTGGGGCGTCAATTTACTTGTACTTGGATGGCGCGCTAGACGTACGTGCCGAGCGGGCACGGATTGCGAAGCAGTTGGCGGAACTGGACAAGTACTTGGCCGGGGTCCGGGCGAAGCTGAACAATGAGAAGTTCGTGCGCCACGCTGCGCCGGAAGTGGTGGAGCAGGAACGTGCCAAGTGTGCGGAAGCCGAGGCGAAGCGTGTGCGACTTGCTCACATGCAAGCATTACTGCAAGCCGCGGAATAGCGGCTCGCTCGTTACGGCGCCATGGCGGGTAGGGGCGACACACATATTGAGGATGATAGGTTCGACGCTTTAGCCGCTGAAGAGTTATCCAAACAGCATGCCTGGGCCGAACCCTGCCAGCGCTGCCGTGAACGTGTGCGCACTCTCGAGCAGCGAATCGGTTACACTTTTCGACATGTGCCCCTGCTGTTTAAAGCGCTGACGCATTCCTCCTATGCTCACGAAAACGCAGAGCATGGTCTGCGTCACAATGAGCGGCTGGAATTCCTGGGTGACGCTGTGCTGGGGCTTGTGCTCTCGGAACATTTGTTTCGCGTTTTTTACATGCGCTGGGAAGGAGAGCTCTCGCTGATGAAGGCATGGTTAGTCAGTGAACACAATTTAGCTGCGATTGCTCAGCATATCAATCTGGGATATTATCTATTTCTTGGCATAGGTGAGGAAACCAGCGGGGGGCGCACACGCGTGGCGTTATTAGCAGACGCGCTGGAAGCGTTGATTGGTGCGGTGTATCTGGATGGGGGGCTGCCAGCCGCGCGAGCGTTGATTCAAAGATTGTTTGCAGAGAAACTCGCCACCGTGGACATTGACAAAGCGCAGATCAATTATAAAAACGCATTACAACGCACGATGCATCCGCGTGCTCATTGTGAGCTGCGCTACGTAGTGGCTGCCACAAGCGGGCCTGAGCATCAGCGTCAATATACGGTGGAAGTGCGTGTGGACTCGCATGTTTTGGGGCGCGGCACGGGTTCGTCGAAAAAAGAGGCAGAAATGAATGCAGCCCGAGACGCGCTTGAACGGCTTGCTTCAGAGGAGGTTGTACTAGTGCAAGCGGTGTCACAGACATCATCGCCGGAGCTTGGGGCGAAAACGTAGTCGTCAGTTACGCCTCAGCACTCCTGCTATAGTTGCGAGGTAATCCAAGATGAGCTACCGCGGCATCTTGATAAAGAAATAGCTGGAAAAAGGCGGTGGAGCTGCTGCATCCTGTACGTACACCACCTGCCCCGCAGCCGTTCGCATGCGACTAGAGTGCACCGCCCTCTTAGAATCACGAAACGATGCGCCGCGGATATCATCAGAGTTCATATCACTTATTAGTACGTTTTGTGAAAGAGAGGGCAGTGAAAAACGCCCGAATGAGCTTTCTTACACCACGTAGGCTCTCGCCGGCGAGTACGTAAGATACGTGGCACAGCGCATCTATCCTGTGCTTTCGAAATTGTTTGTGCGGTGCTCCCTCACCATAGGCTATGGGCATTGACTGTATGAGTGCAGAAGGGCCGTTTTTTTACCTAGACGTGTGGATTCTGTCAACGCGTGCAGCGGAGGCTGCAGCAGTGCATACGTGGCATGATGTGTCCTGTGCTGTTCCTATCGTTGTTTTGAGCGCGGGCGTTGCTGGCATGCACACGCACTTGATCTCTGTCAAACGATGTATGCTGTCAAGCGCTGCCCGGCTTGGCAACGTGCTCTTTGGTGGACTTCACTCATCAAGGCTTCGGAGGCGCACGCTAGTGAAACACCGATGGCCCTTCGCAACGCGAGAAATCTTGCCTTACTAGTGCGTGGTCACCGTGGCCGGCTGGTATTCTTCTAAGGAAAGAAAACGTCCGGCGGAGCACGCGGCTTCCCTGGCTCGTGTCAACGTAATTTGGTATTTGCGATCGTAAATGGTGTACCACTCGCGTTGTTCTTGTGGCGTGTAGGAACACATGATCACATTACAACCGACACGCAATCCTTCGGCCAACCCATCCTTTGCTGCGAGCGTGGCCAGTGCGGTGGTAGCAGGCAGACGAGCGCGCGGTACAAGCACTCGTGCTAGTGCCAACGTGCGCAATGTGAGAAGGAATGAACCCGCGGGTGCGCTCGCCAACGGCGTTGCGTGATGCGGAAGAAACGGGCCTATTGCGATCATTTCTGGTTGCAACTCCCGTATGAGCATGATGTCGTGCGCAAGCATCGACGGCGTTTGGCCTGGCAAGCCAACAATGCAGCCTGTGCCGATCTCGTATCCAAGCTCGCGCAGTACTTCCAGTATCTGTAAGCGCCGGGCGAGTTTCTGTCCAGGGTGTAAGTGAGCGTACAGCGTAGGATCCGCTGTCTCGTGCTTCAGCAAGTAACGATCAGCACCTGCTTCGCGCCACGCTCGATACGCCTCATCGTTGCGCTCGCCGAGTGACAAGGTCACACGCAACTCTGGCCAGGTATCCTTGATTGTTGAGACGAGGTCTGCAATCCACTCAGTGCTGAGCGCCACATCGTCTCCGGACTGAAGCACCACTACGCGCAGGCCGTCGGTGTACATGCGCTGTACCAACCCTAGGATCACTTCACGGGAAAGTCGGAATCGGTTGAGCGCGCGATGATCACGTCGCAGTCCACAGTACCAGCAGTTGCGTACACAGTAATTGGATAACTCTATAATTCCGCGCACAAGTACACCCTCTCCCCAGACACGCTGCCGTACCCTGTCTGCCCAGTCAAACAACGCGACATCATCCCGCCCCTCAAGCCAGTGGAGAATTTCTTTATGTTCCATAGGTTTTCTTCAACCCGTGTCTCTCTCGCGCTCGCGTGCGTTGCCCAGCGCGGTATCAGTACGAAGCACTCTTGTGTATGATGCTTAACTGTTTCCTTTTCTTGGTCAAAAATAGACATCCCGTTCACCCGCCGCCACCCGTGCATATTGGGCTTGCAAGCGCGGATAAAGTTGTGGCAAACGCACGCGCACCTCTTCCAGCTCACGTGCCAGCACCTGCTCACCTACCGCTCGCGTGGCGTCGCTAGCGAAATCATCCAACCACTCGCGGAAGGTGAGAATCGCATTCAGTTTACAAAACTGCCCTTCACGACCGCTGCGTAACAGCTCCATGATGCATGCCCCCGTTCGGCCGCAGCGATAGCCCGCGGTGCAGAAAGATGTGATCATTCCCATCGCCGCCAGCTCGCGCACCACCTCGTCTAAAGACCGCGTATCGCCTAAAAGGAACTGCTGGCGGTCTCCCTCCTGCTCGCCGTCCCCTTCGCAATACGCACCTACGCCAATGCGAGTTGAAGCGTCAGTTTGCGTGACGCCTAATTCGAGCAATGTTCTTCGTACCTGCGCAGGTTCCCGTGCGGTGAGAATCATCCCCGCGTACGGTACTGCGAGCCGAATCAAAATCACAATCTTCCGCAACGTCGCGTTGTCAACCCGCCACGCGGGAGCGTGACTGTACGGTGTGTTGTGTGCCGGCTCGATGCGGGGAAAGGAAATCGTATGTGGCCCCACCCCGAATACCTTTTCCAGCTCTTGCGCATGCTGTAATAAACCTAACACCTCAAAACGCCAGTCATACAAACCAAACAGTACACCTATCCCCACATCCTCTATGCCAGCTTCCATGGCCCGGTGCATGGCCAGCAACCGCCAGACGTAATCGCTCTTCCGTGTTCCTCGCGGGTGCACAGCTGCATATGTACCGTGATGGTAAGTCTCCTGAAACACTTGATACGTCCCGATCCCTGCTTTCTTCAACTCGCGCAGTTCCTCCACACTCATCGGCGCAGCATTTACATTCACTCGGCGGATATTTCCATATCCACGCCGTACGGGAACGCGCACACTGTAGATCGTCTCCAACGTCTTCACAAGGTAGCGTATGTCGCTTTGAGGATGCTCGCCGTACACCGCGATCACGCGTTTATGCCCGATGCGACCAGCAAGAACTTCGGTCTCCGCCCGGATCTCCTCTACACTGAGGTGGCGGCGTCGTTGTGCTTGGTTCTCCACGCGAAAGCCGCAGTAAGCGCAGTTGTTGATGCAGTAATTGCTGACATAGAGCGGTGCAAATGTCACGATACGATTATCGTAAACGGTGCGCTTGATGGCCTGTGCGGTTGCCGCCATTTCTTCCCACGTCGCATTGTCTTCCACACCAAGCAGCGTGGCGAGTTCCTCGAGAGTAAGCGTGGTAATGGAGCGTGCTTTTGCCAGAATCTCTCGCACGTGCGCAACATCCGGCTTTCGCACCTCGCGCACAAGCCGTTCGAGCCGCGCATCATCGATGAAGTCGTAATCACTCATGCGACTAATCTGAGCAGCTCTGGGAATGGTTCCAACACCCGCGGTAGGACACCGTGCAACGCTGCAATGCACAACCCATAATTCGTCACTGGTATACCAGCCGAACGTGCGATACGCAAGCGCTGCAACATCTCTTCGCGCGTGAGCATGCATGCTCCACAGTGGATTATGGCTTTATAGCCACTCACATCTTGTGGGAAATCACGCCCACTGACCACCTCAATGGCGATTTCTGCTCCATAGGACCGGCGCAGCCAACGTGGCAATTTTTCGCGCCCTATATCGTCAGGAAGTGGGTGATGCGAGCACGCTTCGGCAATCAGTACCCTGTCCCCTGCTCGCAACGCACGCAGTGCGGCAACTGCTTGCACCTGCTCGGAAAGCTCACCTTTCATGCGAGCCATCAAAATTGAGAATGTTGTGCACCGCACCTGCGGCGGTGTTTCCGCCACCATTTTGTCGACTACCTGTGAGTCGCAGATAACAAGCGCCGGCGGCGCTACCAGTTGCTGCAAGGCGTCACGATACTGATGTTCCTTTACAACCAGAGCGAGCGCATTGTGATCGAGGGCATCACGGATGGCGTGCACCTGAGGCAAAATCAGGCGCCCACGCGGCGCCTCCAAGTCAATCGGTACGATCATCACGACCACGTCACCGGCGCTAATCAGGTCGCCAAGGAGTGGCTGTTGCTGCGTCTCGCGCTCGCGCCCAGCCGCGATCAGCGCCTCGCGAATGGCACGCCCGAATGCCGCGCGTCCTTCGCCCACACATGCACCGCTCACGACGTGTCGCGTGTACCCGCGCAGCCGCTCCACAAACGCAGCAGAAACTGCTCTCTGATCCACCTTGTTAATGATAATTACCAGCGGGCAATGTCGTTGACGGGCACGATGTATCACACTCTCTTCAAGCTCGCCCCATTGTTCGCTCTCCACCACCAGAACCATCACATCACTGCGTTCCATCGCCTTGAAAGTACGCTCCTTGCGCGCCGTGCCGAGTGCGCTCTCATCATCCAAGCCGGCTGTATCCATGATGACTACTGGGCCGAGTGGCAGTAGTTCCATAGGCTTTTCCACTACGTCGGTAGTGGTGCCCGGAACAGCTGACGTAATCGCCACATCTTGGTTTGCCAGTGTGTTAAGCACGCTCGATTTCCCTACGTTCATGCGACCAAACAACCCGATGTGTGTACGCAGGCCTTTGGGTGCTGTTAACATCGGTCATCACTCCTTGTGCTTGATTTCACTGTCTCACTATCCCTTCTGCAGTAACGTGTGTCACATTTTCTTTGTTCCCCCGCGCCGACTGTGTTGTTGCTCCGATGTCCTCGTTGCGTCCTCATCTTCAACGTCGATACTCCAAACGTGGAGTGTAGTGCGTGTGGAGCAAGCGCTCACTCGTCGCACTGAGCGGCTGGCCCAGAAACTCCTTGTACAATCGCAAAATGCTCGGATTTTCATGTGAGCAGCGCACACTGTGTTGCATGTCATCTTTATACAACCCCTTGCCCCGCGCTTGCCGTAGCTCGTCAGTAATGCCATACGGCTGACCTCCTCCTCCCACGCAGCCACCTGCACACGCCATGACTTCGATGAAATGATAGGGAAGCTCTGCCCCCACCCGCTTCGCCTCGCGCACCCGTTCTAACACCGTGTCCACGTGCTGCAACCCATGTGCGATGGCAACCCGCAGTTTGTGCGTCCCTACCTCCACCGTCTGTCTCTTATACACATCT
>JAOACZ010000188.1 GCA_026417575.1 bacterium | reverse complement strand
GGAAAGGCGCTGCATAAGTGCGGACATATCCACGTCTCCCTCCGGCAGCAGCCCGCAGGCCAAGGCCCGCAGTGTTTCAGCATGCCGGGGGTCTTCGGCGGCAGCCCGCTCCAGCTCTTCGGCCACATGTCGTGCGGCGGTGGAGTATGTAGCGCTATCGGGAAGCGTGTGCCAGCGCTGAGCCATCGGTGGCAGGTATTGCGCCACAGACGACAGCTCGCGGCGCAGCCACCAGGGCTGTGCCCGCAGCCACTCGCCCACCGTGGCAGGAGGCGCGGCCCAAATCCATTTCTTCCCCCAAAAGGTTTCCACCTGGCGGCCAAAATCCAGGATACGGCGGTGCTCTCCGCCGGCCAGGTATACCAGATGCGCCAGCTCGGCCGGCCCAAGCTGGAACGGGGTGCCAGTGAGGAGCAGACGACGGCGGCCACGCAGCGCCTCGCGCAGAGCCGTGCTCACCTGCGCGCGGGCATTCTTCACCCTGTGCGCTTCGTCCAGGATGACGAAGTCGCACAGTGCGGGGCGATTGCGCCGGTAGTACTCGTAGGAGTACACCTGCGCACGGGGTAGCATCTCCCGCCACATCGTTACGAGTGTAGCAGGGGAGAGCACCGTGGCGCTGCCGCCGAGCGCCTCTGCCACAGCGACGGCCACGTGGGTTTTCCCCACACCCGGTGCATCGGCCAAAAGAAAACCGTCGCCCCCCGCCGCATAGTGCGACAGGATGCGACGGCAAGCCTCCCGCTGGTGGGGGTAAAGGGGCATTAAAATGCCAGGCCTTTACACCCCTTAATAACCGTCTTCCCGTCCACGACCTCCCGCACCGTGCCGTAGGGCACGAGGAAGTCGCGGCGGTGGGGCGCGCTCTGCTTCACAAGCGCCGACACGATGTACACTGTGTCGGGCTCCTCCGGAGGGAGGGTGTCTTCCGGCTCCCAGCGTACAGCGAAAACCGGGATGCCGTTAATCTGTCCAGCCTCCTCGACCACCTCCCGCAGGCGCAGAGTAAGGCCGGAGGCGGGAATTGTGATTTCATCACCCCCATCGGGGATGATGGTGATGGGGTGCGGGGTAAGGTTAATCAGCTTTTTCATAGTATTAGATTTAAAGCTTTTTTAATTTCCTCAGCATCTTTGATGACGAGGTTTTCTTTCAGATAAGGGAAATGGACTGTCCTTATTTTATAATTCCTTGTCGCTGCGTCATATAACATTAGCATGAACGCGGCGCGTGTGTAATCGCAGCCCATTTTCGCTATTTTCAAACATTCTTCGGGCGGCAGCAGGTCTATCAGGGCGACTGCCCTAAACAAATAATAAAAGTCTTTCCCCAGGGGCTTAAATTTTTTATAGAAGGCACGGGCGAAGTCATACCCGTACTCTTCTACCCACTTCCGAGGGCATCCCCTGAGCAGGAGCAAAAGAGCCTCTGTTGCGGAAATGCGAAATTCCTTCATCAGGAATTTCGTCACCTCCTGCCAATTCGCGATGACGGCGCTGAATACTGGTGGGCACTCGGCCATGAGCCACACAATGTCCCACGCTCTACCCCAACGCCGCATCAGGGCGAAGGGGTTGAAACGCCTGTTTTTTTCGATCCAACTTTTCATGTAAGCTGGATCGAAAAACTCCGGCAGCGACGTGAAATCGCTGCCCTTAACTCTGAAATTTTTGATAAATTTTTCCATAGCAAATTTCCCGCTACAAATATAAGTGCAAAAAACCAAACTGCAAATTTTTAACTGTTAAAATTTTGTTAATGGATACCTATCCGTTACTGAAGCCCTGTTAATCACCTGGATACACCGCTCGCCATGCTCCTTTCCGTCAAGGTGTAACCAGGTAGGCGCAACACTAATATCCTCCACCCTCCGTAACCCCAGCGTGTATAACTGCATGGCGTATGTTCGCACAAATTCATGCATGCGCACCGCTGGCCAGTTGCCGATATTGATGTCCACGGCATTAAATAGCCTGTGCTGACTGCCTGGTGCACCTACTTCCGTATCGGGCAGTCGCAACCCTCGCTGTGTGAAGCTGCCTCCCCTGTGCCAGTTATTTATTATGACCGGTTGTCCGGATTTCTCCCTGATGTATGTAACAATAGCCAACATGCGCTGAAGGTTGTTCCATGCGGCGGGGGAAAGGAATTCCCGCAGGTCAAAATATTCGTTCAGTTTCATACCTTTCGTTTGTTAGGTTCAACCCACTTTACATTTATCCAATCAAAAAATTCTTCTTCCGACTTCCACGCCGGAGGGCGAACACCGTTTTTATTGATTATTTTCCATTTGCTTTTGCCACTCCCATTTTGTACCTGCTGGCAATCTTCAATTCGTCTTAAACCCTCTTCCGTGCCAACCCATCCCATCTTTAGCCACCCTCTTGCAATTACAAAATGAGAATACTCTGGGGGGCCTGTTCTTACGGCCAGCTGACGGAAGTAATCGTCAGCTATAGGCATGAATAAGTCAAGATTTATTCCTTGAGGCAATTTTATCTGCATATACCTACCGTCAGTGTTGCCCTTGACTATTTCCCCTATCTCCAGGACTTTTCTTGAAAACTCAAAATCACGAACCACCCCCTCATCCTGCCCGAACATATCTTTTAAAACAATTTCTTTTGGCTGGCATACAATTTCTATGTCCTTTACAAAAGATACTTCTCTCCTAACGCTTCCGGCAATGTGAATTTTTTCACAATGCGAAGCGAGTATGTTTAAGATATTAAATGCAATTTCTTGCGCCTCTGATAGTTGGCATCCGTCAACACGATGCATCTTATTCATAATTTGATTGCCAGTTTATTTCCCTTAGAATAAAATGTTTGGTGTCTTTTGTCAGCCACTCCATACAGTGGGTGGCCCATCCGGGCCACTGGCAGGCCAGGGCATTTAAAAGCGGCGCCGGGAGGTACTTCCATGCGTACAGCAGCGCAGCCCACGGCGCCTGCAAAGCACACACCTCCAGCTCCTCCGGCGTCATGCGACGGGCATGGACACGGAGTGCGTGTTCGGGGTTGGTTAAATATAACTGTCTCATAGTATTGAAATTACAACATTTCATGCATGCAATATCTCACCGCATCCACGGCGTGGTCGGGCTGGCCGGCGGCCAGTAGGCCACGGCCGCGGTCGGCCCACTGCAGCGAGCGCGCCTCGCGTAGCAGATTCTCACTGCGCGCGCTAATCCGCACGCTGACGTTGTTTAGCAGGTGGAAGCTTGCCGCCAGTGTGTACTTACGGCAGGGGACGATGGGCACACCGTCGCGGCGTAGGAAGTTAATCTCATCCCTCTGCGCACTATCTCCCACTATCAGCACGTCGGGTGTTACCCTGGCGCGCAGCAGCAGGATGTCGGCAATCTCGCGCAGCGATAGGTTTCCGTAGGCCAACTCCCACGCCGTGAAGCGCTCGCCGTCCTCACGGCGCACAGCCACGATGGCCGTGGGAGAGGAGCCCTGCCCGAAATCCACGCCCAGTATATGCTCGCCGCGCTCTTCCACATGGCCCACCTCCCAGTTATACCACGCCACGCCTGTGGGCTCGCCGTACCTGCCTTCGCCGTACACACGCCACCAGTCGGCAATGCCCCGGCGGCGCTCTATGCTACGCACCTGGCTGGCAGGTAGGTAAGGATTATCCCGATACGTCGTGACTATCTCGTGCGCACGGAGGGAAAGGCCCATCTGCCGGAACCGCTCGGTGAGCCAGAATTCCGCCGTGGGGTTGAAATCTAAAATCATAAACTTCTCCGTGCGCACCTCCAACTCATCGAAAGCCTCCACGGTGTGCGTGTT
>JAOACZ010000146.1 GCA_026417575.1 bacterium | reverse complement strand
CACCTGGTTTGGCGTAATGAGACGGCTGCTCTTGTCCACCTGCAACGACGGGCCGACAACGTAGGGTAACGCGGCGTCGCGCCATTCGTGGCCGACGATGGCGCCCGCGCCGAGCCAGAGCTTGAAGCGCGCGCGGACGACGCCCTGTTTGAAGTGCGGTTGGTAATAAAGGTGCGGCTCCCAAATGTGTTTCATGCCCGCCGTATTCACGCTCGATTTCAACCGTGACGCACGGCTTGCCCCACGCATCCATGCCCACGGGCGCGAGCACCGTTCCAAGTCGAATGAGGCAATCTTTGTCGAACACCTCCAGTGCCGCGTCTTCGTTAAGTTTCGCCAGCACGCCCAACTGCGGCATCATAAAGATGGAATCAACAGCGAGTTGGGTAAAACCTTCCGGCTCAAATCCATCGATCAGCATCACAGCACTCTGCACGCGCCGCGGTGCGTGAGACAAGACGCCTCCGCTGCCGACAAGCAGTTCTAGGCCGAGCATGTCAACTAATGACGCGCCTGTTTGTGTCTGGGCGAATGCGTCACCAATCGTGCGCTGCTGTTGCACGCCCTTTAAGCCCACCGCCATGGCTTTATGCTGCGCAAAGGCCAAGCGCAGTGCTTCCCGGCAGATGGCCTGTTCAATAATCAGTTCGTGGAGCTCGTGCGGGATCGTGGTCGGGCGAATCATCTTGTTGCGGATACTATTGCGCAGTTCACGGAGTGGGAGAGCGAACGGCACCCACTGCATAATCCGATCGATTCCCGCCTCTGCCACGACGTTAGAAATACTATAGCTCATGCCCAAGTTCGCGCTGACGGTGCGGTTGAAGACAGTCGCCTCGGGGTCTGTGTCCGTGGGCGCGCGGAAGACGCTGAACACATCGGTGGTGGCGCCCCCAATGTCGACGCCGACCACTTGAATGCGTTCGCGGCGGGCGATCACTTGCATGATGTCGCCAACAGCTCCGGGCGTGGGCATGATGGGGACCGCTGTCCAGGTCATGAGCTTGTGATAGCCCGGCGCGTGGGCCATGACGTGTTCGAGAAATAGATCGTGGATGGCGTGACGCGCGGGTTGCAGATGTTCTGTTTCGAGTGTGGGGCGAATGTTATCAACAATTTGCAGAGCGGTTTTCTCGCGCAGAACGGCGGAGACGGCGTCGCGGGCATCGCGATTTCCCGCGAAAATTACTGGGAGGCGATAGCCACTGCCGAAGCGCGGCTTGGGGTCTGCGGCAGCAATCATCTCTGCCATGGCTACGACGTGGCGGATAGTTCCACCGTCCGTTCCGCCGGAGAGCAGGATCATGTCGGGACGGAGTTGGCGGATGCGCTCGATTCGCTCGTGGGGACGGCGTTTGTCGTTGGTGGCCAGTGCGTCCATGACGATTGCCCCAGCGCCCAGGGCCGCGCGGGCGGCACTCTCTGTGGTCATGGATTGCACCACCCCGGCGACCATCATTTGCAACCCGCCGCCGGCGCTCGACGTTGAAATGTAAGCGTCAGCGCCGCGCGTGCCCTGACGCGGTACGATTAAGCGATCATGCGCAATAAACTGTCGCCCGGTAAGGTCTTCAATTTCGTTAATTGCGTTGAGCACGCCACGGGTGACATCCTCGGCCGGGGCTTCCACCGTGGTCGGGGCCTCGCCGCGCGCGATCAATCGGTAATGGCCATCACGCCGCTCAATGAGAATCGCCTTGGTCGTGGTGGAGCCGCAGTCAGTTGCAAGAATTACTTCAAGCTCACTCATGTCACGGCCGGCGGGGTGGAGGGGCTGGAGCGCGAAGTGTGATATGCTGCTTCACGTCGTTCAATTGCTTCAATGAGCGCTTCGACGTTGCGCGCATCTTGCAACATGTCGGCGACTTGGTAGAGCGTGTCAAAGGAGAGCAGGAAGCCCAGGAGTGGCGCCGCCAATAAGACAGACTGGCCGGCGAGCCGGCTAACCGGACGCAATGATTCAAAAAAGACGATCGCTGGCACCGTCATGCGATGCGTCACAATCCGCTCGGCCAGGCGCTCGATGAGTGCCGAGTAGTTGCGTTCCGACGTCGGTGCGGCGAATGCGCTGCGATCGAGGCCAAACCACATGGTCAGTAGACGTGCGTGCTTTCTTCTTCGGTGACGGGCGAGCGGATGAGCTCGGAAGTCATTTGGGCACGTGTGCGCGCATCGCCTGCCTGGCGGCCGGTGATTCGCACGCTATACTCGATGCGCTGCTGTGGTGCCAGCACGGGATACGGACTAAAGACGACCGTATTCCCCTCAACCCGCCCTGTGGTCGCGCCAGCTGGTGTGCTCGGGGTCAACTCAGGCGGGAAGACCAGCACAAGCCGGACGTTACGATCTTCCGCGGAGCCCTGGTTGGTAATGCGGATTCGCATGGCTGTGCTCTCACCCACCATCAATGGGTCGCGCACATCAACCATTTCGATTAGGAGCGCCGCAAGTCCACGCACCACCGTGCAGGCCTGGCTCGCGCCACGCAGGCCCTCATCGGTTGTCACGCTCGCCTGGTTGCAGAAGCGACCCATCGCGTTCGCGAGGACGGTCAACTGCAGTCGTTCCTCTGCTCCAGGCGCTAGTGTAGCAATGCGCCAGGTTACTTGATTCCCGTTGATGATGCCACCGGGCGCTGATACCACCCGCATCTCTGGCGGAACAGTGTCCATTACTACGACGTCAGTCAAGCGCGTATCGCCGCGGTTTACCACAACAATTTCGTATGTCGCACGCTTACCCACGAATGTCTCGCGCGTGCCGGTCTTACGGATGGCCAGATCGCGCGTGGCCACCACTGTGATCGCATCATCGCGCACTTCCGCTGCATTCGCAGCGGAGGCGACCGCCCAGTTCTGCCAGCGCCCACGCTGCACGGCACGCACCGGCATTTCCACGCGCGCTGCCTGGCCCGGCGCCAAATCACCCAGCCGTTGTGTCAGCGCCTTACTGCCGCTGTCATGAGCCATCCCGGGCGGCAATGTGTCAGTGAGGACTACGTCGCGCGCCACCGCGCTACCCACGTTGCTTACCACCACGGTGTAGGTGCACCGCTCATGTAACAACGCCTGCGCAGGACCATCTTTGACTATCGCGAGCACCGGCCGCCCGACCCGCGTTTGGCAGCACGTGACGTACTCCACTCGTACACTCGCACACGCCTTGATAACGCCTTCACGTTCCGCGCGATAGCTGATGATAATCTTCCGCTGCTCGCCACGGCTCATCGCACCGATATTCCACACGAGTTCACGTCCCCGCATGACCGCCTGCGGGTTTGTCCCCAGCAGGGTAACACCGTCCGGAATTTCGTCTGCAACGATGACATTGCGCAGATCCTCGTTCGCCGTCAAAAGCAGTTCGACGAACATTTGCTCGCCAAGCCCGACGGCATCAGGTGCGACTTTACGCACGTCGAGCGAGCTTGCTCCGGTGCCCACGTAGTTCATTGGCGAAGGCGCAGCCGCGCTGGGGACTGGCTCTCGCTTCTGGGTCAGTGCCGGGCTTGTCACTGACTCCCCCGGCCCAGAATAATCTTCTCGGGAGGAGGGCGCACGTCGCGTTGCACACGCAGTCACCAACGCAACAGCCACACCGATAAGGAAGAACGAACACGTACGACGGTTCATGGCCTGCCTCCGTGGTGATGCTTCAGGTATCTTCGCGCGTACTCACAGTGCCTAGTCCTCTCGCCGTTCAAACGGTCCTCATTGTAGCAAAAGGTCTACGATAACTCAAGCGCAATACGCTCGTAGATGGTCTCTCACGAAGACGTGTTTGCCCGCTGCTCGCATGACAACTGGATGTGCTGAGCAACTTGCGGGTCGGGCACAGAATCGCATTCGGCATATACCTGACGAAATGCCCCTCGGCACCCTCGCCGACAAGGCGTACGCACATGGAATGTTCGGCCTGTCGATTTTTCGGACACGCTTTCGTGGCCCAGTGAGCGCCGAGTGGATGTGTTCGCGGGCTTGCCAAACTGTCCTGTTTGTGTGCCGTTCACTCTCCTTTCTTGCAGGCCGGCGGCGCATTAGAACAAGCTGGTCTTGACAGAAGAGTTGCATTTTGGTATACTGTTACCACAATTAACCCATTGAGGCACGCTCATGAGCTCACGCCATGTTACATTTAAAGGCACGCCGCTCGCTCTCGCGGGAGAATGGCCAGTGATTGGGGTAGCGGCGCCCGCGTTTACCGTCCTTGCCAACGACTTGTCGCCAGTCACCCAAACCGTTCTTCCTGGTAAAGTTACGGTCATGCTTTCCGTCCCGTCGTTGGACACGCCGGTGTGCGACACGGAGGTGCGGCGCTTTAATCAAGAAGCAGCAGCGCTGGGCCCCCACGTGCAGATTCTTTGCATTAGCGCGGACTTGCCTTTTGCCCAGGCGCGCTGGTGCGGTGCGGCCGGCATCAAGGCGGTGCGCACGTTGTCTGATCATCGCGAGGTCTCTTTCGGGCGAGCTTATGGCGTCCTGATTCCCGATTGGCGCTTGCTCGCGCGGGCACTGTTTGTGACTGATACTGCAGGGGTGCTGCGTTATGCCCAGCTCGTTCCCGAAATTGTACAAGAGCCCGACTACGCAGCAGCGTTGGCGGCAGTTAAACAACTTGCATGAATTGGTGCCCAGCGTTCACGTCATTCACCCGCACTTAAGGAGCTTGCTATGCTGAGCGAAACAATGCAGAACGCGTTCAACAACCAGCTCAACGCCGAGATGTTTTCCTCGAACCTGTATCTCTCGATGGCGGCATACTTGGAGAGCATTAACCTCCCCGGTTTTGCGCACTGGATGGAAATCCAGGCGCAGGAGGAGCTTGGTCACGCGCTGAAAATTTACAAGTACATCAATGAACGCCGCGGCCGCGCGTGGGTTCGTGGTGTCGAATCGCCGCAGGGGACGTGGAACAGTCCGCTCGAAGTCTTTGAGCACGCCCTCAAGCACGAACAGTACGTGACCGCGTCAATCAACAAGCTTGTCGAGATGGCGACGCTGGAAAAGGACACTGCAAGTCAGGTGTTTCTCCACTGGTTTGTCAACGAGCAGGTGGAGGAAGAGAAGAATGCTGACAGTATCGTTCAACAACTGAAAATGATCGGCTCGTCGGTCGGGGCACTGTTAGTCCTGGATCACCATCTCGGCAAGCGCGAAGCAGCAGCAGAATAGACAAAGGTGCGCGTGAAGGCGCCCAGTGCGCCATGCCTGCCATGATCCCCTCGCAGGCAACGATTACGGTACGTGAGCGGCTGTGTCTCGAGACGCGACCAGGTGCCTGCGGGGTGATCATCTTCGGCGCCTCCGGCGATCTCGCGCGGCGAAAATTATTTCCCGCCCTTGCCTCCCTTGCCGCCCGCAATCTGCTCCCGCAGCGCTGGTACCTCGTCGGATGCGGGCGGACCGCGTTCACGGGTGACGCCTTTCGTTCCCTGGTTCAAACCGCGGTCACTGCGGCGCATCCCAATCTCCCGCGCGACGTTCTTTCGGCCTTTCTTCACCGGTGCGCCTACGTGAATGGCACCTATGATGATCCCTCCACCTACGAGGTCCTGGCCCGCCGCCTAGCAGAACTGGACGTGGCTCATGACACAGCAGGGAATCGCTTGTTCTACCTTTCTGTTCCTCCGTCCCTCTATGGCACTATCGTGCGTAGACTGGGCGCTGCAGGCCTGACACATAGTTCCGGGTGGGTCCGTCTCGCGGTAGAAAAACCGCACGGACACGATCTCGCTAGCGCCAAGGCATTGACACGCACGTTACGCGGCGTGGTCCGCGAAGATCAAATTTACCGCGTAGACCATTATCTCGGCAAGGAGACGGTTCAAAACATCCTCATCTTCCGCTTCGCCAATCTCGTATTCGAACCGATCTGGAACGGGCAGTACATTGAGCAAGTCCAAATTACGGTGGCGGAACAGCTAGGTGTGGGCGAGCGTGCTGGGTATTTTGATCAGACTGGCCTCCTGCGCGATATGATCCAAAATCATGTGCTCCAGTTGTTGACCCTGGTTGCGATGGAGATGCCCGCTACCTTCGACGCTCACGCTGTGCACAATGAGAAGGCACGCGTCTTGGACGCCGTGCAGCTGCTGCCTGAGCAGGTTGTGCGGGCACAGTATGTGCGCGGTGAACTCGGCGGCACCATGGTGCCTGGTTACCGGGAAGAACCTGGCGTTGTGCCCGACTCGAGCACCGAAACCTACGTGGCCGCCTGTTGCGAGATTAACACACCGCGCTGGCATGGCGTGCCGTTCTATCTGCGCAGTGGCAAACGCTTGCGCTGCCGTAAGTCCGAAATTGCTGTTTTCTTTAAGCCCGTCCCGCGCAGTATCTTTCATCCCCTCACCCCGCGCGACCTCACGCCTAATCTGCTTGTCTTTAATATTCAACCTGATGAAGGTCTGGCCTTGATGATCCAAGCCAAAAAGCCCGGCCCAAAACTCTGCATGTGCGATTTGAATTTGGATGTCTCCTACCGCGAGGCTTTTCACACCGACCCACCCGAGGCGTATGAACGGTTGCTGCTCGACTGTATGTGTGGGGACCGCACGCTGTTTTTGCGCGACGACATCATTGAAAAAAGTTGGGCGCTCCTTGCCCCAGTGGTAGAGGCGTGGGCGCGGGGTGATGGCGTGCCATTAAGCACCTATCCGGCGGGCACGTGGGGCCCGGCTGCCGCCGACCAACTGCCCGCCGCCCGTGGCCACGTATGGCGCGACTTGTGCGCCTGGTGCAAGAACCATGATTTGCATCGCGGCAGCGGGCCCTAAGGTTGCCTTAGTTCCGCGCGTGCTCACGCACCATGCAGCTCGCAAAGCCGCCACACGCACTACTCATCTTCCGGTGGGTACGGTTCCCAAAAGTGATTTCTCACGAGAATCAGTGATAGACACAGCGGCACCAGCCCAAACAGCATCGACGCTACCGGTCGGTCAGTCAGCAGCCAAAACGCCACTCCGACAATCCCACCCATTACCAGCCCAAGCAAAATGGCGTTCATCGCCATGCGACTTACGCATCTTTTCATAGCAACGTATCCCCCGTCACCGGCACCTCGTGGGTCGGCCAAAATGATGTCACATCACTTAAGCTAAGTGCGTGGGCACCACGTTCAACAATCCCTGCGTTCTCTGGTGCAGCGAGCGTGAAGACCGTTTTGTCCCACGCCAGCAACTCCTGACAGAACTTTTCCGTGCGGCCGCCGGCCGCAGCGTAGGGCAAGAAAGCATCATCTGCGAGGGCAGCCGCTACACGATTACGGAACAGCGCCGTTGCCTTTGTGATGCGCGTGACGTGCGGCGGGAAGGGTGCCACAAGGAGCAATCGCCCACTCTCAAATAATGGCTGCCATTCCCCTGACAATCGAAACGCCGCAAGGGACTTTGCCAGGCACCACACAATACCTGCCGTGCCATTTGCCAGAGTGCGTAAACACTCGCGCTCCATTGGCGAGTGAAATCCACTGATGACCGCGAGGCGGCACCGGCGTAACGTGCGCATAAGCTGATAGGTTTGCAAAATCATTGCCCCTGGACAGCGGATGGAACAAAATAGCGACAGCGTGCGCTCTTGCAGTAACGCGCGATTCCCTGCAAGTCCCAGTTGAGGTGGCGCGTCAGGCCCAAGGAGCGCGTGAAGTCGAGCGGGGTATGCTGGATCGGTCTGGAGCAGTTGGATGTGGTCCATGGCAACGCGTAATTATAGCTCCATGGTCGGCTGGGTGTCTAATGTTAATTCAGGCTGCTGACGCAGGGTCTGCAGGTAGCAGGCATGCGGGGTGACATCGAAACCATGCCGCATAAATGCTTCGATACCGGTCACGGCGGCGCGGGCTCCGGCAAGTGTTGTGAGGACGAGGATGCCTCGATCCACCGCCTCGTGGCGCAAATGCGCTTCTGCAATGCGGTTCGCTTTTCCGCCCGGCGTGTTGATAATTAGCTGGACTTCACCATCAATGATATGGTCAATGACGTTGGGGCGCCCTTCGTGCACCTTTAACACATGCTCAGCAGGAATGCCGTTAGCGCGGAGGAGCGCGGCCGTCCCTGCTGTAGCCAACAAGTTGAAGCCCAACGCGCGTAATTTTTTTGCCACGGCAATAATCTCAGGCTTGTCTCGGTCGGCCACGCTGAGCAACGCTTTCCCTTTACTCGGCAGCCGATTCCCTGCTGCAGTGAGTGCCTTGGCGTATGCAATGCCGAAAGACCGATCAATCCCAAGTGCCTGGCCCACAGCACAATGTTCCGGCCCGAGTGCAGTGTCACTCGCCGGGAAATGCCGAAACGGAAAAACAGGGGCTCGCACGGCGAGAAAATCGCCCACAAGCTCATGCACACCTTTCTCGCGTAGCTGCCCGCCTAACAACGCGTGCACCCCTGCCGGCACCAAGCGCCCGCCATACACTAAATCGAGCAGGGCCACACTTCGCGCCGCGTGAGGAAGTACATCCAACACATACAGCTTGTCTTGCGCCAACGCACATTTGACGCCAAAAAAACCACACAGACGTAACTCCTGCACTAATTTCTGTACCACCAGGCGTAGTTCGCGCACTAGCTCGTCTGCTAAGCTGTGCGCCGGCCACACCGCCGCACTATCCGCTGAATGAATCCCTGCCTCTTCGACATGCTCATGGATTCCTACTACCACACCTTCCTCGCCATCTGCCAAGGCATCCACGTGAAACTCGCGTGCCTCTTCCAAGAACTTCTCAATCGAAAGTGGGTACACTTCACCCAAATGCGTGGCCTGCTCAAAAAAGTGCCGTGCGTCCTGCCGATCGTACCAAATCGTCACCCGAGGAAGATCGTGGGGATGTGCCGGATGCACAATCACCGGGTACCCCACATCCTCAGCCAACGTATATGCCTGCTGCGCACTATGTGCCAGCGAGTGCGACGGTTGCCGAATGTCCAGTTTCTGCAAAAGCATATGGAAGCGGTCACGCGTCGCCAAGCGTTCCAAACTGTGCGCACTTGTTCCCCACACGGGCAGCTCCAACGCCCGTACCTGCTGGAGTACTTCGGTTGGAACTCGTTCACTACACTGTAGAATAACACCAGCGGGCTGTTCCGCTGCAACAATCTCTGTGAGCGCAGCGTGTGCCGGTTCAAGATAGTGGCGGACGGGCAGACCCAACGCGGCAGCGGCGTGTAACGGCGTCGGCGAGATCAGGATGCACTTATGACCCGCCGCATTCACCGCGGCGATAACCCGCGCCGCCAAATACTCGTATTCGAGCGAGCCTTGCAGAAGCGAGGCATTCGCCCCGAGTACGATTACATTGCCCTCACCCTCTGCTGGCCGCGGCCGTGCCCCGCCGTAGCTCTCCAAAATGAGGTGCTGGGTTCCACCCTGCCCGTCATCAGTAACAACCACGGGTACTCTGTGAAACCCGCGCCGTGCGCAGCGTTCGCGAAAACGTTCCGTGTCCATCCCAAGAGCGTCCGCTAACTGGCTCTCGCTGCATCCCATTGCCAGCGCCTCTCGCAGCAGCTCGTTACTCTCTCCCTGCGTTGTGACGAATGCGCGTGGCTGTACCTCGCTCCAGCGCCGCTCCAAATCATGTAAGCGTGTCACCTGTTCAAGCACCCACGGTGCCCAGCGTGTCAGTTGCGCAAGTTCCTCAATACTAAAACCTAGGTGCAGCGCGTGGTAGATATGCCACAGGCGGAGTGGCGTAGCCACGCTCACCTCTGCCCGCACGTCCTCTTCCGTCCATCCCACAGCCCATTTCGGCACTACAAATCCCGGACCAAGCACCGGTAGCGCGGCCGCGCGAAGCGCTCGTTGCAGCGCGCTGAGAAAATTCTCACCCACACCCGTCACACTTCCTACCGACTTTGCATACGTCGTCAGCTGCTCACGCACACCCATTAAACGCCTCCCCGGGAACACTGGCCAGCGACACCATACCCGCTTCGCCCGGCTCTCCTCACCAAACAAATCGTCGCATGGTGCCGCGCGTTCCAACTCCCCCAACGGTACCCCTGCGTTCAGACTCACGTGCCACTCCACGACCGGCACGGCCTGTGCCCGCCCACACCATAACGCCACCGAAGTCATATACGGACTCACAGATAGCAACACAACCTCCCGCGGCGTCACCCCATGCGCGAGATGCACTGTACTCACACCTGTTAACCGCAGGCGTTCCACGACGTGTTGAACCACTTCTTGCACCGCAACACTGTCGGCCACAGAAAAACTTTGTACAGGCGTCACCGCGGGACTATCTCCCGAATAAATGCCCAGCGGCTCGAGATACTCCACTCCGCCGATCACACGCGTAGCACCGCGCATGTCGCGCGCCACAACCCACGCCGTCCGCTGCTGCCCCGCCAGCGATTTCTCGATCACCGCCTGCCCGGCTGGGCTCACTGCAAGAGCTACATCAATGGCTCGGTCTAACTCCTGCGTGTTATACGTAATCGCTGTCCCTAAGCTCCCCGCCGCCCACATCGGCCGAACCACGACTGGAAACCCCAGCTGGCGCCCCAGCTCTTCCGCCTGCTTCTTCTTGTTCACAATGAACACTTGTGGTACGCGAATGCCCAGCGCCATCCCCGCCCGCACCACATGTTCTGGATGTAACGCCGTCTCCAGTACTTCGAACGACGTCCCCAGCGCCGCACAACGCGGACTGTTGCTGTATAAACGCTGTAACAGCAACATAGTATGCAGCCCTGCTCGCCCGCCCACTGTGGCCAGCAAACTATGCGGACGCTCCGCTCTGAGCACTTTCTCAATGCTTTCACGATTAAGCGGTTCAAAGTACACGGTGTGTGCCCCCTCCGGCGCGCTCGCCAGCGCGCACGTCTGACTTTCCAACAAAATCACATGATGGCCGAGGAAACGTAGCGTACGACATGCCGCGGCCACGGCGCCCATGTACTCTGCTCCTTGACCTACGCCCGTCGGGCCTGATCCCAACACCAAAATGCGCTGCCCCGCCATTGTCTGGGTGTGTGTAAACCGCAAAATAACAACCGCTACGCGATTATAGGTTATTTTCACCGCGAATTCAAGCATCGAGCGCCCTCTCTCAAACCAATCACACGCCTGTCGCTTCTTATTTCATCTCCACCAGCCACCCCTCACGGGATACAACTCCTCTCTAGGTTCCCGCACACACTGCCGTCGACCCCGCATGCGCAACCTAATCTCTGCTGTCGGTATGCTCATGCGACAAGTTCAGCACCGTCCGCCGCAAGCAACCGGCGTGGAAAACGAAGGAACTCGCAGCAGCCTTGTCCCACCCTCACTGCCCCATCTTTGCCTTGTGGTAGCGTTTTTGTCTCTCTTTTGCTATACTACCTACGATCGTAGAGCAACACTGTAACACGCTACCCAAGGAGTACCCCATGCCACTTGTGCCGATGCGCATTTTGCTTGACCACGCAGCGGAAAACAATTACGGCATCGCCGCGTTGAACGTCAACAACATGGAACAGATCCAAGCAATTATGGAAGCCGCACGCGAGACGGAAAGCCCCGTCATTATTCAAGCCTCACGGGGCGCGCGGCAATACACCAACGATGCGTTCCTCCGCCATCTTATGCTGGCCGCTGTGGAGCTCTATCCCGAAATCCCTGTTGCAATGCATCAAGATCACGGTAATAGCCCGGCAACCTGTTTCAGTGCTATCCGTCAAGGCTTTACCAGCGTGATGATGGATGGTTCGCTCCTCGAAGATGCAAAAACCCCTGCCCCCTTTGACTACAACGTGCGCGTGACGAAGATGGTGGTGGATGTGGCCCATATGGTAGGCGTCAGTGTCGAAGGCGAACTGGGCTGCCTCGGAGGCATCGAAGACGGCCATGGCGCCGGGCTGACCGGCGAAGAAGCAAAAAAACATCTCACCGACCCGGACCAGGCCGTAGAATTTGTCGCCGCCACCGGCGTCGATGCCCTTGCTGTCGCCATTGGCACCAGCCACGGCGCGTACAAGTTTACCCGCAGGCCGACCGGCGATGTGCTCTCCATGGAGACAATCGAGAAGATTCACAAGAAATTGCCCAACACCCACCTGGTCATGCACGGCTCCTCAAGTGTCCCGCAGGAGCTCCAGGATTTGATCAACAAGTATGGCGGCAAGATGAAGCAGACTTTCGGCGTACCGATCGAGGAAATCCAGCGTGGCATCAAGCACGGCGTCCGCAAAATCAATGTGGACACGGACAACCGCATGGCCATCACCGCCGCAATTCGTAAAGTTTTCGCCGAACAGCCGGATAAGTTTGATCCGCGCGATTACTTGAAGCCCGCACGCGAAATGATGAAACAAGTCTGCAAGGAACGCATGATCGCCTTTGGGCAAGCAGGGAATGCCCCGAAAATTAAGTGCATCACTTGTGAAGAAATGGCCAGGCGCTACGCGAAATAAGCGCCGCCACACAGCGATACAAGGGAATCTCACCGTGCGTGCGCAGCCCTCACTGGGCACGCACAGTGTTTTACCTGAGGGAACAGGCTGATGGCTCCACCCAAGCGGTATATTGCCATTGGCGACATTCACGGTTGTACGCGGCAACTTCGCGCGCTCCTCGACCGTCTCTCGCCTCAACCAGATGATCTCGTTATCTTCCTCGGTGATTACATCGATCGTGGCCCGGACACTCCCGGTACACTCGCCACTCTGCAGGCATTCGCCACCAGCCATCCCCGGTGCGTCTTCTTACGTGGCAATCACGACGCAATGTTGCTCGACTTCGCTGGGATCACTAACGATGGTACCGGTATCAGTTATCTTGACCCACGTAACGGCGGTGCCTTAACCCTGGCACAGTACGGTTGCCCGAAAGAACTGATCTGCGAGTGTGCCTACACCTACGACCCCGCCGCACGGAAAAAAGCCGTCGCATACATTCCCCCTGCTCACCTGCAATTCTTGGAACGCACGCAATTCTACTTCGCAACCCCTGACTATTTGTTCGTCCACGCCGGCATACGGCCGGGACAATCTACCGAGCAGAATGTGCTCGACCTGCTGTGGATTCGTGAGGAGTTTTTAACCAATCCTCACGACGATCCGCGCCTTATCGTCTACGGCCACTCTCCCGTCTTAACGCCCCCATTTGCTCCGCGCGATGAACCAGAGGCGCGTCGCTTGGGCATCGATACCGGCGCCGTCTACGGCGGACGTCTGACGGCCGTGATCCTGCCCGACCGCATCTTCATCAGCGTCGACGGCGAGCCAGCAGCCAAACCACAGCGACGATCAGCACCCCGGCAGGTTCGGGAATCGTCATCAGGCGCGCGGTGCGGCTAACACTGCCGCCGACGCTATTACTCACGATGACGTCATAGCTGCCAACGTGAGCCGCGTTCACACTCTCGATCACATACCGGCTGTTCGTCGCCCCAGCGAGTACCGTGCCATCCTTGCGCCACTGATACTGTGTTGCGCGGTCTGCAAGTACTGAGAAACTCGCACGAAAACCTTCATCCACGGTCACGTCGCATGGCTGCAACAAAATCTGCGGAAGCTCTTCTTGCCCCGCAGGTACATACTCAAATGCACCGGCATCACGACGACCGTGCGCCGGGCGGCCGCGGAAGTCACGCAGAAATGGCCCGTTAAACTGCCACTCATACAACTCCTCGATTGTCGTGCGTGACTGCGCGAGGGTATCCTGCGCGACGCGCAGGAAGTCCAGATCACCAGCAAAGTAAACCGTACCAGGCCCGCCGGCCACCGTGAATGTCGTCACATTGGTCAAAGCGTCATTACTTTCCGGCCATGTCCCGGAGAAAACCGCCGACGCGCGCATCCCGTCTACGTACAACGAAATCCCTTGCAAACTGGTACGATTCACTTCAGCCAAAACGTGATGCCACTGCCCATCGTTCACATACACCGCGCTTCGCGCACTACATGCGTTCGTCTGACCAGGCCGCAGCACGAGCTCAATGTGCCCTTGCTCATCCAAGCGCAGCGCATACCCATCGGGGCCATGCATCTGCAGAATCACACCACCTACGTGACCCGTCACCGTGCGGAAGTACGCCTCAATTATAAAGTTGTTCGTGCTCATCACCAAAGTCTCATCACCCGTCCCACTCGGATTCGGTATGGCGTACTGATTCACGCCATTAAAGCGTAACGCGCCAGCACACCAGTTCTCCAGCCGCCCCTCAATAAAATCATTTGAGCTAACGTGCTGGGCTAGTAAATGCCAGCGCCGCGTCGTATAGTACATGTCACGTTCTCCATAATACGGACGCATGTACCAATGCGCATCGTGGATCACCCGCGCGTCCTTCGCATGGCGCCAGAAATGCCATTCAGCCACGGTGGCCGAAAGACTCCATGGTACGAATACACGCACGCCGTAATCCACCGCCGCGGAGGTAGCCTCAAGCTGAAAATCATGTGCGCTCGCATCGCGCACAGGGCTACTCGTGACCACCTTTCCCAGCGAGCTCACAAGCGTTTGGCGTGCCCCAAGGGCTGATCGAAACGCATCAAACGTGCTACGCGTTGTCCGAGCTACCTCAAACATGCCAAAATTCCGCGCAGGTACATAAAAAATGTTGTTCCCATACGCCAAGCGATCGTAATCGTAGCTCGCATCTGTCGTGTCCTGAAAATCGTACACGTAAAAGGTCCAATCGCTTAAATCCAGCCATAAATTGCCCAGATACATATTCCGCCCGGTTTGCACCGCATGCCGCGTCGACCCCGCTCCAAACTTGTAAATCGTGTTGTTGAAGTAAATGTTCTCAAAGCTAAGCACTGATTGAAACGCTGCCGCATTGCAAAGTGCACTCGTAAGGTTGTTGTTCAGCCCCCATGCAACGTTGTTGAAGACGTAATTTTTAAATGCCCCGTCGAGATAGTAGGCGAAACCGAACCGAGCCGTGCTATACGTGCGCTCCGCGGCCGGCTTGTTGATGTTCCAGATGTGCGAGCTGTGCCAGTAGCCGCCAGGATTGCCGGAGATGTTGCTGTAAATGTAGAACGGCCCACCTTGCCACGTCTCAATGCCGCCCCAATCATTGTTGTTCAACAGTGGATCGGTCACCCGATTGTGATGGATGAGAATCCGCGTGAAAGGACGGTTGCGGGAACGACCAGATGCCTTGCCACCGAAAATAAATAGACCTGCCCCATAAATCCGGTCAAGCACGTTGCCAGCGATCTCTGCCGACAACGGAAACTGCACATCAATTGCATGACCATGACCGTCGGCGGGATACGGGCGCAGACCGATCTGATACAAACGGTTGCGCAAGATCTCCACATGCCCCAATTCTCCGTACGGCGGCGTGTCAGCACTGGCCCCCTGCACGTCAATTGCGCCATGGTCGGTCCACACAATCTCATTGTCCGTAATGGCAATTCTGTCAATGATACGCCGATAGTCTGGCGACTTGATGCGCACCGCTTTCGAGACTTGCTCAAAGCGACAATTGCGCACCGAAAGGTTATCAATCGCCCCTTGAAAACGGATGGCGGCATTGAGGATGTTCGGATCAGCGGTGTAACGCTGCGTAAGGTCCCAATACGCATTGTTGAAGCGAAACGTGAGCCCACTAATGTGCAGGTTGGAAATGCTTCCGCCATCAATGTGACAAAAATACCGCGCGGCTTCGATCTGTAAACCATTCGGGTTACGATCGCCTGGTAGCCGCAGATAGAGCCGCCCTCCCTCGCCTTGCTTGTCAAACCAAAATTCACCCGGTGCGTCGAGATACTCTGGTTTGTCCTCAAGAAAATAGCGATTATGTTGCCACGGCTCGTGTGTATCCCCCCACAGCCCCGCAAAGCAAAGCGCTTTCTGCCCAACGTCAAATCCGCGCACGCGCGCCGCGTACGGCGTCGCCATGACGACCTTATACTCCGTCCACACAATCGCATTCTGATAGTACGAGGCCGGCTGCGTCAGATGAACAGGATCGGCACACACAAAACACGTCACCCCGTCAATGTTCGTCCGGCCCATCGTCGGACTCGTCCACGTCCACCACTCGCTTTTCACGTCATGCGGATTCGACACCACCCAGTTCGGCGTGCGCGCCAGCGGAATCCGTGTGATTACGTTGCTTTCGACTAGCCACAGCCGGCGCGGGGCAAAGGGAAGGTCAACGTACCAGACATTGCCCGTATGAGGCATAAGCGGGTGCCCTCCTCGTTGCCAGTTGGTGAGTAGCACAGAAGCATGCAACGCTGCCTCGCCACTCCCCCACGTCGGCGAACTGGTCAAACGGATCGGTTGCGCCACACTGCCTGCCGGAGGATTGGCAACAAGCCGCCCGCGATAAACAACACCCCGCTTGAACACATAGGTGTAGCGCCCGTTGCCAGCGGCCGCGTTCAGCGTCGCCTCCGGATCCCACGGATGATGCTTCCACGGTGTGTTCGTTGTGTACCCGTTGTTGGCGTCACTACCATTCTCGTAGTCGATGTAGCGTACGTAGACGCCTGCTTGATATGTAAAGGGTTGCGGCTGCCACACCAGATCGCCACTGGCAGTGTAGCCGGCGTGTGCCTCCTGCCACGAATACGTCGCCGCTCCAGAAGAAAAGGTTCTCAAGAAGAGCAACACCCAGGCACGTCCCACTACACGTACGAAGGTCAAGTGACGTGCCCTACGCCCGCACACAGAAAGAGCTGTCTTCATAAGTCCAGTGTAGCATATTTTCCGGAGCCTCACCATGGTCAAAAAAGACACATAGATGGATAAATTGGACAAAATTAACGACCCCGTCGCATCACACGAAACTGCATGTATCCAGTTACTTTCAGGCACCACAATACGTGGCGAGTCGTTGCCGGAGCAATGGCGCTTGCTTGTCCTTGCGCTCCCGGGTCTGCGAATCTTCCTGGACACGACAAACACAGTTGCTGGCAAACGACCAGTTTACATCGCATACGGGATGACTCTCTCCCGCAATCCTTTTCCCGCGTGCAGGCAGGCGCGTGGCTCGCACTCCTCTCTCGCGCAGCGACACCTGCGACACGCTGAACATCTACTTCTCCCTCATTAGCCTTTCAATGCCTGCTAATTGTCATGCAGCCATGTTGAGCACGTAGTCAAGCGGTCTCAGTGTCTCATGCTCTGCGCTCGGGTGGCGGTGGCATACTCGAAGCTCCATGCTACCTACCCCGAAGTTGCGCCGCTGATACAGTTTTAGTATAATACGCACATAGTGTAACTATACGCCCGGCACCGTCCTGCCTCACCTCCGAACGTTACAGGAATTACCATGAACTTCTCGGTTCCCCTCGCCACCAGTCTGAGTGCGACACTGATGACTCTCGCCGCCGTTGCCATGCCATCTCTCCTCCCTGTGAAAGAGCTTCGTGTGTTAGTCGTCGTCTATCGTGGTGAAACCAACAACTCCTCTTTCCTCGATGATCAGGAGTATCAAAGTATCGTTAACGCAGTCGAATGTGGGCGACTGTTCTATTTTCGCAACACACGCGCCACCCTTGCATTATCGCCCACCTTCCTTGCCATCAACGCGATCGCGCCCGATACGCGCGGGCCCACCTTCGCACACATCGAAGCCGATCTCCGGCAGCGTGGCTACGTGGATAATCAATTTGACGGCGTTTTTGCCACAGGGCGTGGTCTCTCTGGCAATTGGGGTGGATTTCGGATCTTCGACCGTACGGGCGCTGCATTTGCTCTTCCCGGTAAAGGCGGACAACTGCATCAGTTCCCCTCCGCCGACACCAGTACCGGGTTTGACACAGCGTGGGTGTTCGTACACGAATTTCAGCATGCACTTGACCTTGCCCTCGCCAGCGCTGCTGGTTTTCACGAGATGCTCCATGGCCACCCGTATACCGATGCTTACGAACATCCCGGCCGTCTGATCACCAACCCTGGCGCTCAGCACTGGGATTGGATTGCCTGCACTCTGCGTAACTTCCCCTGCTATCAAGAGCTCCCAGGCGCCACCCGCAGTATGATCTTTGCCCGCGACGCGGACGGTGATGGCCTGGCGGATTACCATCCCGCCTTGCCAATGGATGAAGCGCGGTTCGGCAGCGACCCACAACTACCTGACACAGATGGTGACGGCCTTTCTGATCTCGAAGAATTCACAGCTGATATCTACCGTGGCAGCGATCCGCGCTGCCGCGACACGGATGATGATGGCCTCCCCGATGGGACCGACCCTTGGCCCACTGTGGCCATCATGCCCTACCTCCCGTACGCCCATCCGCGCCCCATTCTCGATGGAACGCAAGATGTTACCTATCGCCCGCTTATTCTCCAGTGGTATGCGGCCAGCAGCACGAACACACCACGTGACTCGGTCAACCTCTACGGCGCTTGGCACGAAGATGCTTTGTACCTGTATGCTCGTGCTCCTCAATCGTTCACGCTCGAAATGCAAATCGACACATCCCCCGAGAATGGTTTCTGGATTGGCGGCGATACGTACACGTGGCATGTGTGTGCAGATGCGCAGCCGCTCTTGGATGCCCCGCGCGTGCTCCACTGGCCGGCTGCCACAGCCATCTGGGCGCGTGCATCTGATGGGAGCATGACATGCGAGCTGTGCTTACCTGCGCAAATTGGCATCCGAGGCGTCACCAGCGGCATGGAGTTCCCGGACGACACCGCCGACGGCCTGCGTCTCCTGGCTGGCCATGATATCGCAGTCAACGTTGCTTTCGACTTTTCTGCGAGCGGCGCGCGGGTGCTACTAACGCCACCTTGGACCATGGTCTCCACCCGCCTGCTGAAAACCCCGGCGGATCCGGACTGGCCCCTCTTGCGCTTCACCCCGCGTCACCAAGCAACCTGCACTCCCCGCGTGCGCATCGATGGCGTCGCGTCTACCCATACCGTGACTGTCGTCAACACCCATGGCACTGTGATAGGCACCCGCTGCGGTTCAGGATGGCTCATCCTCGATCGCGTCACAACGGGCCATGACCGCTCTTCTGGCCTGAATGTCATCTACGCTCTCAGCAGCTCCGGGGCCACGTCACCTCCGTATCACTTGATTGTCGACACCGCCGCTCTTCCTCCCTCCCTTACAATCGTGCCGCGCCAAGGCACCGCTCAAGTGCTCTCCCTGCACGGTGAACCGGAGGCACTCGCCATCGTGGAATGTGCTCGCAACGATCAGTGGCAGCCCTTGCTAGCGACAAAGCTCGATCCCACAGGCCGTACCACGGTGGTGTGCGATACCACATTGCAAGGGTTCCGTGCCGAATACTATGCCTCTCTTTTCTTCACGAACCCCGTCCTGTGGCGCGTAGATCCTGTGATCGCCTTTGATTATGCCGATCACTCTCCGTTGCCTGGTCTCTGCAAGCCCGACCATTTCAGCATTCGCTGGACCGGATGGCTATCGCTCCCCCAGGCCACGACCGTCACCTGGTTCCTGGCCACCGACGACGGGGCACGTTTGTACCTCGACGACCAACTCATTTTGGACCATTGGGGTACCCACAGCAAAGAGGAAAAGAGCACAATCATTCCCTTGGCCGCTGGCGAGCACGCCGTGCGGGTGGACTACTACGAGCACTGCGGCTGGGCGGCCGCGTGGCTTGAATGGCAACCGCAGGGCGGTCTGCGCACCAATGCTATCCCTGTACGCGCCTTCCCTGGGCCCCCCCAGTCCCTCCGCCTTCGTGCTCGCCAGGTTGATCCTCTCGGTAATCCTTCACTCCCCTGCGCGCCCATCCACATAACGCCTGCGCTGTACTGAGCAACGTGCCTCCGCGTCACTCGACACGTTTGTTGTGAAACCCAGCTGCACCCCGGTGCGATTTGCTTCTCAGCACGCTCCCGCACTGCGCTGCCGAACAAATCCTGTAGTTCCTTCCCTATAACTACGCAACCAACTGGCGAGGCACAGCTTCGTTGCGTTGACGAAGTTAACTTGCTATACTGAGTCATCTGCTCATGAAGGCGGGTGCAAAGACAAGCCAAATGGGCGTTGTGCGTCACTCGCGACGGCAACCGTATTCCACTTCCGCCGTCGCAGGCGATGTGGAGCTGTACACCGTCGCGCTCACGCCCGATCCACACCTCCCCTTCGACATCCGCATGGCTGGTCGCTCCGTGTGGGGGCCAAGTGATGCTGTCCGCAACAATGTCAGTACAGATGAGTCAGTCGAGCTCGTGCTCGGCGGAAAGGGGGTGTTGCTGTGCAATGATCAGCGCTACGAGTTAGCCCACGGTGACGTTTTTTTTCTTCATCGCGGCTCACGTCACACGTACTACGCGGTGCCAGGTTCAGTCTGGCGCAAACTGTTTGTCATCTTCTGGCCGGAGAACGCTACGCCACTCCTTCGTTTTCTGCACTTACACGAGGTCGTCCGTCTTCATGTCCCACCCGCCAAGTTTGCGCGCATCCGTACACTTTTTCATGCCATCCTACAACTCGCGCATACAAAGCCACCTTTCTTTCGCGATCATCTCTCAGAACGCGCCTATGAGTTGCTCCTCGAACTCGCCCGCATTAAGCAGTCGATTAGCTCACATCCCGTGCTTCCGATACCTGTGCAGCTTGCCGTCCAATACGCCGAGCAGCGCGGCTGCCGCGAAATCACCCCGCAGGCGATGGCTCTCGCCGCCGGTTGCAGCTTGCGCCATCTCTCCCGCCTCTTCTTAGCCTGTTACAATCTCACCGTCCGTGAGTGGTTAATCCAATTTAAACTCCAGCATGCGTGCGCGCTGTTGCGTCATACCAACAACCATATCGGTGATATCGCTGAAGCAGTAGGCTATCTCGATCCTCTCCACTTCACCAGAGTATTCAAGCAGGTAATCGGCTGCTCCCCACGCGCCTATCGCGCTCGTCCGCGTCCTTGTCCACGTCTCTGTCCCGGCACGCACAGTTAACATACCATGACACCTTCGCGTCTTCCCCAACAGCCTCGCCGCGTCCTCAGTTACGTCAAGGGCGATGTCGAATTGTATTCATTCGGCCGCTTGATGGATACGCTCCTGCCCCTGGACGTCTGTCTCGTCGGCCGCTCTGTCTGGTCGCCTGGCGAGCACTTCGAACGCGCCGGCATGTTTGAATGGGGAGTGGAGCTGGTCACGAGCGGCTGCGGTGTCCTCACCGCGCGTGGGCGCACGTACGAGCTGTGCCCCGGCGATGTCTTCTTCTTCCGCCCCTATGAACATGTCAGCTATGCTACAGCCCCTCATGCGCACAGGTGGGAAAAAATCTTTATTGACTTCTTCCCTGGCGGTGTCTCCCTCCTCATGCACCAACTCGGCCTCGCAGAAACCACATTCCTCCGCCTCTCCACCGCGCGGCTCCCCCGCGCGCGCTCTCTCTTTCACCGCTGCCTCACTCTTGCCCGTGCCCGCCGCCCAGGGTGCCGCTCCGCTCTCTCCCTCACCGCCTATCAGCTCCTCCTTCTTCTCTCCCACGAAGTCTTGGCACCCACCCACCGCGAACCTATCCCAGATCCCGTCGCGCGCGTCATCTCCTACATCGAGCAACACCCCGAACGCGATCTTTCTGCTCCCCAACTCAGCAGCATCGCCGGCTGCAGCGTCCGTCAGCTCAATCGTTTCTTCCATCGCATCACCGGAATGAGCAGCCACACATGGATCGAACACGCAAAGATGCAACGCGCCTGTCTCCTCCTCACTCATCGCGCCGATCCTATTTCCGTCATCTCGCGCCAACTTGGCTACCACGACCCCCTCTACTTCTCTAAAGTCTTCAAGCGCATCACCGGCCGCTCGCCTCGCGATTTCCGCAAATTCCTCGTTGAGCCCTCACCACCCTAGCTGCACCTCCCCAGCCTTCCATATCCTCACGCGAACCTTTGTGTGCCTCTTTCACCGCAGCTGGACACCACGCCAGGTCCTATCGTCCTGATGCTAAATCGCTTAGCTACGTTTGGCACGAAAATACACAATGTAGTGGCTATGCCTTAACTCCCCCACTGCATCTTGACATTCCCTACCCCTTTTGCTACACTCGCCCTCGTGCATGTTAACGGCCTGTGCTGCTCCTCCATGCGGAGGCGGCTTGCGGGGCTACACGTGATCACAACTATGATGTGTGTTCATCTCAGCACTTGTGATTCCACAAAGCCACGTGGCCGTTCATCTCGGCCCTAACGTGTTGCCGCGACGCATAGGATGAATATGGACACGATTAGCCACGAGATATGGGATAAAAAGTATCGCTACAAACTCGAGGATGGCACGCCTCTCGACCACACCATCGAGGATACTTGGCGGCGCGTAGCCTATGCTGTCGCTATGCCCGAGCGCGATCACCGCTACTGGGAAGAAAAATTCTACAGCATCCTCGAGGGCTACAAATTTCTCCCCGCTGGCCGCATTCTTTCCAACGCCGGCACTACGCGCAAAAAAGTGACCATGTTCAATTGCTACGTCATGGGCACCATCGAAGACTCTATGGAGGGCATCTTCGACGCCGTAATGCAAGCCGCTCTGACCCAGAAACAAGGCGGCGGCGTCGGCTTCGATTTCTCCACCATCCGCCCAGAAGGTGATTACATCCGCGGTGTCGAGTCACGTGCTTCGGGCCCCATCAGCTTCATGCAAGTGTTCGATGCCACCTGCCGCACCGTGATGAGCGCCGGGCAACGTCGCGGCGCTCAAATGGCTGTCCTCAGCATCAGCCACCCCGACATCGAAAAATTCATTACCGCCAAGCGCAACAACGCTGCCCTTCAAATGTTTAACCTTTCCGTCGCCGTCACCGACGCCTTTATGGACGCAGTCCGCGACGACCGCCCGTGGGACCTCACCTTCAACGGCAAAGTCTACAAAACTGTCCGCGCTCGCGACCTGTTCGACCTCATCATGCGCTCCACGTACGACTTCGCCGAGCCCGGCTTCATCCTGATCGATCGCATTAATCGCCTCAATAACCTCTGGTACTGCGAAACGATCCGCGCCACGAACCCCTGCGGCGAACAACCCCTCCCCCCCTACGGCGCCTGCCTTCTCGGCTCAATTAACCTCACTCGCTTCGTCTCCCACCCCTTCACTGAACACGCCTCCGTCGACTTCAACGCCATCGCTGAAACCGTCCGCGTCGCCGTCCGCCTCCTCGATAACGTCATCGATATCTCCAACTTCCCCCTCGAAAAACAGCTCGAGGAAGCCATCAATAAACGCCGCATGGGTTTGGGCATCACCGGCCTCGCTAACCTCTTCGCCATGATGCGCGTCACCTACGGCTCGCCCGAGTCCCTTGACCTGGCCGAGCGTATCATGCGCTGCATCCGCGACACCGCCTATGACGCCTCCGTTGACCTCGCCATCGAAAAGGGACCCTTCCCCCTCTTCGATAAAGAGCGCTACCTCCAAGGCGAGTTCATCAAGCAACTTCCCGCTGAGCTCCGCGCACGCATCCACGAGCACGGTATCCGCAATTCCCACCTCATCTCCATCGCCCCCACCGGTACCATCTCACTCTTCGCCGGCAATGTGTCCAGCGGTCTCGAACCCGTCTTCGCCCTCACCTACACCCGCCGCGTCCGCTCCGGCCTCGGTGAAGAATACGAAACCTATACCGTCGAAGATTACGCCTACCGCTTATTCCGCAAACTCTTCCCGGACGTGTCTTCCGTTCCCCCTTATTTCGTCACCACCGACCAGATCCACCCGCGCCAGCACGTCGATATCCAAGCACGCTTGCAGCGCTACGTCGACAGCTCTATCTCCAAAACCATCAACATCCCGCGCGATTTCCCCTTCGATCAATTCAAGGACATCTACTTCTATGCCTACGAACAAGGCTGCAAAGGTTGCACCACCTTCCGCCCAAGTGATCACATTACCGGTGTCCTCCAGCGCCCGGACGAACGCACTGAAACTACACCCCCACCTCGCACCGAAGAAGAAAAACTCAGCACCCGTAACGAACTAGATACCGTCCCGCGCCGACCCACCTACCTCCAGGGCACCACCTACAAAATCAAAACCCCTCTCAGTAAACAGGCCCTCTACATCACCATCAATGATATTTGTGACGGTGATCGTCGCCGTCCCTTCGAAATCTTCATCAACAGCAAAAACTTGCAGCACTTCGCTTGGATCGTAGCCATGACGCGCCTCATCTCCGCCGTTTTCCGCCGCAGCAGCGATCCCTCCTTCCTCATCGAAGAGCTCAAGTCCATCTTCGACCCCAATGGCGGTTACTTCCGCAACGGCCGCTACATCCCCTCACTCGTCGCCGAAATCGGTGAAGTCATTGAACAACACTTGATCAATATTGGCTTCCTAAAGCAGCCCACTGCGAAAGAGCCGGAACCAGTCACCGTCCCCTTGCACGCCGACGGCTCCCACCCACGCGGCAGCACCGAACCCATGGGCACCACAAGCGCTGATCACGCCGCCACCTCCCCATTCATGGTCTGCCCAAACTGCGGCGAGCGCAGCCTCTACTTCCAAGAAAATTGCACGAAATGCTTTTCGTGCAACTACAGCAAGTGCGCCTGACCCCGCACCTGTGCCCGCCCAGTTCACGCTCCCATTCAACCGCCCCTATCTCTTTGCCAATGTTCTCTCACCTCGCTTCGCGCCAAAACCATCATGCCTAACCCCACCCCCCAGTCAATCCAGCCTTCGCCTCCCACCCAACCCCTCACCCTTCCTACCACCCTTATCATCCTCGGCCCCACCGCCGTCGGTAAGTCCGCCCTCGCTCTTGAGATCGCCAAGCGCTTCCCCGCCGAAATTATCTCCCTTGATGCCATGCAGATTTACCGCGGTATGGACATCGGCACGGCCAAACCTTCTCCCGCCGAGCGCCAACGCGTTCCACATCATCTCATCGACTGCCAACCGGTAGATCTCTGCTCCAACGCCGCCCAGTTCCTCGCCCGCGTCGCAGCTGCTCAGCACGACATCGCTATGCGCCGTCGCCTCTGCCTATGCGTCGGCGGAACGGCCATGTACATTAAGCTCCTTGTAGATGGCTTGTGTGACGCCCCCCCCGCCGCCCCCGAACTGCGCCGCGAACTCTATGCCCTCGCCGCCCAGCACGGCAGCGCCTGGCTGCACGAACATCTCCTCAAACCCTGCGACCCTCTCAGCGCCGCCCGCATCCATCCCAGCGACCTCCGCCGCATCGTCCGCGCTATCGAAGTATTTCGCCTCTGCGGCCAACCCTTCTCCTCCCTCCAAACCCAATGGTCCACCCCACCTCAGCACCCCGCTCCCCCCATGATTGGCCTCACCATGGACCGTTCCCACCTCTACCAGCGCATTAACGCTCGTGTCGATGAGATGATCGCCGCCGGCCTCCTCGACGAGGTCCGCCGCCTCCGCTCCGCAGGTATCGAACGCAATCCCAGCGCCTCCCACGCCATCGGCTACAAAGAGCTTCTCGCTCACCTCCGCGGGGAATACTCCCTCGACCTCGCCATCACCTTGATTAAACGCAACACCCGTCGCTTCGCCAAACACCAGCTCACCTGGTTCCGCAAAGACCACCGCATCATTTGGTTCGACGTCGAGCAGTATGCAACCACCGCTGCCCTCGCTGATGCCGTCCTCGCACGCGTGCCCATCACCTCTCCCTGATCAATAGCCCACCATACCCCACGAAGCAAACGAACCAGCACACCACCAAATGACCCGCCCCCACACGCGCTGACCTTTCCCTGGCTCTCCACCAGCGCCTGCTCGTACACCTCCTCCCGTGCCTAACCTCACTCGTCGCTCCCCCCCGCAGGCGTATCCCCGCGCCTGTTCACCCAGCCCACTGCCCGGCAGAGTGTCTCCTTTCTTCACAGCCGGAATCTGTCCCTTTTATCCATGTTTCTGTCCTTTCTCTCCATAGGACCTACTGCCCTGAAATGCTATACTATGCCGCTCGGTAAGACAGATTATGCGCCAGTGCGAGCTGTCGCACCGCCGCATGATAAAGCTCTAAGGATCTCGATAATGAATACGAAGCTAGCAACGCCATCAACCAACCCAATGAAGTATGTGGCAATTTTCCACGCCAACCTAAACTACGCTTTTCTGATTCCAGAAAATTACGAGCGCGTCATTCGCGCCTCCTACGACGTCATCCTTGATACCTTCTTACAAAAATTCCCCCACGCCAAGTTTGTCTTTGAAGCCTCTGGTTACACGATTGAGCACATCGCCCGTCTGGCACCCGACGTCCTCGAAAAACTTCGCACGTTGATCAAACGCGGGCAATGCGAGTTCATGGGCGCGCCGTATGCTCATCCCATCATGGCCAACATCCCTGAAGAAGACGGCTATTGGTCATGTGAATTTGCCATGCGCGTGTTCGAACGCCATTTGGGCTTCCGACCAAAATCCTTTTGGAATCCCGAATGTACGTGGCGTCAATACGTGCCCCGCGCCTTCCGCCGTGCCGGCGTGGAATACTTGACCCTCGACTTCGAGTCCTACATGATCTGCAACGACAGAGACTATGGCTGGGTGGAACGCAACCGCACGCGCGACATCGGCTGGGGCGGGCACCTCCCCTGGTATGAGCTCGATCCCGACTGCCCCTTCTTGCATCGCCCCTTCCGCAACATCGTCCCCGGTTTGCACGGCTTCTGCCGCAGCGACCGCTTGGTAGGTAAATTCCTCTCCTACTTCCGCGGCAATACCCCCCTCCAGGAGTGTCTCGACAACGTCCGCTATTGGAGTGGCTCGTTCAAGCCCGGTGCCACCATCGTCTTTGCCGACGATGCTGAGTACATCGGCACCACCGGCTACTACTACGTGAAATACTACCGCGACTACTCTCGCTCCTTTGACATCGAGCCCGACGCCCGCGAAAAACTTGAAGCAATGCTCGAAGGCATTCTCCGCCTGGGCGACATGATTACCTTCCAAGAAGCCTGTGAAACAATCCCACCTGTGGACGAACCCTACTTCGTCGAAGATGATTTCGCTTGGCACCGCACCTATGCCAGCGCCTGGGCCGGCACCCCAGAGGCACGTGCGTGGGATCCCATCGTGGCTGAATTGCGCCGCACCTATAAAGAAAAATATCAACCCATCGTTGAACATGGCCCCCACGCCGAACGGTTCCGCCCCCTCGTCGAGGAGTTCTGGTTCCATCTCACCAACTCGGCCAACTCCGATGGTCGCTGGCCCCCTCCCCCCAGTGTCACCTGCGAGTTCAATCGCCAGTGGGTCCTCAACGAAATCGCAGCAACGCGCCGCGTCCTCGATAAGCTCGCCGAAGCTACCAAGGACATCCCACTTCCCACCCCGCCCGAACCTGATATACCTCCTCCTACCGACTGGCGCTATGGTTATCACTTCACCGATAAAAACATTGACGACCTGCGCCATCTCAATACCTACGAGTTGCAACACGCCATCTACTACGCCCACAAAATGGTCGACAGCAACAACGAAGACAAACGACGCGAAGGCCTGACCTTGCTTCAACGCATCTTTGATGAACTCGACCGGCGCGGCATGCATGGCCGCCGACCACCCGCGCTGCTGCGCCATCTCGCCGCCAGCACGCAATCACCCAGCGCCACACCTCAGACCTCAGCTCGCCCCGTCGCTATTGAGTCCGAGCCTGCTTCCTCCTCGCGCTAGGCCACCGCGTTGAGGTTGCGTCCGGGCCGGCCCAGTGCTGATCACAGTCCTCCTGGTTCGCTTTTTTGGAAGCTGGGCCGCCCCGGCGAACGGTTTTTACGCATGCTTCACGTTTCGGACGGGCACGGGCACCCCGTGCCCGCAACCCACGTGACGCCAACCCGTACACAATCCACGCGAACCCCGCTTATGTAGGAGCACCGGCCCCGGTGCCCGATTCTTCACACGAACACATTACGCACGAATTCAACCCACGCCAACCGCCATTTTCATTTTCTTCTGGGGGTCGCCGGCCCCGGCGACCGCAACCGCACTTGAAACCAACGCGCACACGCTTCACGCAACCTCCATTTATGGAGGGGCACCGCCCCCGCTGCCCGCAACCTCCGCACACACCCCGCTGCCACGCGATTAGCTCGCACCTTCCCGGTGGAGGCTCACCCGCCCCCCTGCCCGCAAATCTAACCTCTGTTCGCCCGCCGAACCAGGCGCAAATTCAATCAACAATTTTTCTCAATTGCGAACGGCGGTTTGTCTCGCTTGTGTTCGTGCGAAACAGATTCGCGTGAACAGCCGGTCGCCGAGGCCGGCGACCCTCCCAATCAACATTTTTTGTCGATTACAGACAACATTTCATGCCATATAAATTTGTCGGCACGGCGAACCGGCCTCCTGCCCGCACCCTTTACCGAAAAACACTTGCTCAAAAACACCCGCCACATCAGCACCCACTCCACCTTCAACTGTGGCCCTGCTCATCTTCAATTTGCCCTGAATTTGACATGACCTCGGAACGGTGATACAATGAATCAAATGTTTAAGCCTTGACCATGTGTCGCTATGAAAAATATGCCCGCTGCAATCACGCTTCTTCTCTTATTCGCTCTGTCCCATTATCTCCACGCGGAAGTACTCCCGCGCCCCATTGACGCTCCTTTCATTCCCTCACTGCGCCAGGCCGCTTTGCGGACCGTGATCATTGATGAGACGCAGCCGGCGCGTTACCTTCACCTCGCTGGCCGTATAGTTGACCCTGTCGCCAAGAGAGATCATCGCGGTCTCGCCGTTGATCTCAGTGCTGCGCAAAAATCACCCACCGATGATCTCTATATCGTGCAATTCACAATGCCACTCACGCCCGTGCAGGTCACCTGGCTGGGCCAACGCAATCTCACCCTCCTGCGTTCAATCCCACAGAATGCGTTTGTTGTGCGCTTACATTCCAGCGATGCCGCCGCTTTGCGCGCCCTCCCCGGCGTCCGCTGGCTCGGCGCATATGCGCCTCAGTTCCGCATTTCTGAGCTGCTTGAGACCGCACGCTGCGGCCGCGCCGGTACCCTTCCCACGATCCGTTTGGCTGTTCTCCCCGCGCCCGGCGCCGATACCAAGCTCCTCGCCAGCCAGCTCGAACACCTCGGCTCTCGCGAGCCCGACGACGACGGCGCCATGATTGTTACCGTCCCCACCAAACTCATTGACACCGTCGCCTCTCTCCCCGGCGTCCTCCTCGTAGATTACGCACCATTGCACGAATTGCATAACAGCGTCGCCGCCGGCATTGTAGATGCCCGCGATATGTGGACGATCCGCAACTTCACCGGCAGCAACGAAATCATTGCCGTGGCTGATTCCGGCCTGGACATCGGGACCAACTCCACCGCTATCCACGATGACTTCGAGAATAATCTCGGCGCCACCCGCATCGCGCAGATTTACGATAATTTAGGCGACGGTGCCAGCGACCCCTATTCCGGCCACGGCACCCATGTCGCCGGCTCCGCCCTTGGCAATGGCGTCCTTTCCGGCGCATGGCCCCAGACCAACGGCTTCCCTTCCACCAGCCATGCCGGCATCGCCCCCAAGGCCCGCCTCGTCTTTCAAGCCCAAGGTAGCAACAATCCCAGCGTGGCAGGCACCATCTTCTTGCCCACCGGCATCCTTGGCTTGTTCAATCAAGCCTATGCTGCCGGAGCTCGTATCCATAACAATAGTTGGGGCTCCGACCTCTATGGTGAATACGACAACGCGTGCCGTGATCTTGATCTCTTTACCTTCAAAAATCCCGACTTCTTCGTCTGCTTCTCCGCCGGCAATGCCGGCGTGGACACCAACCCCGCCAACGGCGTTGTCGATCTCGGCTCCATTGGAAGCCCCGCTGCCGCCAAAAATTGCACCGCCGTCGGCGCCACCGAAAACGTCCGCAACAGTACCGAATCGGGCACGTGGGGCGCCATGTTCCCCGGCAGGTTCCCGAATGCCCCGATTAACAATGATCACGTTGCTAACGCACCAACCGGCATGGCCGCCTTCTCCAGCCGCGGCCCTTGCCAGGACGGCCGCATCAAGCCAGACATCGTCGCCCCCGGTACCTTCATTGCCTCCACGCTCAGTCACGCCATCCCTCCAGGAAGTATTGACTCCACCCTCTGGGGGCGCGGCTCGCTTCTCGCTGGCCAGACTAATTACGTCTTTAGTGGCGGCACAAGCATGGCCGCCCCGCTCGTCGCCGGCGCCGCTGCCGTCATCCGCGAGTATCTCCACGGCGCCCATAACTTCACCAACCCCCCTGCTGCTCTCATCAAAGCCATCCTCCTTAATGGCGCTACCGATATCGCTCCCGGCCAATACGGCACCGGCGCCACCCAAGAAACCGGCCCTGCCCCTAACAGCATTCAAGGCTGGGGCCGCCTCACCCTCGAAAACGCTTTCTATGGCCCTCCTACCTACCGCATGTACTTCTGGACCAATACCTTCACCGCCCCGAACACCTTCCTGACCAACGTCGTCATCTACGATACCAACATCCCCTTCAAGGCTACCCTGGCCTGGACCGATATGGCCGGCTCTCTCTTCGCGTTGAACGCCTCCTTGACAGCGATCCGTGGCGGCGGCCTGATGAATGATCTCGACCTCCGCGTCGTGGATCCCACCGGCAAAACCAACTTCCCCCTCGCTCAGAACACGCGCCTCGATCTGTTCTACTACACTAACAACACTTTCGCCGCCATGTCCAGCAGCCCAGCTGGTCTCTTGGAGGCCGAAAAGTGCACCGCGCCTCAGCGCCCCCTCACCATCACACACATTTTCAAAGTCATCTATGATTCAAGTGGAGCAGGGGGAAATCATGGCACATTCATTTGGGCTGAAGGCGCTGGCGGTCTTCCTGGAACTGCTCTCTTTGCCGTCACCAACACCCTCCCCAGTGGCTCTGCCGGCTTTAACTTCCTTATCATTACTCTTCCCTCTCCGCTGACGATCACCTCCTCGAACTTTTTCATCGGTACCCAACTCATCGCAACGAATGTGCGTCAGGCACGTGACGCGAACAGTGGCTCGCCGCGCACATATGTCAACAGCGGTAGCGGTTGGTCTTATCAGAACGCGGGCGACATGTGGATTCACGCCTACGGCACCGTCTCCACTGGCGATCACATCAACACCGTCGAAAGCGTGGTGATCCGCAACCCGCCCCTGGGTACTTACCAGATCCTCGTCTCTGGCGCCAACGTGCCGTATACGCCAGTTCGATGGGGCATGGCCTATTCCGGTGGCTTTGTGCCTGAACCTGCGGGCGGGCTAACGCTCGTAGCCACGGCGTTGTTGTTACTCAAGAAGCGCCGCACCCACGTAAATCGCATTTGATGGCAGAACACCGACCCGCGCGATCAAATTTCTCGCGCAGCATCCGATTCGGGTCCCAAAATTCCATTTTTGGAGGCTTGCCGGCCCCGCTGGCCGATTCTTCACACGAACCCACCCCGCACGCATTCCACCCACACGAACCACTAATGGCTTTTTCTTCGGAGGGGTACCGGCCTCGCTGCCCGCCTCTTCTGCGCGTTTCTGCTCTCCGCACTCAACCAACGCCCATAAAAAGGAGGGTCACCGCCCCCGCTGCTCGCAAATCTAACCCGCGTTCGCCCGCCGCACCAGGCGCAAATTCCATTGACAGTTTTTGTCAATTGCTAACGGCGCTGTGCGTCCCTTGTGTTCGTGCGAAACGGATTCGCGTGAACACGCGGTCGCCGGGGCCGGCGATCCTCTCAATCAACATTTTTTGTCGAATGCAGACAACATTTCACGCCGTATGACGTCGTCGGGAGGGGCGCCGGCCTTTGCTGCCCGCGTCTTCTGCGCGTTGCTGCTCCCCGCACTCAACCAACGCCCATAAAAAGGAGGGTCACCGCCCCCGCTGCTCGCAAATCTAACCCGCGTTCGCCCGCCGCACCAGGCGCGCATTCCATTGACAATTTTTGTCAATTGCGAACGGCGCTGTGCGTCCCTTGTGTTCGTGCGAAACGGATTCGCGTGAACACGCGGTCGGCCAGACGTGCGCAGATCACGACATGCATGCCCATACGGCAAAAAAAGGATGTGGCTTGTTAGGCCACATCCTCTTTGGGGTTACCAACCGTACGTACAGCCAGCGGCTACTTCGCAGCCACGGTGCTCACCGGGTTGCCAGCCGCTGTCCAGCCCGCGATCCCGTCAGGATACTTGTGCACATTCGTGTACCCAAGAGCTACCAACCGTTTCGCTAGTTTAGCACTCGCGGGGCACTTGGTATTGCTGCAGTAGGTGACAATTTTCGCCTGCTTGTCTGGCAAGGCCCGCGCGATCGCCTCGTCACTCGCGTTGGCTGGCAGGCTGATTGCGCCCGCAATGCGCCGCCCGTCATCGTACTTGCCACTCCGCGCGTCCACTACCGTCACTGGCTCACCAGACGCGAGCAATGCCTTGAGGCTGGCTGTGTCAATCACACGGTACCCATGCTCAGCCGTCTCCTTGCCTGGGCAACTCGTGTCACAGTAACAGCCTTTTGTACACTTGGTGGCACATTCCGCCGCGGTCGCGCTGCCACACGTACCACCTTTACCGTACACAGCTGCCTCATCACGTGAGGCTGCTTTCCAACCGCAGGCACCACCTGCGTAGACAAACGCTGTCGTGGCCAGCACCACTGCCGCAGTGGCGAGACCGTATGTGAGTGAAGGTTTCATTTGCTTCCTCGTGGTTAGGGGTTACTGACTGTCGAGTTGGTGAGAGCAACGTGTGTGCCATATTGTGGTATTAGCGTACCCTTTTGTCTGTTCTCCCTCCCCGCCCTACTAACTAGCTCCCTTGCAACCGCTTATGTCTGGCAGCTTCCCTACCCACCACCCCACCCACCCCTCCCCCCTCATTTCCACTGTGCATCTTCTGCTCACACCTGGTCAAATTGCCCTGTTACTCGCTCCCTATTTACCCGCTCGGACTGCCAGCTCTGCACCTTCATCCACCCAGCCACACCCGCATCCCTCTAGCACCTGCCTCCGACACAGCACGCTAAGCGCGGTATGCCATTGAGGCCGACGCGGTGCAACAGAAAGGGCGCCGGCTGCCTTTCCTGTCCGTACCGGAGCACTGTTGCCATCTCAGCAGGCCCCTCCGGTCCACCCAACTGCTCTGGCTTTGCCAGATGCCGCCAGTCACAAGCCCCGCCCCTTGTCGCGACTTGACATACCAGCGGGCACGTGATATAATACAGCGTTCCATTGTTTAAATCGTCAGGGAGCGACACAATGAAACACCCAATCAAAGCAGCCACCTTTTCCCTTTCCCTTCTCTTCATCACAGCGTCTCTTCATCCTCTCCTCGCGGTGCCACCCTCTTCAGCCAGTGGGCCTCTCACACCATCTCTGCGTCGCGCCGCGCTTGACTCGGTCGTAATTGATACCACACGGCCTGCGCAGTATCTCCATCTCGGTGGCCGTCTGATTGACCCCGTCGCCAGGAAAGACAACCGTGGCATGTCTGTCGATTTGAGCGCCGCGCAAAAAACACCCGCTGATAACCTTTACCTCGTCCAGTTTAGCACTCCACCCACGCCTGCGCACATTCGTTGGTTAAGCCAACGGAATCTCCCTGCTCTGCGCACGCTGCCTGAAAACGGCTACGTCCTACGCCTCAGCAGCACCGATGCCGCCGCTTTGCGCGCCCTCCCCGGCGTCCGCTGGCTCGGCGCATATGCGCCTCAGTTCCGCATTTCTGAGCTGCTTGAGACCGCACGCTGCGGCCGCGCCGGTACCCGCCCCACCATCCGTCTGGCTGTCCTCCCCGCCCCCGACGCTGACATCAAACTCCTCGCCAGCCAGCTTGAACACCTTGGCACTCGCGAGCCCGACGACGACGGCGCCATGATTGTTACCGTCCCCACCAAACTCATTGACACCGTCGCCGCCCTGCCCGGCGTGCTTCTCGTGGATTACGCACCGCTGCTCGCACTACACATGAGTGTAGCTCCTGACATCGTGGATGCCCGCGATATGTGGACGATCCGCAACTTCACCGGCAGCAACGAAATCATTGCCGTGGCTGATTCCGGGCTGGACATCGGTGTCAACACGACCGACATCCACGACGATTTTGAAGATACCCTTGGCGGAACCCGGATCGTGCAAATCTTCGATAATTTGGGCGACGGTGCCAGCGATCCCTTCGACGGCCACGGCACGCATGTCGCCGGTTCCGCGCTTGGCAATGGCGTCCTTTCTGGCGCGTGGCCACAGACTAACGGCTTCCCCACCAACGCCTACGTTGGTATCGCCCCCAAGGCCCGCCTCGTCTTCCAAGCCCAAGGCAGTAATGATCCCGCTCTGGCCGGGGTTATCTACCTCCCCCACGGAATCACCGGCCTCCTCGCCCAAGCCTATGCTGCCGGCGCCCGCATCCAGAACAATAGCTGGGGAGCTGACGTCTACGGTCAGTACGATACCCTCTGCCGTCACGTCGATTTCTTTACGCTCCGAAATCCCGAGCTCGTAGTCTGCTTCTCCGCTGGCAACGCAGGCGCGGATACGAACCCTCCCAACGGCGTCGTTGATCTCGGCTCCATTGCCAGCCCCGCTGCTGCGAAAAACTGCATCGCTGTCGGTGCCACGGAAAACCTTCGCTCCGCCACGGAATCTGGTACGTGGGGTGGCTTCTTCTCCACTCGCTTCCCTGCCACACCCATCAGCACCGATCACGTCGCCAACGCCGCTGCTGGCCTAGCTGCTATCTCCAGCCGTGGCCCGTGCCAGGACGGCCGTCTCAAACCTGACATCGTCGCCCCAGGCACCTATATCGCCGCCCCGCTCAGTCACGCAATTGCACCCGGCAGCATCGACAATGTGCTCTGGGGCCGCGGTAACCTCCTCGCCGGCCAAACCAATTACGTCTTTGCCGGCGGCAGCAGCTCGGCCACTCCGCTCGTCGCCGGGGCTGCTGCTGTCGTCCGCGAATACCTGCGCGTCGTTCATAACTTCCTCAACCCCCCGGGACCCCTCATCAAAGCCATCCTCCTCAATAGCGCCACCGATATCGCCCCCGGCCAATATGGTACCGGCGCTACCCAGGAAACCGGCCCTGCCCCCAACAACGTCCAGGGCTGGGGCCGCCTCAACCTCGAAAACGCCTTCTACGGCCCCCCCACCTACCGCATGCACGTCTGGACTAATGCCTTCACCACCCCCACCACCTTCGTCACAAACGTCATCGTCTACGATAGTTCCATCCCCTTCAAGGCCACCCTCGCCTGGTACGACGTGGCCGGTTCGCTCAACGCTCAGAATGTCACTTATTCCGCGCGCCGTGGCGGCGGCTTACTCAATAACCTTGACCTCCGTGTCGTTGACCCTAACGGCAACACGAACTTCCCCGTCCTCCAAAATTCCCGTCTTGACCTGTTCTATTACACTAACACGACTGCCGTCACTTTCTCTTCGCCAACAAACTTGTTTGAGGCTCAACGCTGCACCGCACCCACCACGCCCCTCACCATCACTCGGCTGTTCCATATCCTGTACGACGCCAACGGGACTGGGGGCGTTTTCGGTTCCTACATCTGGGCCGAAACAAACGGCTTCCCCGCCCAAGTTCTTGCTGGCGGCCCGTTGAGTCTCTCAGGTGCAGGCGTTGGCTTTAGGTACGTGCAGGTTCTCTATAGCCCTATTGTCATCACTTCGTCCACGTTTTTCATCGGCTCTCGCCTGATTACGCCAACACTGCGGGCCTGCCGTGATGTTGGCGCCATTTCTCCCCGGACATGTTTCGGGACGAACAATGTTTGGTACTACCAGACTGCGGGTGACATGTGGATTCACGCTCTTGGCACTGTCTCCACCGGCGATCACATGAACACTGTTGAAGCCGTGCTGATTGAGAACCCCCCTGTAGGGACGTATCAAATCCGCGTCTCCGCGGTCAACGTACCGTACACACCGGTTCCCTGGGGTGTGGCCTATTCCGGTGGCTTTGTGCCTGAACCTGCGGGTGGGCTAACGCTCGTCGCCACGGCGTTGTTGTTGCGCACGAAGCGCCGCGCCCGCGCAAAGTAAATTTGCGGGAGGGGCACCGGCCCCGCTGCCCGCTTCTTCACACGAACCACCCCGCACGAACCCAACCGCCACAGGCCACCATTCTCATTTTCTTTCGTAGGACCGCTAGCCTCGGCGACTGCGTGTTCACGTGAACCCCTTCCGCACGAATTCAACCGACGCAAACCGCCGTTTGCAATTGACAAAAAATGTTGATTGAACCCGCGCCTTGTTTCGGTCACGAATTTTCTCGCGCACCTTGCGGGTACCATGGCTGGTGCCCCTCCGTCGAATGTGATTGACGCGACCTGCGCGGGGCTCATTTCATGCGCATCATGCGACCACCGTGGCCGGTGCCGCCCCCGACAAATTCACACGACGTGAAATGGTGTCCGGACCCGACAAAAAATGTTGATTGGGAGGGTCGCCGGCCTCGGCGACTGCGTGTTCACGTGAACCCCTTCCGCACGAATTCAACCGACGCAAACCGCTGTTTGCAATTGACAAAAAATGTTGATTGAACCCGCGCCTTGTTTCGGTCACGAATTTTCTCGCGCACCTTGCGGGCACCATGGCTGGTGCCCCTCCGTCGAACGGGATTCACACGACTTGCGCGTGAATGGGAGACGTTCATCCTTTTTTTCCGGAGGGCCCCGGCCACTGCGCAGCGCACGTCACACGTTGCTGCTTGGCAGAACGGCATCTTTATAGCCGTTGCGGGGCGCTGGAAAATAAAGTATAATGAGCCATCCATAAACCTCGGGAGGCCTGTCATGAACTCGTTGTGTTACATGTTACCTTCTATCGCTGCGTTATTCTGCACTGCGTGTGCCCCGGTTTTGAAAAGCACTCTGACGGAAGCGCCTGACGTGACTGTGCCTGCGGACCGCATTGAACTGAAAGGTTTCGTGTACAAGCAAACCTACCTGGTGGGTAAGGATCGAACCTACGGCCCGTCAGGCGGCGTGGGCTATACCATCACCAAGATTGGCAAAACAATCGCTCACGCAATTTCTGTGGCGCTGGGTTTCCGCTACGAAATAACGGATCGCGAGCAGTACGGCGACATCGGTACGTTGCGTACATTGGTTAAAAACGAGCTCGAGGAGCGTAACTTCGCTCGCGCGGTGGTGACGAAAGAAGACAAGCAGGAAATCGCCCTCGCGCCGCTGGCCACCGCGTTGATTCTCGATGGCAAAAGCGGCAATGAGGCGGTGCAAGGCGCGACACCCTGGTATTGGTGGGCGTGGAATGTGGTGGACTACGTAAGCTTGCTGGCCTTTGTGGGCGTGCCGGTGCATTACGAGAAGGAAGCCACGGTGTCGCTGGGTGTGTACAATCGCAATTACGAGCGGCTTGGGCATTACAAAGGCTACGCACGTGTGAGCCAGAAATGTTATGTGGTGCCTGGTGAACGACTCGTGCAAACCACGCTGGAATACGCCTACAAAGATGCGCTGAACAAGGCTGCAGCAGATTGGGCGCGCTTGCGTGCGGGGCAACCGGTCCAAGCAACAGCTTCCACACCGTAAGGCTTTCCGCTCGTGTCTGCCTTAGTCGCTCGGGGCGTACAGGTACTCGTCTTCGCACCGTGTGTCTTGTGCGTGTATCACGGCAGTGTGGCATCGTATGAGTGCTCCTCTCTTTGCTGATGCGGAACCGGTCCCAGGCTGGGCGTTGGAGTGGCCGGCATTCGACGTCGCGCAGAATCGTCATTACGAAGCGTTGTTCACGATGGGGGGTGGTCTGCTCAACGTGCGAGCGAGCCTGCCTGAAGGGCTGACAGACGATCCGCAAGACGTGACGTTTCTACGCACCCCAGGGAATGTGACAATCGAGACCTTTCGCACCGCGAAGAGCAAGTGGGGGACGTACGTGCCGGGATTCATGGACCGGCACCCACTTCTGAACGAGCAGATGGTAAACTTGCCGTTTCCCTTAGGCCTGGCGGTGTGGGCTGACGGGGAGAAACTGGACATGGAGCACAGTCGCCTGAGCGCATTTGCCTACTGGCTGGACTTACGGGATGGGTGCGTCCACCGACGGGTGCGGTGGCTGACGCAGACGGGTGCGGAGCTTGAGGTCGCGTTTCATCAGTATGTGCATTTACCCGCGCAGTTGGTTCTGTGGCAGTGTGTAGACGTGGCGATAGAGCGTGGGCGAGCGGAGGTGCGGGTTGAGCCGTTTTTGGATGGGAATGTGCGCACGAACGGGTATGATCATTTTGCGCGGTGTGCGACGTGGGGGCGGAACGAGGGTGTGCTAGGGATCAGTGTGGAGCTGGCCGACGGGCGCGCGGCGGCGGTGTGTGCGCGGGTGGCTGGCGCCACGCGCTGGCAGGTGATGCAAAGGGGGCGGCGCGTCGCACTGCGCTGCACGCGCCAACTGAGCCAGGGCGCGACATGGCGGGTGACGAAAGTGACAGCGGTGGTTACGTGCCTAGATGCGCGGCAACCGCGTCGTGCCGCTCTTGCGGCCGTGACGCGCGCGTGTGCGGCGGGTGACGAGGCGTGCTACGCCGAACATCGCGCTCTGTGGGACGCGTTGTGGGCGCGTGCTGACGTGCGCATTGAGGGTGACGAAGCTTCTCAACGGGCACTGCGTGCGTCCCTGTACCACCTCCTGCGTGCCCATCCACGTCATCCGCGCGCCGCGATTGACGCCAAAGCCAATGGCGGCGATGCATACTGGGGCCGCATTCATTGGGACAGCGAGCTCTTTATTGCACCGTTTTTTATTTATTGTGTGCCGGAGTGGGCGCGGCTCCTGCTCACGTATCGCGCCACGACTCTCCCCGGCGCGCGGCGTAATGCTGCTCGACTGGGCTATCCTGGCGCCCGTTTCGCCTGGGAGTCCGGTTCTTCTGGCGCGGAGGAGTGCCCGTCGTTTCAGTATGCTGATCATGAAATTCACATTTCGTCGGATGTGGTGCTGGCGCTGTGGCACTATCTCTGCGCAACGCGCGATCAAGAGTTTCTCCGCAGCGTGGCGGCTGAGATTATTTTTGAGGTAGCACGGTACTGGCGCGCGCGGATTGATCATCTCCCCGGCTCGCCACATGCGCACCTGTTGTGCGTGATGGGTCCGGATGAGTATGCACACGCCGCCGACGACAACGCCTACACCAACTTTACGGCCGCCTACGCCCTGACCATTGCTGCCCATCTTTACGCGACGCGCCAGAATGAGCCGGCATTGGCACGGCTGGCCCAGCGCTTGCGCCTCACTGCGCGGGAAGCACGCGAGTGGCGGCGGCTTGCCAATACGTTGCTCATTCCGTACAGTCCTGAACACAAGGTGATTTTGCAATCAGCGGATTTCCTTTCCAAAGCACCCATAGATTTCAAAGTGTACTGGAAAGACCGGCGCAAGCCGTTTGGCTGCTTCGTCGCGCAGGAGCGGTTGTATCGCTCGCGGGCTTTGAAGCAAGCGGATGTGCTCCTGATGATGCAGTTATTTCCTAAAGATTTCAGCGATGAGATGGTGGCGCGCGCGCTCGCGTTTTACGAGCCGTACACGACTCATGACTCATCCTTGTCTGTCTCCACGCATGCCATTATTGCGACGCGGCTGGGGCTGGCGCGAAAGGCCTGGCAGTATTTTGTCACCGCGCGAGATATGGATGTTGGGGCAGGGCGCGACGCGGCAGAGGGTATTCACGCGGCCAATGCCGGTGCCTTGTGGCAGTGCGTTGTGTTCGGGTTTTTGGGTATGCTGCCCGCGTATCAAAGTGATGTGCTCAGCCTCCGCCCGCGCTTGCCACGTGGATGGAAGGCGTGTGCGTTGGAGCTGAGTTGGCAGGGAGTGAGAGTGCAGCTGCGCGTAACGCAAAAACATGTTGAGCTTACACCTGAAGCTCCTCTCAGCGTAGAGATTAACGGCACGCCGCGGCGGTGCCCGCGAGGAGTAACCACCCGCGTGCCACTCATCCGCACCACGCGGCGGCAAAAGCCTGTCACACAAACGTGATACGGCAAAAGAAAGGCCGGTTCTGTGTTCCTGCTGCAACAGACAGATACGCACGGGCACATGGAGGGGGTTTTCAAGATCAGAAGCAGCCATGGCCGGCCCGGGGGCAGTCTCACACTCACTCGGCACTTATGACGGCGCAGCGAGCACTTTTATGCACGAAGCGCGCGCAGCGTACGCGGCCCCCAGTCATCGCACCGTGCGCCTACTCATGGCGTCGCTGGCGTGCTGGCAACCTTTCAGGTCCGTGCAAGTAGTTGCTAGATGGTGGACACGCCCCGTGGCTGGTAGCAAAGGGCGATCTTTGGTATAATCGAATGAGCGAGGTAACCCTCATCAAGGGAGCTGGTATGCAACGCGCATGTGTCTATCTGGGATTGCTCGCTGTATGGAGCTTCTGCCGTGGCGCTGTAAGTGCAGACAGTACGACCTTGGATTTGCCATCGGACTGGGGGCCGGATGTGGCGCGGGTTGCCATTCACGGGACCTACTTTGGCATGACGCGCGAGGCAGTCAGCAATCAGCATGCACGCTACAAACCGGCGCCGAAACCGACGTCAGAGCTTGATGCGCAGTCGTACGTCGTGCTTGCAGTCCCGGAGGATCGCCTAGGTATTGGCCAGGCACGCCCCAACGTCATCGTCACATGTGTCAAAACCATCTACTTTAACCAGGAGGGACGCGTGGTCGCGATTGAGATGGTGTTTGCGCCGCTTGACAATGACAAGCGTGTTCACTTGCTGGACCAGCTCGAGCGCCGCTACACGGCGCAACCAGTGACACGAAAGAATTTTTACCGCTACACGGTGTCGGACAACATTCAGCTCGAGACTACGGTGAAACCGACGGCATTTCAAAGTAGCATTTTTGCTGGTGATACGCCGGTGGAGTTCACTGTGCGGAATTTCTATACCTATCGCCCGAAATATCGAGAGGCGCTGGAGCGGTCCACGCGTGTGCCGCTGTTGGACGGGCTACTGTAGTGGCAGTGCCGCGGCGATGCGGCTGGGGCGCCCTGACGGCGCATAAGCGGTCGGTGCCCGTAGCGGGCTAGCGCGATCCCGTATTCTCTGCATCAGGCAGCACTGCGGCGTTGCGAGGCGCTGGAGGTTATTTAGCAGGGCCTTTGATTTTCTGTTCGTGCTGGCCGAGATTCAGATTCGCGCGGCGGGCAACGTGGTACATCCACAAGGACATACGGTTGACCACCTGCACCAGCTCGTGCGGAAGTGATGCGGTTGCTGCCGCATGCCAGAGAGCCAGTTCCGCGCGCCGGCAAATTGCGCGTGCCACTTGTAAGGCCGCCGGCCCTGGGCATCCCGCATACTGAATAAACCCGCGTTCGTGCGGCAGTTCGTCCTGTAACTCGGCGATCACGCGGTCCATGTGCTGCACAAGCTCTCCCGCTGGCGGTTCCGTGACCCACGTTCCTCGCGCCGCTACCGCAGCGGAGACTTGATAGATGTACTGTTGCATCAGGGTTACTTCATGCCGCGTGGCCTGATCCAACTCATGGGCGAGCGCTAAGCCCAACATGGCGTTGACTTCATCCAATGCTCCGAGCGCGGCGATCAACGGATGCGTCTTCGCTACTTTCCCATGGAGGAGGCTTGTGAAGCCGTCGTCCCCCGCACCGGGAATGTGTCGGGCCGAGCCTGCTGTATGACGCGCGGAGCGATGCTTCATGCTGGATTCCTACGTGCCCCGCCATTGTAGCAAGAAGCGCGGAAATCAGCAACCACCCCGGCTCAAGTTTGGCGACGGTGCCCGTGTGGTGCGGCTGTGTCCTTGTGCGCCGTCATGGCTTTCCAGGTAGTGGCCTGGCACGCCTGACAGGCCGGTACAGCCAACTCATGCTGGCAACATGCGTTATTTATGGTGGATGAGCGTCGCAGAACTTGCGGTGAGGCGTGAAAAGGCGGCAGTTACGCTCCGCGTCGGCCAAAGCCGGTCGCCGGGTCAAGGCGAGTTGTTCCCTCTTGACATACATACAAATGTATGCTATACTATGGGTGATGAACCTGACAAAGAAACAACAGCGCGTAGTGGAGTGCATTCAAGCGTTTCAGCGTGCGCACGGGTACCCACCGACGTTGCGTGAATTAGCCGCAGCGCTGCACGTGAAAGCCATTGGTACTGTGCAAGGCTACATTCGCGCCTTGTGCAAGAAAGGCGTGCTGGTGCAGCGCAAGGATCATGCGCGGGCGCTGCGACTTCTTCACAGCGAACGGCCGGCGTGGGAGATACCGATTGTGGGGCACGTGGCCGCGGGCCAGCCCGTACTGGCGCCGGAGCATATTAGCGGGACCCTCCCCTGCGGCGGACTTGTCGCGGATCCTCAGCACACGTTTGCCCTGCAAGTGCGCGGGGATAGTATGATCAACGCAGGTATTCGGGATGGCGACTTTGTCCTTGTGCACCACCAACCCACCGCGCGGAACGGTGACATTGTGGTTGTGCGCGTGGATGACGAAGTCACGGTAAAACGTTTTTTTCGCGACGGCGCGCAGCGCATTCGGCTTGTGGCAGAGAACCCTACCATGGCGCCGTTGGTTTTCACGGACACCTCGCGGGTGGAGATTATCGGCGTCGTGGTGGGCTTGTACCGGCGTGTGAAATAACCACAGGGGATGGCTGCGGATTCAAGGCCGCTACGGGCACACGAGCGGCACGAGATTGGCTGCGCGCAGGCAGTAGGCTGTGGCGATGAGTACGTTTGTCAATGAGCGCATCAAGGTGTACACCGTGTTTAACACGGCTGGGCGCAAATTGGTGCCAGTCACGTTTGTGTGGAGTGGCCGCACGTATCGCGTGGAAGAAGTCACCTACACGTGGGAGTCACGCCACGGCGCCACGACGTTTCTTCACTTCGCGGTTCGCGCAGGTGCTGATCTATTCGAGCTGGTATTTAACACCCACGCGATGACGTGGGAGTTGCGTGCGGTGACGAGCCTCTTGGAGTCTCAGTGCGCGGAGTGACATCGGTGGCAGAGGCCGGGTGTACGGGCACATTGCGGCCGGCGGTTTGCTGCATTAGGTGCTGGATGACCGCCACGGGCGGGGCTTTTCAACCTGCCTTTTTGGTCGATTGCTGCTTGGCATGCAGGGCATGCCCTCGTTGCGTGGCTGGCTGAGGTGAGGGTTAAACGGCGCAGCTACCACGCGGAGGCGCAGACGACCCGGTGTGTAGTCTCGCGACCACCTGCTTTCGCTGCGCAGCTGTTTGTGCGGCGTGCACTCGCCATGCGCCTATGAATTAGCCTCGGCGGACGACGCGCCACGCGCGGCGAAGCAGAGCGGAGGCGAGCATGCACGCTGCCACTGGGACCGCTGGCTCGGGAATGCCCGTGCCAATCAGGGTCACCGTGGCCCCCCCGCCGCCGGTGAGAACAGCCACGTTCGTGTAGGAGCTTTCCGCCGGCGGCGTGAAGGTGAGCGTGTGAGAGGACGTGTGCCCAGCTGGAATGGCGTAGGCCGCGCTGCCACTAATACCAAATGGTGCGTTGACAGCGGAGATTTGGCCTGTCAGCATGCCGAAACCAACATTGCTGATGGTCAGGAGCAGGTTTGTACTCTCGCCGATCAGCACGTCACCGAAGTTAAGCAGGCTGGGCGCACTAATCACCGGCTCTGCCAAGATGGTCATTTTCAAGGGTACCGGCGGTACGGCATTGACAAACGTCCCGCGGAGCAGCAGTTCCGCAAGGTACTCACCAGCATTCGAGACCACGGAGGCGTCAAAGGTGATTTGCACTGTCCGCGCCTCGCCTGCGGCTAAGGCACCGGCATTTGTTTCTGCACGCGCCCACGGGGCTGGGGGCAGTGTCATAGTGGCAAAGCCATCTACTTCCGTTTGGCTGGAGCCGAACTGGCCGATCAGCACCGAATTTCCGGTCGTGGTATCAGCCACGCGGAGCTCACCACGATCGGTAGATGCATTGTATGCCGCGAGGTAGAGGACGTTATGTTGTAGATCAAATGCGAGGTCTTGCGCATAGTTGGCATTAAACCCGATTGAACCGATTTGGGTACCGGCACCTGTTGTCCGATTGATGCGCACCAAAATATCGTTGCCGATATCGAGCCCGTACATTTCGCCCGCGGCATTAATCGCAATGCCCACGATGAGGTCGGCATTTGAAATGAAGCCTACAAGCGAGTAGGCGCCGTTGGTGGGATTGATGGCATATAGCTTACTGGCTGCCCCGGTGTACGAGACGGCATAGATCGTCCCATCGGGTGCCGCCGCCAGCCCGGTCCAATCTTCACCGGCTGGCGGCGCACAGTTGGCAATCACGGTCACGCTCGCGTCGAGGGTGTTGACTGTGACCAGCTTGTTATCCTCATACACCAGGCAGTAGAGCTTACTGAAGTCGCCATGGAGGAACGTCGCGCCACACACGAAGCCATTCGGGCCGGTGTTGGCCGTTCCCACCGTGGTGAGCGCGCCGGGATTATCAGTCGTCAGGCGAATGAGCGCGTTAGGCGAGGCAGGATAAATATTGAATCCGTACGCAGTAACAGGTGGGAGAGAGAGCGCACGGGGCGCTGTGGGCGTGGGAGCGAGTGACGTGGAGCGGCGTGGCGCCCGCGCCAGAGAGGGCCGAGTGGAGCTGCGCGGGAAGGAGCCGTTACACGGCGGTATGCTGACGTGGGTGATACGCGCGGCGAGTGTGGTAGACGCGCCAAGGTTCCGAATAGTAAGGGTAAATTGCACCGGCAGCGGCCCGGTATTGCTGAGCACGAGCGGATTGAGCGTTTGCGAGTTGAGGGTCATCACACGCGAGATATTCGTGGGGCTGACGTGCAGGTACGAGCCTTCCAAATAGAAATCCACCGTGTTTGTGCTGCCGACGGTGACAACTACCCCGTGGGCGGTCGCGGGGAGATAATTGGCTTTGCTGACGACGATCTCATAAGTTCCTGCAGGCGCGGGTGCACTGTAGAACCCATTTGAATCACTGAGCACCGAGTTAACGTAGACGTTGTTGGTAATCAGCACCAGGGCACCCTGGATCGGTGCCATGGACTCAGCATCGAAAACATGGCCATTAATGAATCCCGCGTTAGTAACGTCGCCATACACTTCCATGCCGAGGTCGTAACCTCCGTCGCCGATCAACCACCATGTTCCGGTAGCGGAACTGCGTTGGCACGCGTCGTAGCCGCGGACCGGATCGGGCGTATCCAAAAGTGACCAGAACGTGCCTGCGCGCACTTCATGCTGTACAGATATCCACACGGTTGTTCCAGCCGGCACGTACAGAGGAGGCGAGAGAGCGACGTGGTACTTGTAGTCATGATACCCATACGAATCCATGCCCAGCCATTCTTCACAGGCGTACCCGGGGACATGCTGTTCGTGCAGCAACGCGGCAGGGTTGGTCACGCCATGGGCATACACGCGCACCCAGAAGCCTTGTTCCAGATTCTGCCGCCCCACGCCCCAATAGAGCCCGCCCACGCGAATGGAGTTGAGAATCGCGTCGTAGGGCAGAGAGAGATCGTCCGCGGACTCACGGTAGAGGGGCGGTGTGTTGCTGGGATTTACGTACGAGGAGGGCCCGAACTGCCAGTCGAGGCTGATGGTCTGATGGCGCAACAACGCGCCTTGCGGAGGCAGCATGGCCACGTGAGCGACACCTGTCAAATTTGTGTGAAAGCCGTCGTGACTGCCATTAAGGTCTGCGTAGACCCAGGTGGCATTGCCGCGACGGAAGCGATAGCAGTACCGCAGCGTGCCAGCCAGCGTCAGCTGCGGTGCAGCGGTGAATACGTCGTAGGCGCCATCGGCGCCGGCGTACGTTGCAGGGAACCAGGTCCAATCTGTGTCGTTGGGGAGCAAGGCATGCGGGCCGAAGCCAAGTTGCGCCTCGACGAGGGTGGCGGGGCCACCTGTACCCGTTTCTGCGGCAATCGCCACGGCGCCGGTGATGATGGGTGTAGTCGCGTAACTCGTCATTGCGAAGGTGGCTGGCCCGCGCAGAACCGCATTATCTATTCCCGTTTTAAGTGCTTCAATACATACGCCTGTGATCAGCTGATACGGATTTGTGCTGATGTAGTCGAATGCCAGATACACAGGCACGTTGGTGCGGTACGTCGTAATGTCAAGCTCATTCAGGAGCCAGTTTCCGGCCACGTATTGAATGTCTGCGAGACGTGTGAGTTTGCCGAAGTTCGGGTTGCGATTGCCAGTAACGAGGTAGACGCCTTCGGGGTAGAGGAGATCATCCTCAACGCCAAACCAGAATGACAAGCGCAGCGAGTCGGCCCAGCCGTGGTTGAGATCAATAGCAGGGGAGACTAACCAGTTCGTTCCGCCTGTTTCTTGTTCATGGGCGGCTGCTTGCCACCACCAATCCCAGTACCACCCGCTATTGGTAGGCCCAGTGAAGTAGTTTGTCCATGCGCCCAGACTTGTCTGGAACCACTCACAGATGGGGCGATAGGTCCAGATACACCGGGTAATGACGATGGCGGTGTTGGTGTAGAGGTAATCCGCCGTGACGGCCTGTACCAGGGTGGTAGATGTTTGACTGTCAATAGCTGAGGTTGGGACCTGCACGCTTAGCGAAATGTTTGTGGTACCGCCGTGGGGAATGATTCCCGTCATCGCGGGCCCGCTGCTGGGCCAGGGACTGTGATACGTCAACAGCACACCACGGTCCGCCCCGGTCAAGTTGCGCAGTTCGAGAGTGTAGGGAACCGTGGCTCCAGGCGTGCCGTCGCCTGCCTGTTGCGCAGGCTTGAGGTAAAGGTTGTGCTCAACAGCAAAGATGTGTACGTCGTCCAGGTAGCAATTGTTACCGTACTGAGAGAGGAAGTGAAACCGCACCTGCATGCGCGGGTGGCCCAACGCCGCAAGAGGCAAGAAGGCGCGCTGCAGTGTCCAGCCTGTTTGTGGCGCTAGACGATAAAAGGTTTGCACACTTGCCCAGTGCGTACCATTAGTAGACCATTGCAGAGTGACACTATCGTTGTCCGATGGCCAGCCCGGATCTTGATGCCACGCGAAGTCAACGACAATGGCAGCGAAACTACCAAGGCTTGAAAAGCGTGGCGAGATCAACGAGGCGTAGGTGCCAGAGCTCGCATTAAAAGAGTTGAAGCGCACAAAGTGTGTCCCCTCATAAGGGGTGGCTGAGGGGGAAGTGCTTGAGGACACAATGGTCAAGTACGTGCTATTGGAGATGCTCCATCCTGCGGGGAGTAGTGGGCTGTTGAATCCTTCGTTGATGGGGAGGATAAAATCCGTTGTCGCTTCCGCGTCAAGAGAGTCAGAATAGTTGGTCAGCGTGCTGACTGACCATGCGCGAAAGTAGTAGCGGGTACCGCTTTGCAAGCCGGAGAGGTGTAGCACGGTACCAGTCCCCAGGTAGAGGACACCACCGCCACCTGCGAGGGTATCACCCTCGGCGTACGCGACACCGTTGGAGGGTATGCCGAAGAGAGCTAGGGTATTAGTTGCAATCATGACCACGTCCCCCGTGGCATTTCTCTGCCAGGTAAGTGTGATGTCAGAGCTACTGGTGGCGGTAGCGACGAGCTGGGCGGGGGGACTCGGTTCTCCAGGATAGGTGCCTGTGATGCGCACAGCGTCCAAGTAGCAGTTGTTACCGTAGGCGGAGACAAATTCAAATCGCACGTAGAGAGTGGGTTGGTTAGCCGCGGCGGCCGGAAGCGGACACGTCTGCATGGTCCATCCTGTGGTGGTACTGTAGCGCAGATACGTGTTCGTGCCGCTCCAGGTGGTGCCGTTCGTTGACCAACGCACAATGACGCGGTCTTGAGAGCTAGCCCAGCCGCTGTCGCGATGCCAAGCGAAGGTCACAGTAATGTTGTATTTTCCCAGGGTGGAAATGGCTGGTGAGGTAAGTAAGGAGCGTGTGCCGCTGCTATAAGTGTATGACGCAAATTTGACGAAATGCGTGCCTTCGTAGGGTGCGGCCGTCGGGTTGCCACTTGAGGTGACGAAGGTCAGCGGTTCCTGATTCGATACTGTCCATCCAGCTGGCAGGCTATCCTGGTTGAAGCCCTCGAACAGCAATGTTCCTGCTATGGCTTGAACCGCAACAATACTCAGAGCGACAACGGCTGCTCCAGATGGTGTGCGCATTTTGCGTCCCCCTGTTTTGATTAGGACCGTGTTTTCTCGTTATGTGCGCTAAAGCCTTTCAGGCAACCAGCGCACGGCCTCGCCGCCTCCTGTGGCATTTAGGGTAACAAAATAGCTCAGCCTTGTCAAATCACGCGACGCTGCCGATGTGGCATCGTGCGCGGGCGAGGAAGGTGCGTTCGTGCAACATGACAATCTCGATTGGCGGTAACGAGGCCTGGCAGAGTTGTGGCAGCCGGGCGTTAGTCGCACTGGGATTGTGCTCTGCGTACCAGCAATCGTGTCGGCATGCGAATGGAACAGGTGCGAGGTTTTTGCTATACTAGGCGCGGAGAACGCAATTCCACTTATGGATGAGAACATGTCTGATAGTACTGCAGGAGCGCCGCGACGTGGAATGGGGGTTGGGGCAAAGCTGGGACTTGGCTGTGGCATCGGGTGTCTTACCCTGCTCGTGATCACTGGCGTGGTGGGCTATCTGGGGGTGCGCTATGTCATTGCCAAGATAGACGGCTTCAAGCGCGAGTTGGTGGCACGCGGATTTGAGGAGCAACCGGCCCAACAACTGTTGGAGGTACGCGACGAGATTACGCGGCCGGTGTTGTTAGTGGGGCAATTCGTGCGTGTGTATGGTGACTGCCATACGAACGTGGCTATTCTTGCGCAAGTGGCCGAGATTCACGGGACGATTGCAGGTGATGTATATTTTCGCGGGCAAGTGCTGACGATCAGTCCGAAGGGACATGTTCATGGAGACGTGGATGTGTATTGCCAGGCTGTGAATATTCAAGGAACTGTTGATGGCGAAGTACGTGGCACGTGGCTAGAACGGCAGTGAAGAGAGAAGTAGGGATGAAGGAGGAAGCTGTACGCGAGGCATGTGGGGTGTTCGGAGTGTTTGGGCATCCGCAGGCGGGTGAGGTGACCTATTACGGCTTATTCGCCCTGCAGCATCGTGGGCAGGAGAGCGCGGGGATTGTGGTGCGGACAGCCGATGGGCTTGTGGGGCATACGGGCATGGGTTTGGCAAGCGATGTGTTGACACCCGAGGTGTTAGCGCGGATGCAGGGCGACGCAGCGATCGGGCACGTGCGCTACTCCACCACCGGCTCGAGCTCGCTCAAGAATGCCCAACCGCTCCTTGTCGATTACGCGCGCGGGCAGCTTGCCGTTGGCCACAATGGGAACTTGGTCAACGCCGGCTCTCTGCGCAAAGAACTGGAAGCAGCCGGCTCGATCTTCCAAACGACCACTGACAGTGAGATTATAGTGCACCTGATGGCGCGCCCGTTTCACGGGACGTTTGAAGAGTTGCTTATCGCGGTGCTACGCCGCTTGCAAGGGGCGTACACGTTAGTAATGCTCACGCCGGAGATGCTGATTGGGATACGTGATCCGCATGGCTTTCGGCCGTTATCACTTGGACGGTTAGGGGAAGCGTATGTGCTTGCTTCGGAGACAAGCGCGTTTGATTTAACGGGTGCGGAATTTGTGCGCGATGTGGAGCCAGGTGAAATTGTGCTGATTGACGCGCAGGGGGTACGTTCGCTGCGCTTTGGCGCACCCGTGACAGCGGCGCCGTGCATTTTTGAGTATGTGTATTTCGCGCGACCGGACAGTCGGTTGTGGGGGCGGACTTGTCATGTGGTGCGCAAGGAGTTAGGGCGTCAGCTGGCGCGCGAATATCCTGTGGATGCTGACATTGTCATTGGGGTACCGGATTCAGGCACGTCTGCCGCCTTGGGGTTTTCGGAAGAGAGTGGCATCCCGCTGGAAATGGGCTATATCCGCAATCACTACGTGGGGCGGACGTTCATCGCTCCGTTGCAGAGCGAGCGGGATATCAAGGTGCGGGTGAAGTTGAACATCATGCCAGAAGTGGTGGCGGGAAAGCGTGTGGTGATTGTAGACGATTCGATTGTTCGCGGCACGACCACGTTTGCGCGTGTGGCCGAGCTCAAACGCGCGGGGGCCAAAGAAGTCCACGTGCGCATCAGTTGTCCGCCGATACGCTTTCCGTGCTTCTACGGGGTTGATTTTCATGCACATGAGCAGCTGATTGCCGCACGGCATACGATTGATGAAATCGCGCAATTTTTGAATGTTGATTCGCTCGGGTATTTGAGTTTGGAAGGACTGGTACAGGTGTGCGGAGGTCCGCCGTTTTGCTGCGCTTGTTATACGGGAGAGTACCCGGTCCCCTTGGAGGAGCGGGTAGATAAGATGATGATGGAGCGCGCGTATCGTACCCGCGAGAAGGAGATCCCAGCGGGAGTACAGGCGGCGGAGCGCGCCAAAAGCAGGCGGCGCGCCGCGCAACACGGGTCCCGGGAGCCAGCTGCAGTTGACGCGCCCGCGGGGTGGGGTGAGTTGTTTGGCAGTACGTAGGCCCGCGGACGGCGGTTGATAATTCCAGGCTACGGAGCAAACGATGAGTTCTCTTGTGAATCCTGTGTTGGTCTGGTTTCTGCTTGGCGCACTGTTGGCAGTATTGGAATTCTGCGTCCCGGGGATTGTGCTGATCTTTTTTGCGGTGAGTGCGTGGGCGGTGGCGGCTCTCCTCGCGTTGGGCGTACGGATGTCACTTGCCGTGCAGATTCTCATATGGATTGTGCTCGGCGTGGTCTTATTGTTCTCCCTGCGGCGCTGGCTCTCCGGACAGCTGACGGGGTTTACCCTGCAGAAGGGCGATCTGGACACGATCCCGCATGAGGCCGTTGGTGCACACGTTGAAGTGGTGGAGGAGATTGGCGGCAAGGAACGCGAGGGGCGCGTGCGCTGGCGCGGGACGTTGTGGCGTGCCAGCGCGGACGAGTCGATACCCGCAGGTACGATGGTGGAGGTGGTACGTCAAGATAACCTTGTATTGCATGTGCGGAGGATTGGATGAAGTATGTTCATCTAGGTCGCAGTGGTGTGCGTGTGAGTCGCTTGTGCTTAGGCACGATGAACTTTGGGCCGCACACCGATGAGCCCAGCAGTTTTGCCATCATGGATCGTGCGTTGGAGCTTGGGATTAACTTCTTTGACACAGCCAACGTGTACGGGTGGAAAAAGGGCGAGGGTGTTACGGAGCAAATTATTGGCCGCTGGCTGGCACAGGGAGGCGGTAGGCGCGACAAAATTGTCCTGGCGACGAAAGTGTATGGGGTGATGGGCGACGGGCCAAATGATGCACGCCTGTCGGCTGTGCACATCCGGAAAGCCTGCGACGACAGTTTGCGTCGTTTGCAGACTGACCGGATTGATCTGTACCAGATGCATCACGTCGATCGCGAGACGCCGTGGGAGGAAATTTGGCAGGCGTACGAAACACTGGTCCAGCAAGGCAAGGTGATTTATGCGGGGAGCAGCAATTTCGCTGCCTGGCACATTGTTCAAGCGCAGCATGCAGCACGCGAGCGGCATTTTATGGGTTTGGTGTCGGAACAGAGCAAATACAGCTTACTGGCGCGGACAATTGAACTTGAAGTGATCCCGGCCTGTCGTGCGTACGGGATTGGCATTATTCCGTGGAGCCCGCTCGCGGGGGGCTTGTTAGCAGGGGGAGTGAGCGAAGCACGCGAGGGGCGGCGAGCGAGCAAGCATGTGCAAGACAATCTTGCTCAGGAGCGCGCGCGATTGGAGCGCTACGAGGCCCTGTGCGCGCGTATGGGCGAGAAGCCGGCTGATGTCGCGCTAGCCTGGCTCCTGAAGAACCCGGCTGTGACTGCCCCAATCATTGGGCCGCGCACGCTTGAGCAGTTGGAAGGGAGCTTGCGTGCTCTCGATCTTGATCTGAACGACGAGGTGATGAAGGAGTTGGATCAGCTTTTTCCAGGGCCAGGGGGTGAGGCGCCCGAAGCCTACGCGTGGTAAGGAGGCACGTGCCCTGCTGCCAGTCAGGGCAAGTGGGGTGGGAAGTGTTTATTAGATTCGCGACGAAACTGTTGCTCGTCGCCGCTGCGACCATGACTGGCGCGAAACTCTGCGCGGTACGAACGTCTGCAAAAGCGCGTGCCTGCGCACATCTGCCACTGGGCGATTGACGAGCCTAGCCGTCAGGGCGTTCGGTCGTGGCTGCGGTGGTCTGTGGCGCGCAGCGTAGCCTAGCCCGTGCCTGGCTGGAGAAGTGCCTTGCCACCGCTCAAGCGCGCTTGCCTGCGCCATAGTGCAAGTGATGCCAACGCGAGCGCCAACTCGGCTGGTTCTGGGATGACGTCGATAATCAATGTGGGCGCTTTGAGCGGCGATTTTCGCGAATAAACAAACGCGTTGGGGATGGACACGTCGGGATAAATTGCCAGTCCGCAGTTCGACGTGCTGGTAGAGAGCCATTGTTCGACCACGGCCTGGGGAATGGTGAAGAAGTTTGACTCGTATCCGACGGCTTCTTGCACGTCGAGCTGCGCACCAAAGTGTTGAGCATAGTTTTCGTTACCAGGCCCATTAAAGCTGTTCCACGTGACGTTTGTCTCGTCCCATGCGCGTAGCAGTGGATAACATGCAAATGTTTGTGCACCAAACTCGGTACTCACATAATCCCAGTGAAGTTGTAACTGTGCTGGGCCATTGAGGGACTGGCCTTCGAGGACAGCAAGATCGAACCAGCACAGCATGGTGGCGGCAACGTTATTTGAGCGACCGACGAATTTGAGGAGATTGTCATTTATGCCGTTGTAGTTTCGCTCTGGCTCAGCGAAACTGATGAGTGCCGTGCGGCCCGCCTTGCGCGAGACTAAGCCGGCTTGGACTACAGTATCAAAGAAGGTTGGCATGGACCAGGCACTCTGACCTCCGAGATGGTTGATGTAGGCGACGCGCCAATAGTAGCGTCCGGTGTACTGGAGCCGGCCAGCGGGCACGGTGATGGTCGTCAGGGCGTTCGTCGCACCGCTATCCCAAATGAGCGCCAACATTTGGGCATCTTCAGCAATCTGCCAACGGCTGGCCGTGTGGGTGCCCGTACCGCTATAGGCTGATGCCTGCAGCTGGGGTGTAAGCGACACGCCAGCAGCACCGTTCAGAGGGCTGATATTGATTGGCCGATCTGGCCGCGGAACATTGGTGTTGATAATCTCCATCCGCAACCACGGAAGAGGCATGGAGCGAAACATGGCACTCACGCCGGCTGTGTCTTCCGTGAGCAGAGCAAGGCCGCAGTTGTTCGTCGGGGAGTGTAGCCAGTCTTGGAGAACTTGTTGATGAACGTTACCCCAGGTCTCTGTTTGCCCCCAGGAAAAGTGTTCGAGGATCTTCTCGTCCATCACGCGATTCACGCGGCTCGTCCAAGCCGCTTCACCCAGGTAGTTGCTCCAGGTAACGGTTGGCTCGTCCCACGGTGCGGTGAGTTCGTAGAGGCGTACAGTCGGTGGATTATTAGGCCAGACGTAGTGGACAGTGTAGGAAAACTGCCCTGGTCCGTTGATGATCAACTCAGGGTATCTGCTGAAGACACTGAGGTCAAAGAAGTGTAGAATCATGCTGGTTGGGCCTGAACTATCGGCCGCATTGAGTTCAAACGACGCAGTGGTGGAAGGATTAAAGTTACTGGTCGGTTGAACAGCCCGAATCCACGCGCTGCGCACGGCGGGAATAATCACCGGTTGGCTGAGGTCCAGGACGGTATCAAACCATGTAGGCGCCGACCAGGCGCTCCATTCAGGTTCGGCTGCATTGTCTTTGTAGCGGACACGCCAGTAGTAGCGAGTGTGAGGCTTGAGGAGCCCAGTGCCGACAGTGTAACTGGTGAGCTCAGTGGCCGTGTGAATGTTGACAACGGGTGTGAGGAACGAGGGATCCAAAGCTATCTGCCACTGACTTTCGGCATGGCCGTGGCCGTTGGGGTCGGAGAAGGGCGATGCCGTGAGGGTTGGGGTAAGGGGTTGCGCGATGGCCGTGTTAGCTGGGCTGATGTTGGTGGGTGTTGCGGGTGGGTTGTTCAGCGATTGCATGTGCAAGACCATGAGCGGGCGGTCTGCCACAGGAATCCACGTAGCTTGACGTGTCCAAAAGTAGCGAATGCTGTCTCCGTCAGGTATGACCGCCAGGCCTTTAAATGCGCTAGGGTTGTTGAGCCACGCTTGTACGACGCTTTGTGAGATTGTCCACGTGGATTTCATCGTGCCGATGACTGTGTCTGCGTCGAGCTCGGGTCCAAACCAATTGGTATAGGTCTTATCGCCGCTTGCGGTGAAGCCGACGCCGATCCAATTTGACCATGTGACCGAACTTTCGTGCCAGTTGCTCAGAATTGGGTAGAGGCGATAGGTTTCGCTTTGCGTCCAGCCCCACATGACGTTGCAAGAGACCTCAGCATTGGCGGTAGCAAGCTTGCCGCTGTGAGCGGTAAGATCGAAGTACCACAAGATAATGCCTGCTACGGTAGAAGCGCCACGCGTGCGCGGGTAGAAGCGGTTGTCACTTGCCCGACCTCCGTTGCGGTTTTCACCAACCCACGTGGTAAAGTTCGTGTCGTTATCGCCATAGGCAAGCCACGCAGCGAACGAGCGCGGGCAGATCAGTGCGCTACCGCTCTCACTAATTTGCACTTCGACTGCAGCGAGAGGAAACGCCACGAGGAGTATACACGCCAACGCACATCGGGGAAAACTTTTCATAGTGTCTCGCGGAGGAGAGTCATTGTTATCGTATACCACGCCCACAACAGCGTACCACGCTGGCAGTGATGACCAAGCCCGTCGAAAGCGACGGTTCTGGAATTGGCGGAAAGAGCGCCGCGAGGAAACCCCACGCATATGCTTGAACAGCCATCGGTCGGTCGACCGTGTATTCCTGTGTATCAGGCGGCATGTAGGAGTCTTGATAGGCTTCCATAACCGGCCAGTTGGTGTAATATGGATATCCGTGTTGGGCCATGAAGTAGACATAGAACCAATTGTTCGGGTACTCGACGATGTCGAGCGGGCCGTATGTAGTGATACCCGCGGGCCCTTCCACGCCAAGCATGATGCTGTCGACGAACAAGGGAACGCGAATCGCGTTTGTACCGAGACCAGCAGTGAAGGCCATGTTGAGTGGGTTGGCTCCGCTGGTAAACTGCAAGGCGCGGAGGGTGGCCGTGAGGAAGTAAGGATCGTGGCTGAGCAGGTAGGCGCGGAGCAAGTAATCGAAGTCGGCGCCGGTGATGAATCCCCACCCGATGGGAAGCCACTGATTGTGGCGGGTCCAGCCGAACGCGCTGTGGAAGGAGCCTTGGGCCATAGTACGGGCAAAATTAGTTAAGCTGTGAATATAGCGTCGGCGCAACGTGGTACTGGTACCGCTCGGGGTGCGGAGGTAGGTAAAGATGGCATCTGCTTGGTCGTACGTGGGGCCTTCGGGTTCGGCTGTGTCGTTGTTGATCATCGTGGTGGCGGTAAAAACAGCGTGCCAGGCAGGGTCCTTGGTGAGGCGAAACATTTCGATAGCAGCAAGATTGCGTGCGTCGCGTACTGCGTTGCTCGCACTTGGTGTCATCGCATAGAAATTCGTTGCCCACTGCGCTTCGGCGTACGCCATCGCGCGCAGGGCTGAATTACTGTAGATCTCGGCTAACGAGGGGTCATAACGCCGCAGGATGAACGCGGCACGGGCGGCATCGCCGGCATACATGTGACTGCACCACATGTCTGGAGCGTATGCCATGACTGGGAGGGACTCCTGCCAACTCCCATCACCAAAGCGCGGATGAGCGGAGGACTCGATCCCGCCGCGGATACCTCCCTCGGGCGTTTGCATGCGCCGGTAGCAGTCGAGATTCCACAAAGCTTCATCAATGATATCAGGCAGGTGATTGGTGGACTCAGGAATGTTCAGGTTGATCTCTGTGACGGCATTGGAGAACAAATCAACCAGCTCGAAGAGAAGGCGCGAAATACGCAAATGCTGAATGCGGCGGTCCCAATCACCCGCGTCGAAATAACCACCCCAGGCATTCGCTACGAGCTGGGTTGTGCGCCCTGCGTTAAGGTTGCCAAAGTTGTCTGTATCTGTGCCCCGGGCATTGAGCCCATTGCCACTGTCCATCAGTGTGCAGGTGGAATGGTAGATCTTGATGCCATCCTCGGGATGAAAGCAGCGCGGGCGGACGTAATCGGTATAGGGCGGGCCAAGCGCAACCCCACTGCGCTGGTGATAGAAACCTTTCATCATCAGTTGAAAGGTTGTGATCCAGGAGGTGTCGCTGATCAGAAACGGGAACGAGCAACCGATGCCCTCCACATACACGCGGTACGTACCCGGTTCTGTGAGTTCGGGAAATTCGGCTGCGAAAACATCGGCACCCGTGTAGTTCCGGTTACGTGCACCCGGATCTTCTGGTTCAGAGGCACGGCGAACAAGGTGCAAGGTGCCGCGGTATACGCTCGCCGCGGTGGTATGATCCAGAATGTGAAAAACCAGGCCGGTAGGGTATGGGATGCCACCACCATCGCCCATCCAGCACGAGTGAAAAGCGCGTTTAACGGGTGAATGCAGGTGGAAGCCGGCTTGGCTGACATGGACAGCCTCGCTCCGCATCTGCCTCGGGTCGAAGTAAAATGTGTAAGATGGCACCGTGCCTGGCGGGCAACTGAGCGTATAAGTACAGCCGGTCACAAACGCGTGGGGTAAAAGTACATACAAGAAATGCCGCAACGGCATGTCGCGCGTGGTGTCGCTTGTCGTGGCCAGGTAGCCACAGCGCGTCTTGCGCCACACGCGGAGCGGCATGCTATTGGTCGCGTAGCGAGGGTCATCGGGTGACCAGAGGCGGAAGAGCAAGGCATTGGTTAGGCTGCGCACAGCTGCACTGCTCATCTTATTCAACACCTGATCGCAGAGCCAGATCATCCTGCCATCCCCACTCAGTGCTCCTATTGTTGCGCCACCGCGCCGGACCCACACTTGGGGGTGATTGGAGTCACCGCTGTCGTGGTATATGAAGGTGTCGCCAGGTTGGTTTGTATAGACAATTTGGCGTCCGCGGATCACGTCGCCATCGCGAATTTCGAGTGCGAGAATGTTTGTCCAGACGAGGCCGGCGTGTTCAATCGCTGGCGCCGCTGCGAGGGACCACGCCAGAAGCCCGAAAAGAAGCACGACTGCTTCCGCGCGAAAAAGCGCCACAGGAACGCAAAAAGTTCGGAGCAGCAGTTTCACGGTTTCAGCTTATCACACTCTGATGAGTTCTTCAATGCTTGGAATTGATATTTGTTTTCGCTGTCGCAGCTGCGCGGGTGTCATTTCTACTCATTTTTTGACATGGCCGGCAAGGATCTTGTATACTGGCTGGTGATAGGACAGCAATCCTACTGTGGACCGTTGGTCAAATATAGCACGTGACGTACGGGAACAGGTATGGTCTTGCTGATGCTGGGGAAATCGGCCGTATGAAGCCCGTGCATGACCTAATGTCGGATGGGTTTCTCCACCCCAACCCGCATTGGTATCGGCAGATGGGTACGGTGATGTTTGTTCCACGCCGAAAACCCCGTCCGGCTGGCACACCACCACCCGATTGGATTCCGCTCAGTGAGGTGCCGCCGTCGCCTGCGTATCCGGTAGATGTGCGTTTTGTGGGCAGGTCGTATTGGCTCTCTGGCGATCGCACGGTGATGCGCCATAGTTCTATTTACGCGATTGAATACATTGTCAGCGGTTTCTTTCAAGTGCGCACGGGACGAGGTGAACATGTTTATGGGCCTGGGAATGTATTTATTTTACGTCCTGGCATCTCATGCACCTATTGTGCGGTAGGCAGGCAGCCGCTGATAAAATATTTTTGTGGTTTGCATGTAAATACACCGCTGAAGCGACACGTGCTCGAGTCGTTAGGTCTGTTGGGTGCGACCCACGTGCCCGTACCCTCGTGGGAACGTGGAGCGATCGAAGCCTTATTCACACGGATGTTGGAGGCGGCGCGAACGCAGGGCGCAGAAAGTCACCTTAGCATGTGTGTGTGTGCGTATGAGTTACTCGTGCGTCTGGGAAAGTTGGTAAAGCAGACGGAGGCTCCACTGCCCTATCCTTCTCCCTTGGTGAAGGCGTTACAGTTCGTGCATGAGGAAGGTTTGCACGTGCGTGTGGCCGACATGGCGCGTGCTGCCGGGATCTCAGTCGAGCATCTCAATCGTTTGTTCTGCCAGCACGTCGGGCGTCGCACCCATCAGTGGCTTTTGGATCTGCGCATGGCCACAGCGGCAAGCCTTTTAGCAAGCACACGGATGAAAGTACACGAAATAGCCAGCGAGCTGGGTTACGAGACGGCCTATAGTTTTTCCCGCGCGTTTCGGCGTGTACATCAGATTACGCCGACAGAGTGTCGGCGCTGTTTGTGGCGCCAGCGTCTTGTTCCTCAGTAGTCTGCATTCGTGGTGATCTGTGGTGGTGCCGCGTCGCTGCACCTTTTTGCTTAGCAGTGACGCGTGAGCCACGCTAATAGGGCCTCGCCTTCCTCGCAACTATCCAGCTCGACGCTGTAGACGGTTTTTTCGGGTCGCAGCATGGGGTGAATTTGCTTAACGTCGTCGACGCGCACGCCGTAGACATACACGGCTTTACCACTGCGCTGGATGTGGCGTAGGAGTTCGATCCACGTGTGCATTGGTGGTTGCCCAGCCCCGGGCACCCATTGTACCACATCAATGCGCGAGATCGCCAAGAGATCATCGAGATGGACGAGCGCTCCTGGGCCATCGAGGTGCAAGATACTGTGGTCGAGGAAGGCGGCTTCTTCCTCGAGTGCGGGAAGGACAAATCGCCGGCTGAACTCAGGGCTGATGAGACAGAGCGTGTCACATTGAATTGTGGCACAGCGGCCCGGACACCATAAGGGCAGCCACCCAATGGTGCCTCCAGCGCTATTCATGCCGCCTGCAGCAGACAGTGTCTCGTAGACAAAAGGGTAGGCTGCACGCATGTCGGCCAAGGCGGCGGCAACAAGGTCGGGGCAGTCATACAAATCAATGCACAAGCGTTCTGGCCCGCGCATGGCGGCAAGCGCATCGAGGTTGGAATGGAGATCGGCCATCCCGACTACGTAGCGATTACGCGCATGGGCCGCGACGCGCTGATAAAAGTTGAGTAAACCGCGCCATACGGGATTGTCTTCGCGCACGCGCAAGGGCAGGACGTCCTTCCATGTGTTGCGGACGAACGGCTCCATCCAACTTGTTTCCGGTGAGTCTTCCGAAATGTGGAGCGTGCCTCCGAAGAACGCGGCAAACTGATCCGGACCAAGACCAGGCTCGAAAAACGGGACTGTATCGGCTAGGAAGAGCGTGGCATCCAGCCAGCGATCGATCGCATCCAGAATGAGTTCGTACTGGCCGTGCAGAGCTCGCTCGTAACGACGCTCCCCTGGCCACACTTGCGCGTAATTAGGCTTGGTTATACTAGCCACTACTGGGGGGCGACCGTACAGTTCACCGTGCCAGAAGTGCTGCCAGCGTGTGCAGGTTTCGGCGGGATCAACAATTGTTGACAAGGCAAGCATACTCATCTACGGCGAGCACGCCACGCACGATCAATCCGTGTGCTTCCTGTTTGTAGGAAACGACACTGCTCCCGAGGCGGAGGCGGCTCTCATCTTTTTCTCCTCGCAGGGACAATGGTGCAGCACCTCTATATATCGCGCCGCGCGACGCAGCATCGCATCAGGATTTTTCATACCAGTCGCCTGGGGCAGCGCCTCAGTGACGGTGCGAGCAACATACGGCGGACTGTGCGCGAGGTCCGTAAGTCTGGGTTACACTTCCCTGCCCACGGCGTGGGCCACCGCACGCGCACGTGTCATTAAACGTGTAAAGCGGTCCGGGGTAAGCGACTGTGCGCCATCGGACCACGCTTCATGAGGATTAGGATGAACTTCAATCATCAAACCATCTGCGCCCGCTGCGATGGCTGCCAAGGCCATGCTTTCCACATACTCGTAGTGACCAGTGCCGTGGCTCGGATCGACGATCACGGGGAGGTGTGTTTCGTGCTGAAGGACAGCCACGGCGCTCAAATCCAAGGTGTTCCGCGTCGCCGTCTCAAACGTGCGAATGCCGCGCTCGCACAGTAACACCTCCATATTGCCCTGCGACATGATGTATTCGGCAGACATTAACCATTCATAGACGGTGCTGGCCAGGCCGCGCTTCAACAGCACCGGTTTACGCGCTTGCCCGACGGCCTTGAGCAAGTCAAAGTTCTGCATATTGCGCGTGCCGATCTGCAACACGTCGGCGTATTGTGCCACGACTTCGACAGCACTCTCTTTCATTACTTCAGTGACGACAGGCAGGCCTGTGCGCTTGCGTGCTTCTGCGAGCATTTTTAGCCCTTCCACCTCGAGCCCTTGGAAGGAGTAAGGTGAGGTGCGGGGCTTGAAGGCTCCACCTCGAAGGAGGGTAGCTCCTGCGGCTTTTACCGCCTCCGCCGTGGTACAGATCTGTTCAAGGCTTTCCACCGAGCATGGCCCGGCGATGACCGGGACTTTTTTCCCTCCAAACACCACGCGGCCGCGCACTTTTATCTTTGATTTTTCTGTGTGGAGCTCGCGCCCGGCAAGCTTGTACGGCTTCAAGATGGGAATCACGCGCTCCACTCCCTCCCAGGTCTCGAGTGCGAGTAACCCCGCATTCCCGCGCTCATCTCCGATTGCTCCGATCACCGTGCGTTCGACCCCGTGAATGGGATGAGCGATGAAGCCTAAGCGTTTGATTTCCTCCTCTACCGCATGAATCTGGCGCTCCGACGCGCCACGTTGCATTACAATAATCATTTTCGCACCTTCAATTGCGCGTTACCACCAGATCGGGTCGTGGACATGATCAAATACCTGGCCACGCGGGTGGCCGTCGGGCCCGAGCAGCCAGACTGTTTCGATATACCACTTGTCGCGCCATGCTAAATCTGCGCGGACGGGTACGTTGAGGTTGCGCGGCTCGTTCCGCATGGTGATTTCGAGTTGTACGCGCACATGGGCCGTGCTGCACGTCATGTTCTCAGGCGGCTCAACGGTGAATGCTAGCTCTGCTCCCAGCTGGCGCCGGAGCTGTGTCAGCCATAGGTGATTGGAGTACTGGGTGTGAAGCGTTGGCCCACAGTAGCTCAAGGCACGCTCGTATCGCTGCGCCGCAGCGGCCTCCAGGCAGGCACGCACGACGGCATCAGGTGAGGGCCGTCCGCATCCTCCGACGCACGCGCTTCCAGCGCCAATAAGGAACAGCCACCATCTCCGCGCGTATCTTCTTTTCATGCTAGGTATTGTAACGCTTTATCCCAAGCAAGTCAAAGTGCCGCGTACGGTTTTGCTTATCGGCGTTCTCCTTGTATTCCTGGCAGACCCGCTTCAACCACCATCCCGCGGCATACCAATGACGCGTTACTATCGGTTCATGGTGCAAATGACGAAAACCGTCGTGTGCATCCGACAAGATGCGGTGATAGACCGCGCGCCGGCCAGGAGGGCCGAATTGAGATCACCGGTGCTCTCATGGTGACATGAGCCCTTGTCGTACCCTTTTGCATAGCCAGGGAGAGTGTTTGCAAAGGCGGCGGCCACAAATAATTCAGGCGCAAGGGCGGACTACTGACAATTTTTTCGACTCAGCTCCCACTGTTGTTACGGCTGATCGACGAGGACTGCTTGTGGCGCGAACGGCGTGCTTTTTCGCGCTCGCGCACGCGGAATTGCGTGGGCGTGTGCGAATTGGTACACTAGCAGTAAGCGAGCGGGCTCAGGTCTATGCTTCAGCAAACACCAGCTGTGAAGGAATAAATGAGCACGGCGGCGATGGTAGCGGGTTTGACTCTCGCGGCACTGTGCGGCGCGGCGGTATTCTCATTACGCTTAATTGCGTTGACGCGTCATCGCGTGGCATGGTTACTCGCGTCATCAGGGTTGCTGTTACTGGCGGTCCTGCGGGTGCTTTCGTTTACAGCAGGGGGGCAAAAAGTAGTAACGGTCGCAGATATGGTTGCGCTTACGGGCGCGTTGTTCCTGTTGGGAGCAATGGTGTTAGCGCATCGTGTTTTTACGCGCTTGGCGGAGGAAGAAGAGCGCCAGCGACGCGAATTAGCGCGGCGAGATGCGATGATGAGTGCAGTGGTCAACGTGGCGCACCAATTTCTGGAGAATGGGCGCTGGGAGTACGTGCTTGGAAAGATCATCGCAGAACTTGGGACAGCGATGGACGTGAGTCGTGCGTATGTTGTTCAGATCAAAGGAGGGCCAGGAGGGGAGACGCGCCTAAGCCAGTTGGCGCAATGGTGTGCGCCGGGCATAGACGCAGGCGTGGGTGGGGAGGCATCGCGCGACGCGTGCTGGGATGAGGTATCGCTGCCCGAGTGGAAAGAGAAGATGCGGCGCGGGGAAGTGGTGGAGGTGAGCGTGAAGTGTTTGCCTGAACCGTCGAAGGCTTTTTTTGACACGCGTGCAATCACGTCATTGCTACTTGTACCCGTGTTTACAAAGAGGGAGTGGTGGGGTTTCCTAGGGGTTGCCGAGTGCCGCCATGAGCGCCAGTGGTCGGTGGCGGAGCGCGAAACACTACGAGCGGCGGCGGCAGTGTTAGGCAGTGCGCTGGCGCATGCGAGCGACGCACAATGCCTTGCAGATCGGGAACTGCGCTACCGCACGCTGTTTGATCTTTCGCCGAGCGGTGTTGTTTTGGAGGACGTAGATGGGACTATCATTGATGCGAATGCAGCCTTTTGTCGCATTTTTGGGTATGAACGGCATGAGATACTAGGGCGCCACGTGCGGATGTTGCTTCCCGTGGAATCCCAGAGCGAAGTGGAGAAGAATTTAGCGCGGTTGAGGGAGGGAGAACGACTACAGCATGTGGTGACGAATATCCGCAAAAACGGGCACAAAATTGAGGTGGAGTTGCGCGAGGCGTGCGTGCGCTTGCCAGATGGCACGCGGATGATTGTCGTACTCGTTGACGATGTCACCGAACGGGTGCGCATGCTGAAAGCTTTGTGTGAAAGCGAGGAGCGCTTCCGTTTGATTTTCGAGTCGTGCACGCTGGGCATAGCCACGATGGATTTAGCCACGCAGCGACTTGTGCAAGTGAATCCAGCGTTATGTCGGATGCTCGGCTACAGCGCAAAAGACTTATGCAAGCTGACGCTACGGGACATAACACCAGCGGAAGATTGGGAGCAAGAAATGGCGGCAGCCCGGCCGGTGCGTGAAGGGAAGGCGCCGTATTTTACCTTGCGCAAGCGGTACGTGCGGCGGGATGGAAGCATTTTTTGGGGGCAGTTAACTGCTTCGCTCGTGCGGGACGCGCACGGGCAGCCGATGTACGGACTTGGGATTGTCGAAGACATCACGACACGGCTGGCACAAGAGCAAGAGTTGTTGCGGGCACGTAATTTGGAATCGTTGGGATTGCTCGCGGGGGGGATTGCACATGATTTTAACAACATTCTCACGGTAATTCTCGGGAATGCGTCGTTAGCGCGGCAATTGCCGTCAATGCAAGAGGCAGCGGCGGCGCGATTACTTGAGGAAATTGAACGAGCGGCCACACGCGCGCGGGGTCTGACGCAACAGCTCTTGACGTTTGCGAAGGGTGGCGCACCGGTAAGGCAGCTGGCGTCGTTGCGTGAGGTGATTATTGAGTCTGCGTTGTTTGCCTCGGGAGGTTCGGCCTGTAGCTGCCAGTTTGAGATTCCCGAAGACTTATGGCCGGTGGAGATTGATACGACGCAGATGAGTCAAGTATTTCAGAATTTGGTGTTGAACGCGGTGCAAGCGATGCCGCACGGGGGCGAGGTGCGAATTCGTGCGCGGAACGTGTTTGTGGAAAATGACGAGCGGGTACCGCGCGGAAATTACGTCGAGGTGGCGGTGATAGATAGAGGGGTGGGCATTTCCCCGGAACATTTGATGCGGATTTTTGATCCGTATTTTACGACAAAGAAAGGTGGCAGTGGTTTGGGGTTGACCACGGCGCTGTCGATCGTGCAACGGCATGGTGGGCGCATTGATGTGCTGCGCAATGAAGACGAGGGGATGACGTTTCTTGTGACTGTGCCGGCACGGCCGGAGTTAGCAGTGGAGGGAGCGACGAAGGAACAACCGTTACACAGAGCGACGCTCCACGGGCCGGCACGGGTGTTGGTGTTAGATGATGAAGAGGCTGTCCGCTTACTGATCAAGCGCGCATTGGAAGAAGCGGGGTATGAGGTGACGGACGTGGGCACTGGCGAAGAAGCTATTCAGAGGTTTCAGGCGCAGAGAGGGAGCGCCAGGCAGTTTGACCTTGCAATATTGGACTTAACGGTGCGGGGAGGCATTGGGGGGAAAGAAGTGCTGCAGGCGTTACGGCGAGCGGATCCGAAAATTAAAGCGCTTGTGGTCACGGGGTATGCGGAGCAGGCAAAGAGAGAGCTGCTGGGGGCAGAGGAGTTTGATGGCGTGGTGGCCAAGCCATTTCGGATTGAGGATTTGTGTGCGGAGGTGCAGCGGGTGCTTCGTCAGAATAGGGGTGCTTCGTCAGAACAGGCCCGCGGGTAAGTGAGCGGGCGATAGGAGCGCTAGATTAGGCAGACGAAGGAGATTCAGGTTCAACCTGAGGATCTGGTGCATCCCACTGGTGGGTGCGCAACCATTCCTCCATAGCAGTGGCGCGCTCACGTACGGTGATGGTTTTTCCGCCGGCGACCAGGACCATTCCGGGTTGCGCGCCTTTGGGCTTTGCGACGTGCTTCCGTTGGGTGTAGAGGATTTCTTCGACCTCGCCATCAGGGACTTTTGAGAGGTGGGCGCAGACGAGTGCGGCTTCGCGCAAGGTACGGATTGGGACGGGCTGGTTGCGCCGCGCGCGGATGATAACGTGGGCACCAGGGCGGTTGCGTGTGTGGAGCCAGAGGTCGTGGCCGTGGGCGACGCGGCAGGTGAGTTCGTCATTGTCACGAGCGGAGCGTCCCGCGATGATAAGGAAGCCATCGCTACTACGAAAGCGGCGAAAGCGGGCAAGGCCTCGGTCTGTCTTGGGACGTTGTTTTGTTGGAGGGGGAGGCGGTAGCATGGCCCGCAGGGCTGCGAGATCTTGCAAGGAGGGCAGGGTACCAATTTGGCGATCCAGTGCGGCAAGCGCCTCCACGGTCTCTTGGCGGCGGCGCGCGATGGCAGCAGGCGCACGCTGCCACTTTTCGGCTTGGTGAAAGTACCAGCGCAGGTTTTCTTGGGGCGATTTGCGTGGATCGAGAGGGATAGTAATGGTGGTATCAGGGTGTTCAGGATCTGGGACCTGGACGCTGTCGCGGTGCGGTTTGATGAGGTGATAGTAGGCGCGCAGCAAGACGGCGTGGTGACGAAACTCGGCGGCGCGGGCGGCGCGGGCGGCATCGGCGTCAATTTTGGCAAGACGGTGGAGCAGGCGAGCACGTTGGGAGCGCAGATGGCGTGCGACCGTGCGGCGGAGGTCCTCGCAGGCGAGGTTAGTGAGGTGGGCTACAAGTGCCGCGGGTTCCATAACGGAAATGAGTTCGCGCGGAGCGGCTGGCGAGGTGCGATGATAGGGAGCGCCAGGGGGGTGGTGTGTGTGCAGATGCCATGCAGCGAGGATGGTTTGATCCGGAGAAGTGAGGACTGCGTTGCCGGACTGGCCAAAGAAATGGAGCCACAAGTGGGACGGAGTGGAGAACACGAGTAGGAGGACGTTTTCGGAGGGGAGCGCTTCTGCGCGCAGTAGCTGAGCTGTTTCCAGGGGAGTGAGATGGGCGCCCAGCCATGAGGCGTGGGGATAGTCGGCATGGGGTGAGACAGGGCCGTAGGCGACGGCGCGGGACATGCAGTCCGGGGCGAGGTACAGGTAGCGTGTACCAGCGGCCGTTGCGAGGCGGAGGACGAGGGCTCGGTCAAAGAGTACGCCGCATTTCCGCACGGCGGCGGGGAGGTTGGCGTTCAGGGACTGCAGGAGGTCGTGCAGGGCAGCGTTCATAGGCGAGACCGCCACAGCGGTTCACGAACGCGCGTGCAGCTTAAACGAAGACGTCGGGGACGGGTTTCGCCAGGCACAATTCGCGTACTGCGGCGCGGATGGATGCCAAGCGCGCGGGATCATCGTGATGTTCTGCTACCTCGTGGATCCAACGGGCGATGAGGCGCATTTCGTCTGGGCCGAAGCCACGCGTGGTGACCGCGCAGACGCCGAGGCGAATGCCACTCGGGTCAAATGGTGGGCGTGTGTCAAAGGGGACGGAGTTACAGTTGCAGATGATGCCGGCCTGCTCCAAGGCACGCGCCATGGGCTTGCCAGGGATGCGCTTATTGGAGAGGTCGACGAGCATGAGGTGGTTGTCGGTGCCGCCGGTCACGAGCGTGAAGCCGTAGGACATCAATTCAGCAGCCAAGGTGCGGGCATTTTCAATGATGGCACGTCCATAGGCTTTGAAGGCGGGGGTACTCGCTTCGCGGAAGGCGACTGCCATGGCAGCAGTGGTGTGATTATGGGGGCCGCCTTGCAGGGCGGGGAAGACAGCCGTGTCGATGCTTTTGGCGTATTGTGCGCGGCAGAGAATGATCGCGCCGCGCGGGCCACGCAAACTCTTGTGCGTAGTGGTCGTGACGACATCGGCGACGGGGACAGGTGATGGATGTACTCCGGCGACGACCAGGCCAGCGATATGAGCGATATCAGCGACCAGGGAGGCACCGACTTCGTGGGCGATTTCGGCAAAGCGCGTGAAATCGATGATGCGGGGGTAGGCGCTGGCGCCGCAGACGATAATTTTAGGTTTGTGTTCACGGGCGAGACGCGCTACTTCGTCGTAATCAATTAAGCAGGTGTCGGGGCGAATCGGGTACTGGACGGCGTGGTAAAAGCGCGCACTAAAATTCACTTTCCAGCCATGGGTCAAGTGACCGCCGTGGGGCAAGCTCATGCCGAGAATGGTGTCGCCAGGCTCGGCCAAGGCGTAGTAGGCAGCGAGGTTGGCGGGCGAGCCGGAGTACGGTTGGACATTGACATGTTCGGCACCGAAGAGCGCTTTGGCACGTTCAATGGCGAGGAGTTCGATTTTATCAACAAACTCTTGGCCCTGGTAGTAGCGCTTACCGGGATAGCCTTCGGAATACTTATTCGTGAGGCACGAGCCGGTAGCTTCCATCACCGCGCGTGAAACGTAATTCTCGGAGGCAATCAAGCGGATTACCAACTCCTGGCGTTCTTGCTCACGGATGAGCAAATCAGCGACTTCGGGGTCTTGGCGCTGAATGAACTGGACACGTTCAGCGAAGTCTCTCATACTACTCCTTGGCACGAGTGAATTTGGACAGGAGGAAGGAACAGCCCACTAAGAAGCGTAAGAGGTACATACCTGCACCGAGCAGGGGGTGGCGAAGAAGGCGGCGCCACTTGCCTTGTTCGATGAAGACTCCGATGAAGCGGTACCAGGCGCCCAGTTGTTTGCGCACGACCGCGTCGTGTTGCCATTTGTGCGCGTACGCAGCGAAGGACTGTGCGTAGTACGCTTTTTTGCGCAAGTAGCGGCGGAAGGAAAAGGCACCTTCGTCGTGGTAGAGCGGCGCAGTGATCAAGGCGAAACGGCCGTGGGTGGCAAGGCGGCGATCAAGGTCCCAGTCTTCGGGGCCGCACAAAGAGGTGTCAAAGCCTCCGGTGGCGAGGAAAGCGTCGCGGCGTATGAAGCGCACGGCGTCAACGACGGTGGCGTCGTAAAAAGAGCGTTCAAAGTTGCGCACGGCGATCCAAAATCCTGTGCCGACGATCTTTTCGGGGATGTACAGGGCGACTAACTCGGGGTTGGCGTCCAGTGTGTTGACGCATTCTTCGAGGACCGTCGGGGAGAGGCGCATATCGGCGTCGAGGTAGAGGACGTAGGGTGTGGTTGCGTGAGCGACACCGAAATTGCGTTGGGCGGAACGCTCTGGTCCGTGCAGGTACACTGTGTCAACGAAGGGGCGGGCGAGTTCCACCGTGCGGTCAGTGGAGTAGTTATCGACGAGCATAATTACGTACATGGGGCGGGGGAGCGTTTGGGCGTGGATGGCGTGGACGCAGGGGAGGATGTTACGCTCTTCGTTGCGGGTGGTGATGATGACCGTGACGCGGGGAGCGGTGGAAGTGTCGTGCACCATGGGAAGTGGAGGACTACTCGACCGTCACGGATTTGGCCAGGTTACGGGGCTGATCAACGTCGCAGCCGCGGGCCACGGCAATGTAGTAGGCAAACAGTTGGAGGGGGACCACCATCAAAATGGGGCGGACGATGGGGTGGACGCGTGGTACACGAATAATGTCATCGCACAATTGTGGGAGTTTAGGATGATCGCTGTCGGTGACGGCGACAATGCGCCCGTGGCGTGCGCGGATTTCCTGGACATTGGAGAGCATTTTTTCGATGAGCTCGCCTTCAGGCACCAAAGCGACGGTGAGATGTTGCTCGTCTACGAGAGCGATCGGGCCGTGTTTCATTTCGGCGGCGGGGTAGCCGTTGGCATCAATGTATGAGATTTCTTTGAGCTTCAAGGCGCCTTCGAGGGCGACGGGATATAGTTCGGTACGGCCGATGAAGAAGGCGTGTTGGGTGTGGACATAGCGCTCGGCGATTTGGCGCACGGTTTCGCGCTGTGCGAGGAACTCTTTGATGACCTCAGGCAAGCCTTGGAGGGCGTTGATGACGTCTAGAGCGGTGGCGCGAGAAAGGTCACGCACGCGGCCGAAGTAGAGGGCAAGCAGGACCATGACTGTCAACTGCGAAGTGAAGGCTTTGGTGGAGGCAACGCCGATTTCTGGACCGGCGTGGACGTAGACGCCACCTTCGCATTCGCGCGCGATGGTGCTACCGACCACATTGCAGATGCCCATGACGGTGGCGCCTTTTTGGCGTGCCTCACGGACGGCGGCCAAGGTATCGGCGGTTTCGCCTGATTGGCTTATTGCGAGGACGAGTGTGTTTGGCCGGATGATGGGGTTTCGGTAGCGAAACTCGGAGGCATAGTCGACCTCGACAGGGATGCGTGCGAGTTCTTCGATGACATATTTACCGACCATGCCTGCGTGCAAAGCCGTGCCACAGGCGACGATGACGATGCGATCGATGAGGAGAATATCGCGGTTGGAGAGGTGCAAGCCGCCAAGTTTGGCGGTAGCGTGGTCGGGGAGCAAGCGGCCACGGAAGGCGTTGCGGATGGTTTCAGGCTGTTCGCAGATTTCTTTGAGCATGAAGTGGGGGTAGCCACCACGCCCGATTTCATCGGCATCCCAGGAAATCTGCTGAATGTCTTTGGTGACGGGCCTGCGCTCGAAAGTGCTGGTTTGATAGCCATCGCGGCGCAGGGTGACCATTTCATTGTCATCGAGGTAAATGACTTGGCGGGTGTAGAGGACAAAAGCGTTGACGTCGGAGGCGAGGAACATTTCGTTATTGCCGACGCCGAGGACGAGGGGGCTGCCTTTGCGTGCGCCGATCAAGGCGTCGGGCACATCGGCGCAGACGACAGCGATGCCGAAGGTTCCTTCGAGCATTTTTGCGGTTTGGCTCACAGCTGCTTCGAGCTGGGCGAGGGTGCAAGGAGGGGCGGCGGCGCCAGCGGGGCCGTACAGGTGGCGCTCGATTAAGTGAGCGATGACTTCGGAATCGGTCTCGGTATGGAAGACATGGCCTTCGCGTTCCAGGTGTGTGCGCAGGGTGGCGTAGTTTTCGATAATACCGTTATGGACGATGGCGATGCGGCCGGTCATTCCGGTGTGCGGGTGGGCATTCACTTCATTAGCGGGGCCGTGGGTAGCCCAGCGGGTGTGTGCAATGCCGGTGGTACCATGGATAGGCTGCTCTCTCAGCAGTGCTTCCAAAGCTGCGATCTTTCCTGGTCGTTTGCGGATGGCGATCGCGCCGGGCACAACGGTCGCGATACCTGCGGAGTCATAGCCACGATATTCCAGGCGTTTGAGACCTTCGATCAAAATGGGGCATGCTTCTTCGCCGCCGAGGTAACCGATGATGCCACACATAGGAACGCCTCAAGTGAAGTTGAAGTTACTCTCCCAACACTTTAACGACGACGCGTTTGCGACGCTGGCCGTCGAACTCGGCGTAAAAGATCTGCTGCCACGGTCCGAGGTCAAGCGTGCCTTTGGTAATCGGGACAATGACTTGGTGGCCGACTAGTAAGTTTTTCAAGTGGCTGTCGCCGTTTGTCTCGCCGGTACGGTGATGGCGATAATTCTCTCGGTAGGGGGCGAGGTGTTCTAGCCACTCGTCAATGTCAGCGAGCAGACCGTCCTCGGCGTCGTTAACGAACACGCCGGCGGTGATATGCATGGCGGAGACCAGGACGAAGCCTTCTTGGACACCGCTGCGCGCGACAACGCGTGCTACGTCATTGGTAATGTTAATGTATTCGCGGTGGCGCTTCGTATTGAACCAGAAGTACTCGGTGAATGCTTTCATTGCTTGAAAATGAAGTACACGGCGCCAATCATGCACAGGCACGCCCAGACATAGTTCCATTTCAACGGCTGACGCATGTAGAGGACTACAAATGGGATGAACACGCTGAGGGCGATAACTTCCTGCAAGATTTTTAGCTGTGGGAGAGTTAGCTGGGTGTAGCCGATGCGATTGGCCGGCACTTGAATTAGGTACTCGAACAAGGCGATGCACCAGCTAATAATCGCCGCCACATACCATGGCTTGCTGGAGAGATTTTTGAGATGTGCGTACCACGCAAAAGTCATAAAGACGTTGGAAAGAGTGAGGAGGATGATTGTGCGCACCAAGGGAGACCACATAGTTAATCCTGACTCATTGCGCGAGTGAGGAAAGGCGCACCCAAGGCGAGGGCAAGGAGCCCTGCGGCCATTGGCTCTGGGACCATTTCCATGATACTTAGAATTGGGCGATAGAGCCAGGTTTCATGGTGAGAAGAGGCGAGCAGGAGGGCGCCGGGCACGTTGGTATCTGAGAGAAGGAGCATGTTGAGCGGTTCACCTGCCGCGAGTGCAGCGTTAGCGGCGGCGAGTAGGCCGGTAGTACACGGGAAGAAAAGTGGCGCGGACGCAGCGGTAATGGGCCCGGCGATTTCTGCTAGGGGGGTGGGATCGTAATCACCGCCGGGGTGCACCCAGGGGCGGTTGGACTGTGCGATGAACCATGACACGTCCGGGCCTGGGGTAGCCAAGAGACGATGCAGGCGCAGACGTGTGACGAGACCGGTAGAAGCTTCGTGGGTATGCAACTTTAGGGTGATGTTGGTAATAACATGATGAGTGGGAATATTCGTGAAGGGGAATGAGAGGACTATGCGCATTTCGCCTTGATCGGGGAGTATCCCGACGGGCATGGTTGGTTCGCCGGTGAACGAGGATGTAGGGGCGTGCTGGGCGATCGCAGTTGCGAGGTGGGTGTAGCCGTTCACACCTTGGCGGAGGTGGTGCACGGCAGCCAAGCGAACTGCGTAGAGAGACGTGCGCGCTGTGACGTAGAGAGTACGTCCGTCCGTGCCACCGCGAACGACATTTTGCGGATCTTCCGGGATACTGAGTTGATCGAGAAGACGACCGTCTTCATCGTAGACCACGAGGTGGTTGCGCGTGCCAGCCCAGTCGGTGAGGTAGACGTTGCCGGCGGTATCTAGTGTCATGCCATCACATTGCACGGGTGCAAACACGCGGCGATTTGTGACAGTTCCGTCAGTAAGGATGGTGTACACGTAGGTCGTTTTACCGGCGTCGTCAGCCACATACAAGCGTTTCAAATCTGGGGTGCCGACGATGCCATTAGGTTGCAGGAGATCAGTGATGACACGGGTGGCAGTCGTGCTTCCTGGGCCAAGCCAGTACACCGCACAGACACCTTGCGGGGAAGCATTCCAGGGCCAGTAGGGGTCGGTAAAGTAGATAGAGCCCGCGGGTGAGACCCACAGATCGTTCGGAGTGTTAAAGGGTTTTGCATTAAAGTTGCTAACGAGGACGGTTAAATGCTGGCCAGCGTCGAGGCGGGTGACGCGGTGGAAGAATTCCTCGCACGCGTAGAGGCAGTCATTCGTCCAGTAGAAGAGGCCGTTCGCGCCGCCGGAATTTGTCCGCCAGAGGGAGAGGCCTGAGGAGGGCGACCATTTCCAGATGTTGGTACGCGGTTTATCCGTGAAGTAGACGTTGCCGGATGGATCCGCTGCTGGACCTTCGGTGAAGACAAAGCCGCCGGTGAGCTTCACCGGCGCGGCGCCGGGTTCAAACACTCCTGCAGAACACGAGCACACGCAGGCGAGGGAATAGAGTATCGTCTGAAGTGGAGGGCACTTGGTGCGCATTACTTGAATTTCTTGTCTACCAGGGCTTCGGCGCGCACTTTACGGAGCCATTGTTGGAGGGCACGCCGTTCCTTTTCTTCGGTGAGAACCTGGCGCAGTTCCGCGTGAATTTCTTCGTAGGCGGCGGTATAAGCGGGGCGGCGCGCGGTTACGTAGAAGAGATGGCAGCCGTGCTCTGAGGTGACGACATCACTGATATTGCTGACAGCGAGGGCAAAGGCCGTGGTCGAGATGTAGTCTGCCACGGTGTCGTCTCCGGCGTAAATCGTGCCGAGACTGCCTCCACGCGTGCGCGAAGGGCATTCAGAATACTTTCGTGCGGCGGTGGCGAAGGGCAGGCCCTGAAGAATTTCTGAGCGGATACCTTGCAAGCGTGCGATTGTGTTGGAGACGCGCGCGGCGGAATCGCCTGGGTGTGCGCGTAGCAGGATATGGGCTAAGGCAACGGAGGCGGGAAAGTCAAACTCATTGGAATGCGCTGCGTAATAGGTGCGTGCGTCCTCGTCAGTGGCTGGGGTGACAGCCATTTCTTTGCGCACGAGTTTAATCAGTTTGAGCTGATCCATTACTGCGCGCGCAAACTGGGCAGTACTGATTTCGTGGCGTGCGAGCGTTTCGTAATATTCCTTCCACGAACCAAACTGATTGGTGACGACATCAACATACTCATTTTGAAACTCGGCGGGAGAAACGGCGACGTCGGCGTTGGCGAGGCGTTGGCGCACGATAGTTTCCATGATCAGTTGGTCAATTAACTGACGGCGCTGCTGAGAGAGCTGTTCCTCAGAGGGTTCTTGGCCTGTGGCTTCTCGATATTGCGCCGCGGTGCGTTCGATGATGTTTTCGATCGGCCCGGCATACAGATTGGAGCCGTTGACAACCGCGATAAGGGTATTGCTGCTGAGCGGGCCGATGAGGTGTGGCGCGGTTTTCGAGCGCCCACAACCAGCAAAGCACAGCAGCGTGAGAGCTACGCAGGTACCGAGAGACAGCAGTCGCAGAAGTGTCATGAGAATGAGGGATTGAGATTATGGAGGCGGCGACGGGGATTCGCTGCTGGTAGCCGTATTCGACGTACCAGGGTGGTCATCGCGTTCGTTATCAGCTTCGCACCAGTCGCGCCACCACGTGTCTTCATCACAGTAATGGCGGGGATGGGTACCTTCACGTGGGCGGCGCCGCTGCGCCGCGGCAGCACGTTGCGCTTCGGCATGCCGACGTGCATGAAAGCGGCTTCGGCGGCGGGCATGTCGCACAACTAACGGCATCAGTACGTTCAGGGAGAGAATTGGCGTTTTAATTGTTCGATGCGCTTTGTATCGGCCTGGGGATCAGTGCGCACGTTGATATTTACGTGCGGATTCTTATCTTGTGGGCGGACGACAATTGTCTTACGGCTTGATTGCCACTCACCTTGGCTCTGGACTGCTTCAATGAGGTAGATGCCTGGCTGGACGTGGGGGAAGAGAAAACTTCCCTCTGTGTAGTAGGTATAGGCTTCGCGATGAATGAGGCGGCCACCCGTGCGCGCATCGCGCAGAATAACGATCGCATCCACATAGCGCCGGGGCAAATTGTCAATGAGGATGTTGCCAGTTAAATTGCGCCGATCGCGATTGATGACGATGCGGACCGTCTCCGTGGTCAGTGTTACGGGGACGACGTAGAAGCGCGATTCGTGCAAGCGGCGATCAATGAAGCGCTTTCGGCGTTCGAGGATTAGTGTGTAGCGGGCGGGCGTGAGATTGGGGATGCGGAAGAGGCCGTTGCTCAAGACTACGGCGCCGGCGCGGCCGCCCTCAGCGTTGTTGAGGCGCAAGAAGAGGCCGTATTGTGCGGGCTTTTTATCAATGATCAACTGGCCGTACACTGTGATGGGCACGACAAAGGCGATTTTGAGCAGGGTGGCAGCTGGGGGGGCGAGAAACAGATTGGTGTAGAAGAACTGGTTTTCGTAGGTGACAGTGAGGGTGTACTCGTTCGTTGCGAAGATATTGAAGCCAAAGTTACCACCAGGGGTGGAGAGCATGCTTTTGTACGTGGTGTCATTGAAGAGGACGACACGGGCGCCGCGGACGGGGCGGCCGCGGTGATCGGTGATTTTACCAGCGAGGGTACCGGGGCTGACGAAGGGGAAACGGGGTTCGTCGCGGGTTTCGGGCCGGGCCGGTGCGGGCTCGTGTTCGACTTGCAAAACCAGGTCCGTCGGGAAGGGTTGCTGTTGGAACATCTCAGGTGACACTTCTCCACCCGCGGGGAAGACGCTAACCTCGGCTGCTTCGTCAGGGGTGGTCGTCGGTAGCGGCTCGGTGCGGGTGTCGGGCTTGGTGACGGCCGTATCTACTGCCATCTCTGGCTCTTCTTCCTCAGCAGGTTCGGGTGCTGTTGGTGCAACTGCTGGTACTGCTGCTGGCGAGATATTCGTGCCGCCAAGCAAGGTTGAGACCATCCGCTCCGCATCCGTTTCTGGCCACCCGAGGAGCGGCATGGCCACCCACGCCAGGAGGATAAACCAACGAACACCGCGCGTCATAGGTGGGCACTCCTTGGGCGGCGGCGAGCGAGATCAGGATATGGTAACTGGCACGGAGACATTTGAAGTATTGTATGAAATTAGCCTGAAAATGTCCACCGCAGCGCATTCAACACCCGACACGACGTGCAGAATCTCAGGTGAGGGCATGGCGAGTAGCGGAGTTAGCTGTCATAGTGACCGCGTCTATCCGGCGTGAGATGGCATGCTGACTTGTGATTGCTGAGCAAAAATGGTATACTAGGCTTCGGTGTGGCGCGGCCGGTCAAGCGTGCGCCTCATGATGCGGTTTGTGGAGAAGCGAAATTGCGGAGAACGTATGAGCAAGAGATGGCTCGCTACGCTTTCGTTTGTCGTGGGCATAGCACGTGTTCTGAGTGCTGACGAGTGTCGGCAATGCCAGAGCATCAATCCGGCTTACGGTATGGCGCGTGGCTTTGGGAATCTGATGAGTGGCTGGCTTGAGTTGCCGCGCGGCCTGATTTACGAAAATGCACGCATTCCCCTTGTGGGCTTTGTCGTTGGCCCAGTCAAAGGTTGCTTTCTTACCGCCTGGCGCACTCTCGCCGGCGCAACAGACGTGACTTGCATGGGGTTGACGGGCAAAGGATTGTATACGCGGGAAGTGCCTGATTTCGTCTGGGACGCGCGCTGGTTTCCTGGCGCGCACGAGTACACGGCCACAGCTGGAGAACCCTCCCCACCGCCATGTCGTCACGTGACCAAACCCGTGCGGGTCTTATCACACTCACCTGAGCCATGCGTCTCCCAACCTCCTCACCTGTCTTGCCAGAATCCAACGAATACGACGATCGTCACAGAAGAAATCAAACTGATCGAATGGACTTCACCCACGCGTGATTGCTCGAATGCTAGTCTGCGGGCAGCTCATGTGGCACCGGCCTCAAGCTCTCCGGTCGCTGCGCGCGCAGCGCCGTCCCCACGGCGCAAAGTGCGTGTGACGATTCCTTTTGACTTGGGCCCAGCTGATGACACAGATCGCCGTATCAAAGCCCTCGACGCTCGTATAGCCGAGATCGAGAGGCGCGCTGGGATCTGGCGCTGAGCGGTTCACGTTATTTTGTCCGTACGAGCCGACCGGGGGCTGCGGTACTTAGCTGGGGCGAATTTTTCTGCCTCGTGCTTCGGTTCATTCGACACTTTTTGGCGTTTGCGATTGACATTTTTTGTCGTCTGTGCACGCGGCCATTCTGTCTGCCGTTGCTGTTCTTGGAGAAGACAGTGAATTTTTTCTCTTTGGCATGCTGCGGATAGCCTCGCTCGCACAAAGCGCGCGGTCAGCATTTTTTGTTGTTTGTACGGTACTTTTTTTGTCGTTTTGCGCTCTCTTTTTCAGGTTTTGAAGTTTGGGGACCAAACTTTGGGCGCCGGATGCGTGTGTTGGAGAAAGGCGCGGAGAGGCGGGTAGTTGCTGGGTTCTTAGCGGGCCTGGCGATCGCGTGTGATGGCGACGCGGACGATGCGCTTGGGCGTAGCGCGAATGACCGTAATGAGCAGTCCATGGGTGCGGACGGTTTCGCCTGGGAGGGGTACGTGTCCGGTAAGCTTTAGCACAAGTCCGGCGATTGTTTCGTAACCTTCTTTGTCGAACGTGACGCCGAATCGCTCGCCAATCAGGTCCACATCAACCCGACCGTCAGCTTCGAGCACGCCACGATGTTCGGCAAGCATGGCGCGCTGGGTTGCGGCGTCGCTAGCCAGCTCGCCGGCAATTTCTTCGACAAGTTTTTCGATTGTGATCATGCCTGACACGCCGCCGTACTCGTCAATGACAAAAACGACAGGCGCTGGCCGCTCTTGCAAGTCGCGCAGCATAGCGCCGACTGTTTTCGTTTCCGGAACGAATGGAATCGTTCGGTCCACCAGGGGGGCGAGAGTTGTTACGGTGGGCGTGTGGGCGAGCGTGTCCAAGACGTCGGTGAGCCGCACGAGGCCCACGATGTTCGTGGGCGCGTCTTCGTAGACTGGGAAAAGAGCATGCCCGGATTGTGCAGCACGTTCTACCAATTCATTTGGAGACGCACTGAGGGGCAAACAGTGCAGTTCGACCAGTGGAACCATCGCCGCGGAGAGCGGGGTATGATTTAGCTCGAATACGCGGCGAATCATGCGATGTTCAGTCGGTCCGATGACGCCCTGTTCGACACTGAGGTCGGCGAGCGCTTGCACCTCTTCGCGCGAGACAGAGATTGTGTGGGGATGCTCTTTGATACCAAACAGCCGCAAGAGGCCGATTGAGATACCCGACACGAGAGCCACGAGCGGCCACATGAGCGATTGGGCAGCCGCCAAGGGCCTTGCGGCCCACAAAGTGAACGTTTGCGCGTTGCCGCGGCCAATGGACTTGGGTAACAGTTCGGCAAAAATGAGGATGAGCGGCACCATGCAAGCTGTGGTGACGGGACTGTGCCAGTGGGTTGGCACATGGCGAGCCACGATGAGTGTTGCCAGGCTTGTGGCGGTGACGTAGCAGATATTGGTGCCCACCAGGGTGGTTGCGAGCAGGCGTGCTGGAGCGCTGAGCAAGGTATGGGCGATGAGAGCGCGGCGATCACCGCGTTGGATGCGGGCTTGGAGCAAGGGCTTGTCCACCGACACAAACGCGGTTTCACTGCCGGAGAAAAAGCCTCCGGCGAGGATACATGCGACGACTGCGAGAAGGAGTATCAGTTCGAGCATGGCTTAGTAGCGGCGAATACTTACGGCGTCGATGCGCCGGCCATCCATCTGCAGGACAGTAAATTCATACATGTTGTCGCGGATGATCTGCCCGGTATGGGGCACGGCGCCGGCCAGTCGCATCACGTAGCCTGCGACAGTGTCGTCAAGTTCGTCCGGGAACTGGCAGCCACACTCCCAATTGAGCTGTGCGAGCCGGGTGGTGCCCGAGACGATGATTTCGCCGTTTGGCCGCATGCGCACGAAGTAACGGCGTGGCGTACAGCCTAACACTCCGCCAAGCAGGGCGTCGAGTAACGTATCGCGACCGACCATGCCGGCTGTGCCGCCATATTCGTCCAACAAGATGGCAAGGTGTTCATTGCGCGCGCGCATCTCTGCCAACAACGAATCGACCGGGCGCAATTCGGGGACAGCGAACGCGTCGCTAATGAGCAGCGGTTCATGAGGTTGAGCGATACGTGCCTGCAGGTCGCGAATCTCGGCGAGTTTCATGGCAAACGTTAGACGTCCCAGCCAGCGCGGCACCTGATAGATGTTAAACACACCCCAAATGTGGTCCACATCACCGTGGTAGACTGGCAAACGCGAGTGTCGCGTTGTGCGGGCGTGCTTGATCGCTTCCGCCAATGTTCGTTGGTCGTCTAGGCAGACCATTTCTGGGCGGGGAATCATGATCTCGCGTGCTACGGTGTCATGGAATGTGGTAATGGCATGAATGATCTCCGCTTCGTCGGCATCCAAGCCGCCTTGTACTTTGCCGGTGCGCAGGGCGGCGTGGAACTCTTCCTGAGTCAAGATTGCTTCGCTCGTTACGTGGCCTTGTCGCAGGAACTTGAGGAGCACGTTGGTAATCTCGCGTAACACCACGCGGGCTGGTGTGAAGATTATCGCAGCGAGCTGGAGCGGGAGCGCCGCTACGCGTGAAAACGCGACTGGGCGGAGAATGGCAAACGTTTTCGGGGTAATTTCGCCGAAGATCAAGAGCAGTGGTGTGGTCACCAGAATAGCCAAGCCAACTGCTTCGGCACCAAAGGCGCGCGTGATTAGATCGGCAATAATACTGGAGACCAGCGTGTTGACCAGCAAATTGCCTAAGAGAATGGTAATGAGTAGCCGGCGCGGAAGACGCAACAGCTCAGCGATTGCGCGACCGGTGCGTCCTGCTGTGTCGCGCAGACGGCGCACCCGCGCGCGGCTCAAGGAAAACAACGCCGTCTCGCTCCCGGAAAAAAATGCCGAGCAGAGTATCAACAATATAATGAGGGCGACGAGCGGCCAGACAGATGAGTGTGTAGTCATAACCTGGTCTTAGACCCAGCGGCCACGATAGGCCGGCGGCGGGCTCAACTCGCCCCGTCGCACGCGAGAGCGCAACTCGTGGCCGTACTGGAGAAAACCGGGTGGCTCGTCGCAGGCGACACGGGCCAGGGGGTCGGCTTGACTTGCTACGTGCTGCGCCTGCCACTCGCGTAACGCGCGCTGCAGCCTCATGACCCGCTCTGGCTCCGTTGCCGCACAGTTCGTGCTCTCGCTGGGATCACTTGCGATGTGATACAGCTCCGTGTCTGCAAACTCCCAGAAGCCTGCGTGCCATGTTCTGTTCAGTTTCCAACCGTCAATAATTACTGCACGTTGGGCAGTAAACTGGCCATGACTGCATACGATCACGCGAGGCTCCTGCGCCGTCTGCTCAAGCTGGGTAAACAAGGAAACGCCCTCCACTCCTACTGGCGGTTCTATTCCGAGCAACCAACAGAGTGTGGGAAAGATGTCGGTGATCGCGCAGGGGGTACGAACCACCGTGTCTGGGGGCACCACTCCTGGCACCCGCAAGATTAAGGGAATGCGTGCGCAATGATAGTGCGTGCTAATATGCCCGCCGTAACAGCCCGCTTCACCAAACAATAAACCATGGTCACTGAAGAGAAGGACTGCGGTGTGCTCGGCAATACCCAGCGTCTCAAGCTGCTGGAGGACTGCAGCTACAGCGTCGTCAAGTGCACGCAATCGCGCGTTGTAGTCATGCACCAGCTTCCAGATCGCCGTGCGGGTTGGGGCCTGGTGGGTCCGTGGTGCAAATGCAGCATGTAATTGATAATGTGCCGCAAATGCGGCTTCGCTGGGATGTTCGGGCTCTCCGCAGGCCGCCAAAGCGTGCCAGTAGGTTGCCGCCTCTGCGGACAATGGTGCGTCAAACCGGGCGCACAAATCACAGTACGTCAGGTACAAGAAGAAATCATCCTGCGCATGCGCGGCCAGCCAAGCTAAAGCCACTGCAGTGACGTCGCGGGCGCTTACTTCAGCCGGCGCACGCTCCGCCCAGCGGTCGTGTACCTCGCACCAGCCGTGATAGAACCAGCGTGCCGGCAATCGGCCCACGGGCGAGATTGCCGCAGTGGTTATGCCCTGTGCCGTGAGGAGTTCTTGCAGGAGAGGGCGCGGCGCTGCGCGCCCAAAAGTGCTGATCGGTGTGTGACCTAGAATTGTGTCTGTGATCTGCCCATCTGTGACAACTCCGGTTTCCGCTCCACAGCGCCCGGACAAGAAGGCGGCCCGCGTGCCTGCGTTCGTCACATCCGTGGTGAACGCGTGCTCCCAGCGCGCCCCACTGCGGGCCAGCTGATCAATTGCCGGGGAGATTGGGCGTGCGTAACCGTAGCAGCCAAGATGGTCGGCACGTAATGCACTGATGTCGAACACGACAACCTTCATGGCAGTAGTATACTAAAAGACCACTGCGATGTCACTTGGTGAGGAGTGGCCAACTTTGAAATCCGAGCAACTGGCACTCTGGTCGTGGTACCAGGCCAAAGGTGTCGCGAAGCATTTCCTGCATTCGGCGCGCCAATGTTGCGATCTGTGTCGAGGTCGCCTTGCCACGGTTGACAATCATGTTCGCATGCCGCACGGAAACCACGGCATCGCCAACTGCCAATACGCCCTTGATCCCCAGGCGGTCCAAATAATAGGCCACGGCCGTGATTGGGCGACCCTCTAAGACCAACGCTACTTCTTCTGGGGCAAAGTTTTGAAAGAAACTACCACACGTATGGGACGCGGGATAGCGTCGCGCGCGATGCCGAAGAATTTCTGCACGGCGGCCACGTGCATACGCGACCTCTTCTGGAGTTCCCATGCGCAGACGAAAGGTCGCGTCCACAAGTATGTGCGTGCGCTCGTGGAGTCGCGACACATCGTACCCGAAGCGAAACCAATCCGCGCCGACCCTTGCTACCGTACCGTCCGCACAGCTCATCACTCTCCCCGCGTGAACGAACTGCGATAACAAGAATTCAAAATAGTGGGCGTTAATGAACACACTCCCACCGACTGTGCCGGGCACACCACTGAATTCTTCGAGCCCAAGCGCATGCGAGCGGAGTGCATACTCGATCACTTCCTCGAGCGCCGCGCCTGCGCCTGCTGTCAGAAACACCTCGCCCTGGGCACCTGGTTCGATTCGACAATACCTCAGTGCCGGCCGAATGACCAGCCCGGCAATTCCGTCATCGCTAATCAGCACGTTGGCTCCCTCCCCTAGTACAGTCACTGCGAGCCCCTGTGCTCGCGCAAACCCGAGTGCCTCACATAGTTCCGCCTCGTCCTGCGGGGCACAGAAAAACTCTGCTGCCCCGCCAGTGCGAAACCAGCAGCGTTCTTGCAGCGACACTTTTTGTGCGATTGTCATCTCAGTGCGGCCGTGAAATAGGCCTTTCGCGGTGCCTTATTATAATTTAATTATCCAGCCGCTGCAAGCAGCGCCGAGTTTGCAGGCCTGTGGGCACGAGGGAGCGATGGGCACAGTGCGAGAGAGCGAGGCCAGGACGTGGTGAGAGCTTGTTATGGGGATGGGCACGTGAATGGATGGGGCAGAGAGACCGCACAGTCTGTGCGCGGATAATTTTGACTGATGAGGGAGTGAGCGCGCGCCAGGAGGAGGAACGGGTAGTGGTAGTGCCAAGTTGTTGCGCACATTTTGCGCGGAGGGCCGCACGCGACCCCATGCCGCTATTTGAGGAAGAACTACGTTTTTTTGCGCAGCCTCTGCGTTGAGAATGTCGCAATTGAGGTGATCGCTATGGAACCCGGTCTAGGGCGTGTCGGCGCGGACCATGGCCAACGCAGCAGTGGTATCGTGCTTTGCATTCGCCGGGGGGCTCTTCACACTCTGTAGATCCGCTTATGTTTCCCCGCGACTGGAATTTTTGTGTTTTTGCGCACGTGAGTGTTTTCAGCGTGGTTGGTGAGTCTGGAGGAGAAGGGCGTGCGAACCTCAGAATTTTCGCGTGCAATCATTTTTTTGTGCGAGTGAGAGGATCGTTGAAGTGGCGTGCTCACAGGTGGGCGGGGGAAGCTAGCGGAACTGCTTTACGTAGATGATTTTATCATCGCCGGGGGCATAAAAATTGGGAACCCGCGCAGCTTCGTGGTATCCACACTTGAGGTAAAAAGCGCGGGTGGACTGGTAACGTGCTTGGCCGCTGGTCTCGATGACGGCGAGGCGTCCGTGGCGTGCTTTGATCATCTCCTCGGCGCGTTGGATGAGTTGCGCGCCGATACCGCGCCCTTGGTGTGCAGGGGCGACGGCAATCCAATAGATGTCAAAAGTGCCGAGGGTGCACGGAGTGGGCCCGAAGCAGAGCCAGCCCACGGGTGTGTGTGCGGCAAGAGCTGTCAGGGACTGGTAGTGGCCGGAGGGTCCTGCTGTGAGTGCCTCGTCGAGCACTTCTTGGGCGATGGGGAGTTCATCAGGGCGAAAGTAGCCGGTATCAGCGACAAAGGCGAGGATGGCATCACGATCACTGGGCAGCGAGTAGCGGATGACGATGTTACCTGCGGGAGATAGGTGAGCGGTGCTCATGAGCGGATCCTCTGGCGTGCGTTAGCAAGCACGATTTGCACGAAGCGCGGGAATGACACGCGTGCTGCGGCGAGGGCGGCGACGTAGCCGGCCTCTGGGGCGATGTCAGGATTCACGTTGACTTCGAGGATGACGAAGCGACCGTGTGCATCCATGCGAAAGTCCACGCGGGCGTAGTCATGGCAGCCGGTGACGCGCCAGGCGGTGATAGCAGCACGGGCAACCTGGGCGCGCAGGCGAGGGGTGAGGGGCGCAGGAATTACGCGGGGCGTGAATTGGTATTCGAACGTGTGAGGCAGCCACTTGGCAGCGTAGTCTACGATTCGTGGTTTGTGCGGAGGAAAGGCGGAGAAATCAATTTCGGCGATCGTGAGCACTCGCGGTGCACCTGCTACTTCGAGTAAGGCAGCTTGAAGTTCGCGCGTGCCGAAGAAGGATTCAATCAAAGCGGGCTGGGTGAAGTGTTGATGGATTTGGCGGACGGCGCGGCGCAAGCGTGGTCCGTAGCCAGTGCAGACGGAAGCGGCGGAGATACCCTCACTGGCGTCGGTGGCGAGCGGTTTGACGATGAGCTGCCCGGGAGGGAGGCTGCGAGCCGGGACAGGCGCGCCTGGGGGGACGACGACACCGGGTGGTACGGGGAGGCCGGTGGCGGCGAGGAGCTGTTTGGTGAGCTGCTTATGCTGGGTGAGCTGCAGCGCCCAGGCAGTGCCGCCTGTGCACGCTTTGCCGTGCCACACGCAGAGGGCGGGTACGAGGGGGACCGTCGCCGGATCGGCGAGAGCCTCGACCAAATTGAAGACCACGTCTTCGCGCGCGTGTGAGAGCACCCGGGAGACATCGGCCAGCGTGCGCACGCTGAGTATGCGATGAGGCTCGCCCAGCTCGCAGAGAGCGGCGCGGACATGCTCGACTTGGTCGAGCACAGCGCTGTCGCTCTCGGCACAGTTGGGGGGGCCTAGGCCGGGCGCGTTGTGGAGAAGGAGTACGCCTCTTGCACGCCGCGTGTAGACAGACGGGGAGGCGCGCAGAGCGGGTGTCCGTGGGCGCGGTCTATGCAAGGGCGATTGGTCGGCCTTGGGCGGCGCTGGCATAGAGGGCGTCGAGTAATTGCATGACCACAAGTCCCTCCTCTCCCGTGGCGATGTGGGGTGTGTTGGTGAGAATGCTTTCGACGAAGTGGTACATTGGGGATTTGACGGCAGGAACAGGTGGGTGGAGTCGCATGTCGAAGTGGCAACCGTTGCGCTCAAAATACAATTCCGCTTCGAAGCTATAGCCTTCATTGATATTGTGCTGGACGAGCCCGCCTTTGGTGCCTAACAGGCGTGTTTCCATCAATTCGCGCTCTTTGATGTTGGCGGCCCATGAGGCTTCTACGATAAGGGTGGCGCCGTTGGCGAACTTCACGATACCAACGGCGAAGTCTTCGACGTCGAAGGTTTTGTTCTCGCGCCGCGCGAGGTCAGAGGCAAGGTGGTTGTAGGTACTGCCCAAGACCCAGACGGGCGTGGGGTAGCCCATCAACCAGAGGGCCAGGTCAAGGCGATGGACACCGAGATCGATCAACGGGCCGCCGCCGGCGAGTGTCTTTTGGCCGAACCAGCCGCCGAAACCGGGGATGCCGCGGCGGCGGTGCCAGACGGTGCGGGCGAAGTAGATCTCGCCCAAGATGCCTGAATCCACTTGTTGTTTCAGTGCCCAGGACTGTTCGGTGAAGCGGTACGAGAAGTTGATCATGATGCGTTTGCCGGCTGCGCGCGCTGTATCGAGCATGAGGCGCGCTTCTTGGGCATTTATGGCCATTGGCTTTTCACACAAGACATGGCAGCCGGCCTTAAGGGCTGCTACCGTTTGCGGCATGTGGAAGGCGTTTGGCGTTGCGATAGCGACAATGTCGAGGTGTTCGCGGGCGAGCATCTCGTCGAAGGCGGTGTAGCGCGCGGGGATGCCATGCTGATCACCGATTTCACGCAGACGCGCCTCATTCGTATCACTGATGGCGACGACCTCGGCCTGAGGGTGCGATTTGAAGCCTGTAATATGGTTGCGACCCATGCCGAGACCAACTACGCCGACACGCAGTTTCTTCATACGTTTTTTCCTGTGGTAATGATGTAGATATTGTGTGGTTACGCGCGTAGATAAACGCAGCAACACACGCAAGAAACGGTGTCAGGCATTGCTGCAAAAAGCGCCTCATGGCGTGCGTGCAGAGGCTGCCACCACGCGCTGGAGCTGGTTAAGAATGCTCGAAGGGTCATGCAGGTGACCATTATAGCGCACGCGCATGCCGAAGTCAAAAGGCTCGAGGTGGATGGGGCGACGTGGTCAGCCGAGACAGGTGAGCGAGCGTCGGAGGAAAGGTTAAAATTGGCAACTAGCGTTTGTGACGAGAACAGGGGAAGTGACACGACGGCTTAACGAGGTGTTTACTAGGCCTGAATAAAAGTTTGCTACACTCGTCTCACAGTTAGTTGTAAACAAGCGAAAAGGAGACCGTATGCGTACCAAGATTCTGGGGCTGATTGTGTTGGTGAGTAGTGTAGTGCAAGCAACGACGTTATCGCAGATTGTGTTTTCGGTGGTATTAGCGGATGCATTGCGGCGGACGGACGCGTCGACGCTGACGATCGAGGAGAAGCGCGAGGCGATCGAACCCACGTACGTGTTGCGGGATGGGCGAGGGCGGACGATCACTGTGCGGCAGAAGACGACAGCGATTGAGCCTACGTGGGAAGTGACGGACGAGCGCGGGCGGGTGACGCGTATTCACGAGCGTACGACAGCGCTAGAGCCCACCTATGAGGTGATTGATTGGGCGGGCCGGCGCACAACGGTGCGGCAGCAGACAACTGCGATAGCCCCGACGTGGCAAATTTTAAGCTCAAACGGTGTGACGATGGTGGTGCGCGAGGTGCCGACGGCGATCGAGCCGACGTATGAGATTGAGCGGCCGAGGGCGGTTGGTGAGGTTTCGCGTTCGGCGCGGCGGCCACGCGCGGTACTCAGTCGTGAGGGCGAGGAGCGACCACCGGTCAATGCTTTACCACCGGCGGAATCGCCCAGTGTGACTATTCCGCGGACCAGCATTCCTCGTGTGACTATTCCGCCCGTGACGATTCCATCGCCGGCTGCTGGCGGTGGTGAGGTGCCTGCGGAGGAGCCGGTCGAAGAATAGGGGAGCGGGCGGAGAGGCTTATTCGACCTTGAGGGTGGCCAGCGCAGGTGGGGCGGCGCCGAGCGCCTGGCTACGCGGATGGGGGCAGGCGCCGCCAATAATGACACGAAAGAGCCCCGGCTCGACCCGCGCTGTGCCATCGAGGTCTATGAGGGCGAGCATTTCTGGGGTGATTTCAAACTGGACGGGGCGCGTTTCACCGGGGGCGAGGGCGACACGCTGAAAGGCCTTGAGGGCGTACTGCGGGACGCGCACGGTGGCTTCGCAATCGCTGAGGTACAACTGAACGATCTCTTCGCCGGCGCGCGGGCCGGTGTTTTTCACCCACACGGTGGCGGTGGTTGAACCGTTACGTGCGATTCGGGGCGGTGTAAGCTGGGGATCAACGTAGGAAAAGGTGGTGTAGCTGAGCCCAAAGCCGAACGGGTACAAAGGTTCTTCACGCATGAAGCGGTAGGTACGATTATTCATAGCGTAGTCCTCGAAGGGGGGCAGCTGGGTGGTTGCGCGGGGGAAAGTAACGGGCAAGCGCCCGGAGGGGTTGACATCACCAAAGAGGACATCCGCCACGCCGTTTCCGCCTTCCTCGCCAGGGTACCAGGCCATCACGATCGCGTCAGCCAATTCGTGTTCTTCGGGAATGGCAAGTGGTGCACCGCCGGTCAAGATGAGGACAACTGGTTTGCCTGTGGCTTTCAATTTGCGCAAGAATTCTGTCTGATGAGGCGGGAGTTCGATGCGCTCGCGATCGCCCATCGAGGCAGAGGCAATCGCATCACCTTCTTCTCCCTCCATGAGGGGCGAGAGACCGAGGACGGCGATAATGACATCTGCAAGCGCTGCTTCGCCGACGGCCCAATCAAGTGGATTGAGATTTGGGGCGTGGCTGAGGCAGCCTGGGCGGTACTGGACATTGCACGCTTTATCAACTTTAGCCAAGATACCTTCAAGCAACGTGACCATACGCGTGCTCAGGCCGTAGTAGTTGCCGAGGAGGACGTCTACGTTAGCTGCGTGGGGGCCGACGAGAGCGAGTGAGCGGATGTTTTTTGGCAAAGGGAGGAGAGCGTTGTGATTTTTCAAGAGGACGACGGAGTTGGCAGCGGCCTGACGCGCCAAGGCACGGTGAGCCGGGCAGTTGACGACATCGAGTGTGATATGTGTGTAGGGGACGCGCTCCGGCGGGTCAAACATGCCGAGTTTAAACCGTGTCATCAAGAGGCGGCGCAATGCGCGGTCGATGGTGGCTTCCGTGACGAGGCCTTCAGCAATGGCGTCTGCGAGGCGCTCGAACGTGCAGCCGCAATTCAAGTCACAGCCGTTGTTAATGGCGAGTGCAGCAGATTCAGGTGCGCGCTGAGTGACTTTGTGGTGCTCATGGAAATCGCGAATGGCCCAGCAGTCGGAGACGACGTGGCCCTGAAAGCCCCACTGCGTGCGCAGAATATCTTGGAGGAGTGTTTTGCTCCCGCAGCAGGGTTCGCCATTGACGCGGTTATATGCGCCCATAACGGCCTCGACGCCGGCGGCGACTAGCATGCGAAATGCGGGGAGGTAGGTTTCCCACAGATCCTGTGCCGACACGCGCGCATCGAAGCAGTGGCGCAATTTCTCGGGCCCACTGTGCACGGCGTAGTGTTTGGCACAGGCTGCGACTTTGAGATAGTGGGGATGATCGCCCTGCAGGCCACGTACATACGCGGCACCCAGCGTGCCGGTGAGGACGGGATCTTCTCCGTAGGTTTCCTGTCCGCGTCCCCAGCGTGGATCGCGAAAGATATTGATGTTCGGGCACCAGACTGTGAGTCCTTGATAACGGCCACGCCGGCCGGCTTGGGCGGCGGCATGATGTTTTGCGCGTGCTTCGTCTCCGACGGCGGAGCCAATCCGCTGGAGGAGGGCCGGATCGAAGGAGGCAGCTAATCCGATCGGCTCGGGGAACACTGTGGCGACACCGTTGCGGGCGACGCCGTGGAGCGCCTCACTCCACCAATCGTAGGCGGGGATGCCGAGGCGGGGCACGGCAGCGGCTTCGTGGAGAAGTTGTGACAGTTTCTCGTCGAGCGTCATGCGGGAGAGGAGGTCTTCGACACGCGCTTGGCGGGGGGCATCGGGATCACGATAAAGGGGCGGTGTACTCATAGTTGTGCGTGACGCGCGGGGGTGAGTGTCTCAAGTGGTTGCCGCGTTTGGGGGCGGCGCACACGGGGCATGAGTGTAGCACAGGGCTGCATTTTTGTCAAGTGAAGTGCGAGGGAGTGACTTGAGAATTGGGGCGAAAAATGGTATAGTGAGGGGGAGGCTGTTTAGTTTTGGTGATATAGATAGTTAGTGTGATGGAACACGCGACGCTGCCCATTCTGGTGTTGTTTGGATTGTTTGCGCTGTTCGTGCTAGCGTTGATTGCGCGGGCGCGGCGGGGGCGGCCCGTGTTTCTTCGGCGGATTGCGGGGTTGGAGGTGATTGACGATGCGATTGGGCGGGCGACAGAACAAGACCGACCGATTATGTTCAATCCGGGGTTAGATGATTTGGGGGTACAGTTATTTTGTTCGATGGCGGTGATGGGGTACGTGGTACGGAAAGCGGCGCGGCTGTCAATGCCGGTGTACGTGCCGATTGCGCGGCCGTTGTCGTACGCGATTGCGGAGGAGTATTGGAAGGATGGCTACGCCGCGATGCAGCGGGAAGGAAGTTTTGCGGTGGAAGAATGTATTCGTTACTTATCGGGTGATCAGAATGCATTTGGGATGGCGACGGCGGGGTGGATAAAGCGGGAGCGGGTTGGGGCGAATTTTCTGTTTGGGGGGTATGGGTTTGAGGCGATGATCATTGCGGAGGCAGGGCAGCAGGCGGGTGCGATTCAGGTGGCGTGTACGCACAGCTTTTTCCAGGTGCCGTTTTTTGTGGTGACGTGCGACTACACGGTGTTTGGGGAAGAGTTCTATGCGGCGGGGGCGTATTTTAGTCGTGATCCTGTGCTGACGGGGACGCTCGCTGGCCAGGATTACTGCAAATTAGTGATCTTAGTGCTGATTCTGGTGGGGGTAGTGGGTGTGACGCTGTTGCAACAGGACTGGGTAGGACTTGTTTTGATGTGGTGAGCGATGAGTAAGCGTGGGGTATTAAAGGGGTTAGCGTTTGTGGTGGGGTTGTATTTTGTGTTGGAATACACGCTGCCGGAGAAGGTGGGGGGCGAGTTTGACAGCTATGCAGTGCGTGGGGGAG
>JAOACZ010000131.1 GCA_026417575.1 bacterium | reverse complement strand
GTATTCGCGGGAGAACGGGTTAGTGGCGGAGGGGGGGAACTGGCAAGCGGGGATGGGGGATGGGCAGACGGTGCGGATGATGAGGGGAGGGATGCGGGGGGACAGTTGTGCGATAGCGCGGAGCACGGGGAACGGGGTGATGGTGGACGGGTATTCGACATTGCGGGGGCGGCGGCTGAATGTGAGGCAAGGGGATCGGTTTAGTGTGGGGCCGGGGTATGCGACAGCGATGTATTACGCGCGTCAGAACGGGGAGGAAGGGATATGGGAGTGGAAGAAGAAAGGGCTGGAGCGGATGACGTATGGGTTGTACTTGTATGGGCTGAGCGATGCGATAGACACGACGGAGTTTTTGGAAGAGAATTACAACGCGGAGATCAACGTGGCGGTGTACAACTTTGAGACGGGGGAGTATGACATATTACCGTTCAAAGGGGAGCAACGGCGAGGGCGGGAGGCGGATGCGTATGAAATAGTGCAGTCACTTTCGCGGCATCAGTACGAGAAATCAGATGGAGTATACTGTGGGCAGATTCGGCCGGCGCACATATCGGCGGATGGGGGAATTCGGCTGAAGCTGACGGCGTATGGATTGAATGCGCGGAGGGCGTCGGGTTTTGCGTGGTTTGACTACGTGTATTTAGCGCCTGTGAGTGTGCATGGGGTGATCAATATCAACACGGCGCCGGAGGCGGTGCTGCGGGGGCTACCTAAAGTGACGCCAGAGATAGCGCGAGCGATTGCGACGGGGACAGACAGTGGTGGGCGCGCGCGGCTGAAGCCGTATCGAAACATTTCGGACATATTGGATGTGCGAGGGATGACGCCGGAGATTTTTTCGTGTTTATGCAATTTGATTACGGTGCGGAGTGATCAGTTTCGAGTGGTTGTGGCGGCGGAGGTGATAGAGGATGTGAATAAGAATGGGGAGTACGATGCGGGAGTGGACCGGATTTCGGCGCGCACACAGAGCGATGTGATTATGGATCGAGCAGATTTAACGGACGACGACACAGGGACGCGAGAGATTCGGGTAGTGCGGTCGTTATGAGCGGCGGGGAGGGGGTTGGTGAATGGAGCGGCCGTGGACGGCATGAGCAGCTTCCATGAGGCCCTCGGGGAGAGTTGGGTGGGCGTGAATGGTCTGGGCGAGTTCCTCGCTGGTGCATTCTAGGCGCATGGCAAGGACGGCCTCGGCGATGAGGTCGGTAGCGTGGGTGCCGAAGATTTGGACGCCGAGAATTTCGTCTGTTTTGGCGTCGGCGACGATGCGGTAGAATCCGTCGGGCTGAGCGATGGCGAGAGCTTTGCCGAGGGCGGCGTAGGGGAAGGAGCCGATTTTGACTGAGTAGCCTGCCTGGGTGGCAGCGGTGGCACTGAGGCCGACGGTGCCGATTTCGGGGGTAGTGAAGATGCAATTGGGGATGAGGCGGTAATTCATGAGGGCACGTGCGCCGGTAGCATTATCTGCGGCGACGTGGGCCTGTGCACTGGCGACGTGGGCCAACTGGGCTTTGCCGGTGATATCACCGATAGCGTAAATGCCGGGGACGCTGGTTTCCATGCGTTCATTAACGACGATGGTGTTTTTGTCGGTTTTGATGCCGAGGGATTCGAGGCCGATGTTGGAGATGTTGTTGGTGCGGCCGACGGCGACGAGCATCATGGAAGCGGAGATGCGTTGTCCGGCGGCGTCGCAGGAGACGGTATGGTTATGGACGGTCACGTTTTCGACCTTGACGCTTGTTTTGACAGTGATGCCTGTTTTTTCGAAGTGTTTCGTGAGAGCTTTGGAGATTTCGGGGTCTTCGATCGGGAGGAGCCGATCGAGGAGCTCGATGATGGTGACTTTGACGCCGAGGGAGTTGAGGAGGCTAGCGAACTCGCAGCCGATGACGCCGCCGCCGACGATGATGATGGAGTCGGGGAGGCGGGTCACATGCTCGAAGAAGGAGCGGCTATCGTGGACGGTGGAATTGTCGAAGGGGAAGGCGGGGGGACGGGCAGCTTCTGAGCCAGTAGCGATGATGATATTTTTGGCGGCGAGAGTGAGGGAGGAGTTAGCTTGGGTTACTTTGACTTCGCGGCGCGAGAGAAGGGAGCCGGTTCCTTGGAAGAGGGAGACGCCGTAGGCCTTGAGGAGAGAGGCGATACCTTGACGAAGTTTGGCGACGACGGCGTCGCGGCGGGCGAGTATAGCGGACCAGTCAGCGCGGACATTGTCAACGGCGAGGCCGAAATCTTGGGCATGGCGGATGAGGTGGAAGAGTTCGGCGGAGGCGATGATAGTTTTGCTGGGGATGCAGCCCCAGTTGAGGCAGGTACCGCCAAGGAATTCGCGTTCAACGAGTGCTACGGAAGCGCCACGCTGGGCAGCGCGGATAGCAGCGACGTAGCCGCCGGGGCCGGCACCGAGGACAACGACATCAAAGGTGTGGGAGGTCATGAGTGTTCCTTTGTGAAAGTGAGGTGAAGAGAGAATGATGGGAATGAAGGAAGAAGGGGGACATGGGAGCTATTGCCAGGTAGTGACGTTTTCGAGGAGGTCTTTAAGTTTTTTGAGGAACTGAGCGGCGACAGCGCCATCGATGATGCGGTGATCAGAGGAAAGGGTCAATTTCATGATCGAGCGCACAACGATTTGGCCGTTACGGACGACGGGAGTGTCGACGGCTGCGCCGACGGCGAGGATAGCGCCTTCGCCTGGGTTGATGATGGCGGTGAACTGGTCTACGCCGAGCATACCCATATTGGAGATGGTGAAGGTACCGCCTTGGAGCTCGTCGGGGAGGAGTTTGGCAGCGCGGGCGCGTTCAGTGAGATCTTTGGTGCGTTCAGCGATTTCGTTGAGGGAGAGTTGATCGACGTCGCGGACGACAGGGACGACGAGGCCGTCGTCGAGGGCGACAGCCATACCTATGTTAATGCGTTGGCGAGTGATGAAGGTATCGCCGAGGCAGACGCTATTGACGATGGGCATAGCGCGGAGGGTGAGGGCAGAGGCTTTCATGATGAAGTCGCCGACGGAGGCTTTGAGTCCAAGGTCACGGCGGGCTATTTTGCGGAACTCGAGGAGGTCGGTCATATCCACGGCGACGGTGACGAAGAAGTGAGGGATGGTAGAGGCGCTTTCGGACATGCGGCGGGCGATGATTTTGCGCATGGGGCTGAGGGGTTTTGGTTGTTCAGCCAAGGCGCGCAGGACGTGATCTTTATCGATGCGGCGAGTGTTGTTGGCGGCGGCGATATCGAGGACGTCGAGGTTATGCTGTTTAATGAGGGATTTGGCGAGGGGGGTGATAGAGAGTGAGTGGTAGCCTTTGGCGTCGAGGTAGGCCTGGACATCGCGTTCGAGGACGCGGCCGTTGGGGCCGGAGCCGTGGATGCGGGAGGGGTTAATGAGGGCGTCGTGGGCGAGTTTGCGGGCGCGTGGGGAGATGGAGAAGTGGCGCTG
>JAOACZ010000109.1 GCA_026417575.1 bacterium | reverse complement strand
CCCATGCCGGCGCCCACTCGTAGCCAGGCACCCAGCACCACCCATACGTCCCATACCACACCCACCGCCCGTAATGGAAGGGAAGCCAGCCCCACGCGTAGATACTTTGCCACATCCACCCGACATCCGTGTACACCCACTGGCCACGACTGTACGGGTGCCAGTCCGCAGGCATCCCCGCAGGGACCCATACGTAACCGTACTCTGGCGTCTGATACCAGGTGCCATAGGGTTGCAACGTCGCATAGCACGTAGCAAAATCAATCGTGATGCCGGTGCTCACCGCTACCCCCGCCCTGGCTGAGCTCGCGACCACCGTTGCCATTGTGAACACGACCAGCACAACCATGTGAACGTACATGGCGGCGTACTCTTTGCTCTTCATAGGTGCCTCCACGGCACTGGTTAAAAGCCGATTCAAACACATAGACGACGAATGTGAACAATTATTCATATTTTATGTGCTCGTCCGCCTCAGCACGTCGGCAATGATCTCTGCCGCAGCCGCCGCACCGTTGGCCGTTACTGGCGGGCGCCGTGGAAGACCAAGCAACGGCTCAATTGCCGTCACCCACGTGCCGTCTGCAAGGGCAGATTCCTTCAGTTCAACCTGGTTCATGCACGTGCGCACAAACGTCGCCATGGCCGCCGACTCGCGAAACTTCGGCCGATGCAGCCAGGCCAGCGCCGACCCGGCATGGTACACCTCTGCCACAGTACTATAACCAAGCTTGCCGATAACAACTTCCGCTGCCGCCACAAGGTCAGGATGATAAATCGGCGAATGCCAAGGAAGCAGAACCAGACCTCCGTGCCGCTCGATACGCGGAACGTTGTTCGGAATAACGACGGTCAGATTGGGCAGGGAGGAAAAATAGGTACCCAGTACGCCAGGATGGGAGACACCACCCATCGTGAGCAGGATCATGCGATCCTGTGCAGGCACACCGAGAGCCTGGCGGGTCGCAGCCGACGACGAGCGCCTCCGCCGGCTGATCAATCCCACACTATACGCACCGGCCACAGCGTGGCACACGGGCTGGGTTTGAATGCGCACGGTGACCTGGGCGTAGAGCGTTGCCAGGTAGCGCGCAAACATGACCATACTTGGGTGCTCATCCACATACCCTTCGTACAGCCAGTCCCATGTGAAATTTTCAATCAGAATTGACGGCACCCCCGCCTTTTGCGCCGCAGCGATCCCAAGCGCGGAGATGTCGCATAGAACTGCGCGCGCGCCAAGCTCACGCAACGTCCACCCCAGTTTCTCAATTCGCTCGGAGGCAAATGGCAGAAACTGCCCTAACCGCGCTACGGTCGCGTCCACGTCTTCGTGCAACGGCGAGCGCTGCACCATCCCAATATCGCACTCGCACGGATGGTACACGAATGGGAAGCGCAGAGAGTCCGTAAAAAACCACTCGGGAACAGTCGTAAAAATATCTACACGCAAGCCCGGCACACGATCGTACAACGCCTCAAGAACCGCGCACGTACGTGCGGCATGGCCAAACCCATGCGGTGACACGAAACAAGCAATTTTATTGCTCATCTCTCTCCATTATAGCATACGTACCTCACGTAGTGCAGCACATCGGCAAGTGTTGGAAGCCGACATGTCGCCATGGAGCTGGACGTTCAGTGGAGCGAGAAAAATTACCTCAAGGAGGAAGTGGCGCGCGGTGCGCTTTTCGCCAGCCTGACGCATCAACAGCACAGGATGACATGGCTGTCTCATCGCACGCCTGTGACCAGCACTGTTTCTACCACCAACTATCGAGACTACCGTGTTCCTACGCCACTGTGTTTCCCCCCGCTTCCGCTGCATTTTACCTGCTGCCCATCCTGCAACAAAGACCGCGGACATTGGCGTTCTTGCTCAGGTGCACCGCCACCCGCCTCGCGCAACCCCACTGCGGTTGTTTGTAATCGGCACCTTGTCACCTTTCGCGCCTACTCGCACATCCAGTTCAAATGTGCGCCATGCCCTACCCCCACTGCCACGTGCGGTCACCGTGAAGAATGCTAGGTTGTTGATGGACAGCGCTTCAGGCTTCCCGCACGCCCGGCCGTGCGCTCTTGTTTTGTCATGCCTGAGGTACGATTCGTGTTGACTCTCTCTCCGCTTTATGTTATACTATGCCTGCTTTGCGATCGTTTCAAATCGAAAGATGACGGCGACCGTAACCCGTGCAGGTGGAGCGTGGACTATGAACAAGGTGCTGATGATCGTCCTCATTGTAGTAGCCGTAGTGGCTGTGGCCCTGGGTGTCCTGCTGGGCATCAAATGGTCGGAAAACAAGAAACTCGCGGCCGACCTTAACACGACCAAAACGGAGTATGATGCATACAAGAAGAAGGCCACCGCGGACATTGCCGCTTTAGAAAACGCCAAAGCTGAGTTGGAACAAGCCAAAAGCACCTTGACAAAACAAATCAAGGATCTGGAGGTGAAGTTAACCGGCATCGAACGCAAAGCCAGAGAAGCCGTGGCAGCCGAAATGCGGAAGCTTGAGAACGACTTGAAAGAGGCTAAAGGAGCTGCGGCAGCCGCTGAAGAAGCCCTTTCCACTGCGAAGAAAGATCTGGCGGCGAAGGAGGAGGCATTGGCCGCACGTGACAAGACCATCGCCGAGAAAGAGGCAAAGATTGGTGAGCTGAACAAAACTGTTGCGGAGTGGCAGGCCAAAGAAAAAGCCGCGTCAGACTTGGCCGAACGCTACAAAAAGCGTCTGCTGGAGAACAAAATTTCCCTTGAGCCAGATCGCCAGTTCCGCGGCCATGTCCTCGTCGTCAACAAAGAACAAGACTTCCTCATTCTCGACCTTGGGAGCGATGATATGCTCCCCGTGGGGACAAAGTTGAAAGTGGTGCGCGACAACCACTTGATTGGCACCGTCGAAGTGAAGAAGTTGCTGCCAGACTATGGCAAACTGTCTGTGGCAGTGGTGGAGAGTTTAGTGGACCCGGCCAATCCCGTCCGCGAAAACGATATGGTCAAGAATTAAACGGCGTGGGCAGGAAACCCCCGAGGGCATGGGAGCGCTGGGAGACAGCATGGTGTCGAACATGCTCAAATTGGCCCCGTGGGTTGCAGTGGTTTTCCTTCTCGGTTGTGCCACTGCGGATGAACATCGAAACGACGACAGCCCTTTGCCGTGGAATACCCCCGAACGGTGGGAGCAGCAGCCTAATTTTGGTGCGCCCTACACATGGTGAAGTACCTGCCACCTGAGTGGCTGCAAGGCAGAATCCACCGTCGTGATTCTGCCTTGCTGTTTTATTACTCACGACGGGACGAGGTAGTGTATGCCAAATGAGTTAGCATATGTCTTGATCAATCCGTACACGATTTACAAGTCACGCACGGGCGGCGTACTCAGTCGTTTGTTGTCGCGATCCTCGAGCTTGCGCCTCGCGGGTGCGCGCATGTTTGCCCCAAGTCGTGCGCTAGTGGAAGAGTACATTGCAGCCCTCGCCGCCGAGGTATCCGATCAACCTGAAGTGCGCGAAATAGACTTCCTCGTGCAGCAGTACCTGCGTGAGCAGTACATGCCCGGCCCGGATGGCCGGCCTAAGCGGGTCATGTTTCTCCTCCTAGAAGGCGACGACGCAGTGGTGCGCTTACGTGACGAGGTGGTTGGCTCGGTCATCCGTCAGACCGTCGGGGAGACCGTCCGGGACACCTACGGCGATCTCATTCGTGACAAGCACGGCAACGTAATCTACTTCGAACCCGCAGTCTTGATCGCGCGTACGCCGGAGTCCGCCCGCCGCCACATTGATATCTGGTTAAAGTACTCTGACACCGATAGCGGCATTTTGCATGGCATCGTGCCCCACCCGCCCGGCGCACGCATCGAACACACCTTGGTAATGATCAAGCCTGATACCCTGGCCCAGTCGCGCACGCGCACCGGCACTGTAATTGATTTGTTTGCCAAAACCGGCTTGTACATTGTCGCCATCAAAGTAATCCACATGTCTGTGGCACAAGCCATGGAATTTTACCGGCCTGTCCGGGATGTATTCGTCGAAAAATTCGCCGAGCGCGTACGGGACCGTTGCCGTGCCGCACTTCAAAGCGCTTTCGAATTCTCTATCCCAGATCAGCTAGTCGAACACGTGGCTGAACAACTGAAAGTGCCAAACGCGGATCACGAGTTTGGAAAGATTGTGCAATTTATGACAGGTCTGAACCCATGGCAAACACCACCCAGCGCGTGGAACAAACCGGGCCTAGAAACCTGTTTGGCACTCGTGTATGAGGGCATTGACGCTGTGGCGAAAATCCGCGCCCAGCTGGGCAGCACCGATCCAAGCAAAGCGGCTCCTGCAACGGTCCGCAAGGAGTTCGGTCGCGATGTAATGATTAACACCGCTCACGCCTCTGATTCACCGGAAAACGCCCAGCGAGAAATCGCCATCCTTAACATCGCGGAGAATGACCTCAAAGAGATCGTGGCGCGTTTCTCACAGTAAAACTTCTTGCGCATGCCTGTACCAGCTCGCAATGGTGTCCGTGCGGTAGAGCTCACCAGGCCTTCACGCTGGCGTGAACTTGTAGGTATCGCTATCGCCTGCGTCGCGATCCTACTCATCCTGGCGCTTATTTCCTACGACTACCGCCAGTCACCCGACCAGTCCCCGCGCCTCCCCTGCACCAACTGGACTGGCTCAGTCGGTCTCTATCTCGCCTACTGGTTGCTGAAGTGGTTCGGCGTCGCGGCGTATGTTTTTCCCGTGCTGCTGGCTGGGCTGGCTTTCATGATGATGCTGCGCTTTGCTTTTCCCTCCTTGCGCGCGTTGCTGCTGCGGGCGCTCGCATTGATTGCTCTCTTAGTAACAGCGGCATGCGCTTGTGCTCTAGTACACCCAGGCCCCGTTGCCTCGCTCAATACAGCCGCAGGTGGCGTACTCGGTGAAGTGCTGTGCAATGGTTTTTTGAAAATCTATTGTGGTCATATCGGCGCAGGTGTGCTTCTCGCGGGCATGGGTGTTATTGAACTTCTCTTCCTCTTCGACACGTCCTTGCGCAGCGTGATTGGTATGCTGCAGAAGATTACCCGCATCGCCCTGGCATTCCTGCGCGCGGTCGTGCTGATCCTTGCCTGGATTGGTCACGTCTGTCGCGTGCTGCTTCAGTGGTGCGGAAAGAATTTCTGGCGCCTGATGACTTGGTATCGCACACGGCGAGCCGCACATGAACGCTATGAAACCTTGATTACCATTCCAGGTGACAAACTCTCACGCGGTGCGCGGCCACGTCCGTCACGCCCCAAACCAGCTCCTCAGCCGGATGTTGAGCCCGTCGCTGCACCCTCTCCTCCGCCACCTCCTCCACCCCCGGAGCCGAACACCGGCGATGTCCTCCCACCGTACCAAAAGCCTCCCATCTCTTTGCTTGACGAACCTGCCGCCGTCGATACCGCTGCACTTCAGGAATCCGTCCAAGAAGCCACTCGCAAGCTGAAAGAGACCTTCCGCCAGTTCGATATTGACGCCGATGTCGTTCATGCTATTGTCGGCCCGGTAATTACCTGTTACGAAGTCCAGCCCGCCCCGGGTGTCAAAGTAAGCAAAATTACCAGCCTCGAAAACGACATCGCGCTGGCCATGAAGGCGAAAAGCATTCGGATCGTTGCCCCCATCCCCGGACGTGACGCTGTCGGAATTGAATTGCCCAACGAAGTTCGCCGAATTGTGCGCTTTTCAGAGCTGATGCTTTCGCCCGAGTACGCCGCCGCGGTGAAAAAAATGACCCTCCCATTGGCACTGGGGCAAACATTGAGTGGCGACACCTTTGTGGACGATCTCGCTGACATGCCTCATCTCCTCGTCGCCGGCGCGACTGGCTCGGGGAAGTCAGTCTGCATCAACACAATCCTGTTGAGCCTGCTCTTTCGCTTCGAGCCCCATGAACTAAGGCTAGTCCTTGTCGACCCAAAGCACGTAGAACTGGTCCCGTATCACCAGTTGCCCCACTTACTGACACCCGTGCTTAATGACCCGGCTAAGGTCCCCGAAGTGTTAGACTGGCTGATCAGCGAGATGGACAAACGCTATAAGTATTTCGGTCGCCTGGGCGTGCGCAACATCGGGATGTTCAACAAGAAACGTCTGGAAGACCGGCGCCCCTTGAAAATCAGCGTGGGCTCCACAGAGCACGATCTGCCCTCCTATCTGCCCTATGTTGTGGTTGTAATTGATGAATTGGCAGATCTGATGCTCGTCGCCGCCGAAGAAATTGAGCGTAAAATCATTCGCTTGGCACAACTGGCCCGCGCCGCGGGCATTCATCTCGTCCTAGCCACACAACGCCCCTCCACCAATGTCATCACCGGTCTGATCAAGGCGAACATTCCCGCGCGGGTGGCCTTCCGCACCACTTCGAACATCGACTCACGTGTCATCATTGACGAGCCGGGAAGCGAGAAATTGCTCGGGAAGGGTGATATGCTCTACAAAGCACCGTCTGTCAGCCGCACCTTGCGCATTCAGGGCGCATTTGTCTCCGAAGACGAAGTGAAACGGGTGACTGACATGATTCGCGACCAACGGCCCCCCCAGTATGTTGATTTGAACGAGAGTAAAGACAATATGCTCAATGGCGAGCTGGAAATGGACGAAAAATTCGACGAGGCTGTGCGTGCCACGATTGAGTCGGGCCAGGCAAGCGCCTCGTACCTGCAACGTCGCCTACAAATCGGCTACGCCCGCGCAGCACGCCTCGTAGACCTTATGGAAGCCCATGGCATCATTGGCCCCAAACGCGGCGCTAAGCCGCGAGAGATCCTCGTGGACCAATGGCCGCCCCCTTCAGCATAATTCCACAAGCTTATGCACGCAACACGTAGTACCTCCTCGCTCTCATCCTCGTCTCAGACCCCCTCCATTGGCGAACGCCTGGCAGCAGCACGGCGTCAGCGCGGCATTTCCTACGAGGATGCTGCCGCCGCAACCAAATTGAGCGTCAGTTACTTACAAGCAATGGAAGCCAATCGATTCGATCAGATGCCCGCACCCATCTACGCAAAAAATTTTATCCGTATCTACGGTACCTACCTCGGCCTCGACGGACGCCAACTAGCGGAAGAGTTCAGCCGCATGGTGCCATTGCACGTTGAGTTGCCACCAAAAACACAAACATCGCCTGCATATCATGTTTCCGTGCTTATTACCCAGCTCGTGCGGCATCGCCTCTTGGTTGGCGCCGTGCTCCTTGCAGCTATTTCGCTGATTCTGTACCTCGGAAGTTCCCTTGAACGACGAACTGGTTCGATCAGCTACCCTACCGATGACCCCCAGATTGCTGCCGCGCTGCGCGACTACCAGCCCATGTTTGATACAACTGAACCGCTGCCGTCACTCGAATAATGCCCACGCTCTACGTGGTTAGCCTCGGTTGCGCGAAAAATCGCGTCGACACGGAGCTGATGCTCGGCGCTCTCGCGCGCTGCGGCTGGCGGTTATCGCCTCAGCCGCGCTGGGCAGATGTTTTGCTCGTCAATACTTGTGCCTTCATTCATCCTGCAGTGCGCGAAGCTGAGCGCGTCATCGCACGCCTCGCCCGTGCGAAGCGTCCGGCGCAAAAGCTCGTCGTTTGCGGCTGTTTGGTCAATCGTTTCCCCCATGGTGCCCGACATTTCAATGGCGCCGTGGATGTGTGGCTGCACATCGCCGATGAGGCTCGGATCGCTGACGTGCTCCACACCTGGTTCCCAACCGACGCCGCCTCCGCTGCTCCCACCCGTGTGCGCACGACACCCCGCCACTACGCTTACCTGCGCATCGCGGATGGCTGCAGCCATGCCTGCTCATTTTGCACCATACCGCACATTCGTGGGCCGTTTCGCTCTGTCCCCCTTACCCAAGTCATGGACGAAGCGCGCCGTCTCGTTGATGACGGTGTCATCGAGTTAAACGTCATTGCCCAAGACACCGGCGCCTATGGCCGCGACACCCGGCCACGCACATCTCTGCCTGCTCTCCTGGAACGCCTCTGTGTTCTGCCTGGCTTACGGTGGGTTCGCTTGCAGTACCTGCACCCCGTCTCCGTGTCTGACAGTCTGCTTGCACAATTTACAAGCTTGCCAGCTCTGTGCCCGTATCTGGATATCCCACTACAACACATCCACGACAGCGTTTTGCGCCGTATGCGCCGGCCCGCTGCGGCCTGGACGCGCGCGCTTCTTGAACGTGTGCGCAATCGCGCCCCCCATGTTGCCATCCGTACCACCTTTATCACCGGCTTCCCCGGTGAATCGCCCTCCGCCTTTCGCGAATTGTTAACGTTTGTAAACGAGCAACGTTTTCACCATCTCGGCGTTTTCGCCTACTCGCGCGAAGAGGGTACTCCTGCCGCACAATTCCCCGACCAGGTCTCTCGCAGCACCGCGCTGCGTCGGCGCGCACGCCTGCTTCGTGCGCAGCAAGCTATTGCCTTGGCGCATAACCAGGCTCTCATCGGCACTACTCTCGACGTCGTCATTGACTCTCGCTTACCTGACGGCACAGCTCGCGGTCGCCGCCGCATTGATGCGCCCGACGTAGACGCCACGGTCCATCTCTCTGCGCACCCTGCCTGCGTCCCCGGCGCTATCGTCCCAGTCCGTATTACTGATGCCGCTCCCTACGATCTGTACGGCGTCTGCACCCTCCCCCAGCCTGCATGAAGCTGCCCAATCGCATCACCGTGGCACGCGTCCTCATCCCGCTCGTCTTTATTCCCGCCCTCATGGGCGACTGGCCGTATGGGCGGCTCATCGCGCTGATGCTCTTCCTCTTTGGTGTCGCCTCAGATTGGCTAGACGGTTACCTCGCCCGTCGCTACCATTGCACCTCCAACTTCGGCCGCCTGATGGACCCGCTTGCCGACAAAGTGCTCGTCGTCTCTGCGCTAATCTGTCTGGCGGTGCGCGACCCCCAGTACGTGAAAGCTTGGATGGTGGTCATCATCGTCGCACGTGAATTCCTGGTCACCGGGCTGCGCTTAATTGCACTCCAGGCCAACATCGTGCTCAGCGCCGAAGGTATTGGGAAACATAAGACTGCCTGGCAAATGATCGCCATCACTTCCCTGCTCGCGTTCCACGCGTTCAACGATCTCCGCAACTTCCTGCCTAAGACCCTGTACCAGTGGGTTGATTACGCATTGCCACCAGCGCTTATGGGCGTATTCTATCTTGCCACGGCATTAACACTGATATCAGGTGCTTTGTACTTCTGGCGCCACCGCAACATCGTTATGACCAATGTCTGACCCCGCAGCACTCAACAATCGTACATCCCAGCGCGATTGGGCCTGGTGGGTCGCGACATTGGCCGGCCTTGGCTGCCTGCCGCTGATGCCCGGCACGATCGGTTCGGTTGTAGGCTGCGGCATCTGGGCCCTTACCACGTGGCTACCTTGGTCGTTTGTCTGGCACTTTGCACTCGCAGTGTTACTTCTGCTTATCGGAGGTGTGGCCAGCACGCACACCGAACGCCTTCTCGGTACTCATGACCCTCGTGTGGTCATCATTGACGAATGCGTGGGAGCATTGTTTGTCTTTCTCGGTCACTCATGGTCACTCCCCACCGCGCTCCTGGGCTTGGCGACTTTTCGTTTCTTCGATATCCTCAAACCTTTTCCCATCGCCCGACTGCAACGTCTGCCACGTGGCTGGGGGATTATGATTGATGACCTTGGTGCTGCCCTGGCCGCGGCCTGTGTGCTCCGCATCGCGTGGTGGTTTGTGCATAAACTATTCTAAGCCCGCTTGGCAGCCTCCCAACATCGTAAAAGTTACCGCCAGGTGCTTCGACACGGCGTGTTTGTTGCAGGATTGGTTCCGCCGCCGTGCTTTGCTCCGCTGCCAACCGCACTCAATATTTCCCGCAGTCTTCTACCGCGCGGCACATTGCACGAATGTTCTCTTCCGGTGTATCGCGCCCGCATTGGTCACCCGTCGAGAGAATAAATCCACCCCCCGCCTTACATTGCTCAATTAACGTACACGCAGCGTGATACACGTGCTCTGCTGAACTTCGTAACATCAGCTCCGTCGTGTTTAGGTTGCCCATCAAAACCAAGCGATCCCCATACATGCGTTTCGCTTCGGCCATGTCCACGTCGCCCGTCGGCGGCCCTTCCAAAGGTTGGATCCCGTCTAGCTCTGTCTCAGCGGCCAGTATAGGCAGAAGCGCACGCGAACGCCCGCAACAGTGGAACATCGACGGTACCCCGGCCTGGCGACACATCTGCGTAATCGTCTGCAACGTGGGAAGCTGCATGTCGCGTATGATCTCCAACGACTGCATTGTCAGGCTTCCTGACGACTCAATCAGCAAGAAGTCCACACCGTAATCGAGAAAAAGTTCTGCTTTGCGCACATTATAGCGATGAAACAACTCTCGATATTCATGCATCACCTCAGGGTCATCGTAGTATTCCAGCACAGCTGCCTCCAACTGCCCGCGCAGCCAATGATACGGTAGCATTGGCGTGTTACAGTAGCCACCAATGGCAAATTCACCCGCTATGTAGCGCTTCATCTCCTCAGTCGGTGCAAAGTCACCCTCGATCGCGTCGCTCAAGATGTGGCGCAAGAGCGGCATAGCCTCCTTGATCGAGTCAAACGCTTTGCGCGTGCACGTCTCAGAATCGCCAATCATGTACGTCCACTCTTCGTGCGCATCCCCCGCCGGTGTATGGTAACATGTGTCAACCACGATCCGATCAGGACGCTGCGCCACTACGTTACGCTCCACCGTGTATGTCGCACGCGGATTCACACCCGGCGATGCGTGAAAGAAAAACGCGTCTATCCCGAAGTATCGCGCAGCATCCACGTACGCCTTCCAAATCGGCGGCCGCCCGTAGTACAGTACCTCCCAGAACGGCTTGCCCGTCAATCGACACGGAATCATGTTCGAAATGTCCGGCGAGCACGGCACACGATCAGGTATGCCGTGCGCCAACGTAATGATCATCCTCTCCCGCGAAGTCATTTGCCGAAACATACCGCCTCATTCATGCAGGTTGTGTAGCACACACAGCAATCTTTCCCGGCGATGATCACCCCATCTTCCTTTGCCGCATGCAGGCAGCACAATTTGTTGTGTGATAGCCCAATCGCAGCGCATGCGCACGGGTGCCTTGCGGGGAGCCCGCCAACGCGCCTCACGCGCACCACTGGGTGGCTCTGTACCTGCGTCTCCAACCGCGCTGCGCACGGTCAATAGTTTAGTAATAATACTCAAAACTTCCGCGACGAGAGCGTTCATCGAGTACCCACACCCGCGTGTCATGGTCACGCACCCCGCGCGCAAAGCGCACGTTCTGCTCCCACACCATGATCATATGAAAATAGTGCTCCCCTTGATAGAGCGCATGCAAAAGTACATTGCCATTGAAGCCGCATACATGAATGCGACCAAACGGGTTCGCACGCAGCGTGTGCCCCGTAAGCGTCATCACAGGCCCTTCTTCAAGGGTGGCCTGCGCTGGCAGAACAATCTCGCCCCGCGCATCAGTGGAAAGGTTGCTCAATACCACTTTGCTGTCATCTATCGGCGCAATGCCTGCATCGTACGTACTTTGCCACGCTGTGACACGCGCACCTACCGCAGGGGCGCCATCTGCGGTGATAACCCGTACCGTGATGCTTGTCTGCACATCGTACAAGTAATCTCCAAAAAAGCCACCCCGGTACGGTGCGTTCTGGTTGAGCCCATACACGTCGTGGTCCGCATAAAGGGTCGTCCCCTCGTGCGCTGGTGTGTAGCGCGTATCGCCGCCACCCATGAGGCCCCCAAATTTGGGCACGTACCCTACGCCGGTAAGAAAGCGCGTCGGATCCTGTGGATCGCGTAAGACAATCTTGCCACCCGCACCTGTACGCGCGTCACGTGCCGGCTCCATCGTCATCCAATATAAATCTACCAAGCCAAAGCACTGATGCGACAATTCATGGATCAACGACGGCTCACACATGCGCAGCGTGCGGCGGAAGAACCAGTCAGGCTCTGTCATCATCAGCCGCGTGGCGTGCGTCCCGAAGTCCCATCCCCATAGTCCATCATAGATCGGGTTACGCCAATCATACGCGACATGTACCGGTCCACTCAGTTCTCCATCACGATAAAATTCTACCCGCTGCAGCCGCGCGCGCACACGCGCTCCATCCGGAAAAAGATCACGCACACGTGACTTCGCAAAGTAAATTTGGTTCCAGTAGAGAAGCTGGAATTGAATCCAGTCTTCAAAACTATACGTGCCAAATGCGTTGTAGTTTGATTGATAAAAGGCCCGTGAAGTGTCGTCACAATGCACGCCAATGCAGCGCGCCTTTGTGTAAATTGTAAGCTCGTTGTTGTGTTTATTTTCAGCTACCGGCTGCAGCGGTTCCACCGCTAAGGTCAACCACTCATCGCGATGCTCAGTAAAATCTGTAGGAGAAGGATGGCTGTACCATACGTAAGCTTGATGCTGTGGCGGCACAACCAGCGTGTACACGCCCGTGCACTTCAGCACGTCATTCACACGCCACTGCCAGACGAAACCTGCCAGCGGCACTGAGCCGTGATTCTTCACTACCCCAACGTATTCCAGCATCTCACCTGGCCTCGGCTGTTTCTGTACATCTGCAAACTCCGGCCGCTTCAAAATTCCTACCGGCACTCCGCGAAACTTTTTCTGCTCATAGCTGTTCACATCCTTCCAGGCTAAGTATTCCGGATAGCGCGAGATGAAGGCGATGCCTAGATCATGGACTGGATAGCGCGGCTGGACAGGAACGTACTCGATCGTCAACCGCGGCCGCACGCCAGGGTCTACCGCTTCGCGACTCTGAAACACAAACCCGGTAGCACCGGCAGATTGGACCAGCAACCACCCATGATTGCGATAGTGCCGTCCTAAAAACATGGTGACATCCTCCGCTAGCCCTTCAACGTTTACTGCTCGACGACCGCGATCAAATGTCAGACGCGCCGTGTGGCACGGCATGGCGTCCTCTGGTGCAGACGCACCAGCACCTCCCCACACGGTCGCACCGCCAGGCAAACCGTGGTAGCGTGCAAGGTACGTAGCGGCAAGATAATTCGGTTTCCCCTCACTCCCACCTTCGTTCCACGACCGCAGCAAACGGTACACGCGCACTTGGGCAAGATCCTCCGCACTCGGTAGTGCTGCCTCCGCTGCTAGATGCAACGTAAGACGCGCCGTGCGCACCGACACATACGGCCCGCCCAGCACCGGCAGCAGTTGATCAAAACGAACAAGTACGCGCGCGCTTCCGGGGCCAAGCCGCAACCTATCCGCGCCTCCAAAATCATCAGTGGGCGAAGCCGGGTCTATGGTAGTATCAGACGTACCCCAGTAAAGAAACCCCTCGGGCAGCGCAGGCTCCGGGGGATGAATGCGGGCACCATCATAAAGAGTGACCACGCCTGCGAGTGCTGTCACTGTTGCCCCGAGGCCTGCCATCAAAACGCGGAGTTTATTACTCATAGACTATGCCATCCGGTGTATTTATGCACAGTATACTAACAGTATAGCATCATTCCGACGGAAGCGCAACGTCTTCATTTTTTCGGATCGGGCAACTAGCGTTCGCTCGCAGTAGCGCAACACTGCGCTTTTAATACGTAGAAACGCCTCCGCAGCACCCAGCAAACTGCATGTACATCCACGCAGAACGAGATTGCCGCGATGCGTCTCCCCTCGCCTGTGTCAGCTGGCTCTGCCTGTGCAACAGCCTGCGACCAATTTACGGCACTGGCGTAGGTGGCATGCGACGGCCTATTTGCCGTCACACTCTGTCATTCCCCGTTGTCGATTCTTTTTCCCGGACCCAGGAGACAGGCTGTGTCATGGCTGAGTCCCTCACCGGGATGAGGAAGAAGCACGTCGAAAACGACACGTACGGTGGTTTGCAAACGACAAAAAATCTCGACACGGATACCGCCTCGCGCGCCAGGTGCCGTGATTGCTGAATTCGCCGCGTGAACGAAATTTGTCCTTATGCCTTTCGCGTCACGCCAAGGCTGCGCAGCGCACCTCGCCGCCGTAGCGTTTGTACCAACACTGCACCCGCAAATAGAGAAGCAGCCAACGCCGGTTCAGGTACCACTGTGATGTCCGCATACACCAAAGTGTGGTCTGATGCAATCATACTCTCATTCCACGCCAGCCACGGCGGCCGCTGCAGCATGGTATCGGTGCGAAACACACGCCCTGTTACAATGAGCTCGTGCACATTGGTACTGACGTACAAGTAGTCCAAGCGGCTCCCCCACGACGGATATGTCACAGGCGAACCTGCATCGTCAGTGGCGTCTAATCGCATCACGCCAGGAATGCCCGAGGCAAGGATACTATGGACATGGGAGAGCCACGTGGGGTCGGCAATATCCTCATTCATATCACCGCCTAAGATAACCAATTCGCCTCGTGCTACTGCGCTAGAACAGTACGCTGCGGTAAACTGTGCCTCCGCGTCTCTGATGGCCGCCTCCGCTTCGCCTTTGTACGCTTTAAAGTGCACGCAACACACGCGTGCGTCCTCCAGTTCCTCGCTCAGCACCCGCGCCGAATAAACGTCGCGCGTCATTACCGCCGCGCCGGCACTGACAACATTTGTCAGCGGAAAACACGCAATCAGTCCGTTGCGGATCGGTCCACCCTCAGGTGACTGCGCATAATAGTATCCACGCAGATACCGCGTACAAAAATCTGCCAGGCTAAGTTCGTTTGTGCGCGATTCTTGTGCCAGAATGATATCCGGTTGCACAGTCCATAGTACCCGCGCCAAGCTCGTGCGCTGTGCTGTACTCCATGGGTAATAGCCGTTGAGATTGTATGTGGCGATGCGGCAGTCCTGCCGCCATGGTAATGTCACCTGGAAGTTCGTCGTACCATGAACGTAAGCAAACAGGGGCTGCGCCCGCCCAAATTTTGCATGTCGGACTACAATCAAGTTTGTTTTGAGCGTCAGTAACTCTACCTCCGCCACTCCATTACTGCCCGTCTGCACGGCACGCGGATCCCCCGGATCAACCCACACCCACGCGCCAGTGATCGGCCGCGCATACACGTCGTTCACCCGGATCGTGACGCGAAAAACTCCTGCTGTTGCGAGGCTATGCGTCGAATTGTAGGGTCTCCACCGTTCCCCTACCCCGCAGCCGCTCAGCTTTGCTCGCGCCTGGCTGAGTGACGCAAGACACCCCTTCTCCACTTCCCTCGCACCTTCGTTGCGCACCACCGTACAAGGACCAACCTTCCCTGCGCAAAACGACACCTCACCACTGTACTCAGCTCCTCCCCGCACCACCCATAGTGCTAGCAACAACACCCAGCTGCGCTGATGCTTTCTGCCTACATGTGGCCACCACATCCGCTTTCCCCGCCATCCCTGTGTCCAGGTATCTCCCACGCCCTATCTCACCTCCCCTTCCTCCTCCGTGCCTGTCGCTTCGTCTTCGACCTGCAAAGCCTCGCTGTTATCTACCTCCTCGGAAAAAAACTCATCTCCTCCACAGAGCTCATCGTCATATGCCTGTAAGAGTTGCTCGTGGATCACGAAATACGCCGCCACCGTCATTTTGTTCGGGTCTTCCTCATGCAACCCGGTTTGCGGCATACAACTGGTCATACATATGGTCGACCACTGGCGTCGCAATCACGTGTACTGCCTCGTGCCAGTCGAGTCGCTTCCGCATCAAACGTTTTAGTACCTACCCCACCTGCGCTGATCTGTTACTCGCTAACTGTGTTTCGACAATCGCGTGCATTGCTGCATACATCGCGGCATCAGGCGGAGTAATATGCTTCCGCCGATGCTGCTCCTTTACAACGTAATACCCTTATCTTCATCTAACGCCAGCCAGGCTGCCGGGGCAGGTGCCTTGAGTGGGTCACAGCCCTTCATGCTGACCCTGGCGCTGTCGTTGTGCGTGATACCTGTCCATCGTGAAGGGAAGCTCATGGTTATTCTATTGCAACTTTCCTGATCCTGTCAAGCAAGATTTATCTGCGCAGGGGCCTGCCTGCGCCTTGCAATGCTTTCGTGAGAAACGTTTGCTTTGCGTCTTGTGCTGGCCTGCAATTCGGGTGCTTACTCCCACCTTTCCACACCGCAGCGTCACTTTCCTCCAGATACGATTTCGTGCCAGCCCAACGTTTTCGGTAACAGTGCACCCATCCCATTCATCTAAATGCCGGGGGCTTGGCCGCCGCACTCATCACCAACGCAGGCGCTATTTTTTGTTAACTGCGTAGACAATTTTTTGTGGCCTGGGCTCTAGGGTTGGTCCGCCTCTGTGCATGGGGGACACGCATGGCGGTGCCGAGCAGCTAGCGGCGTACTCGCAGACACAGCGAAATGAAGAGCACAATCGCCACCGCCACAGTTGGCTCGGGCAACACAACCCAGGTGCCTGCCTGGCTGCTGACGAATGACGTGTGTTTCCCGTCGCGCAGGCCGTAGACAGTGGTAGTACCCTTGTAGACATAGCGGAAGCCGTAAAGGTATGTGCCAGCTTCGTTAGTCGCAGGGAATTGACAGAAGAATTCGTTGTAGGCACCGTAATTGGTGTTGTACCATGCGGGATACCAGACCAAATCAGTAGCGGAAGCCCCTACCCCGGCGTGCACAGTGAGGTTGAGCGCAGGAAAATTGGAGCTTGTGTTGCCGGGAATCCAAACGCGGCCATAGACAAGCGGAGGAATCTCGTACACCTCGGTGGTCATAGTGGGCGGCCACTGGAGATTCGCGGCGAGAATGTCATCGGCGAGGGGGAGAACTGTCCACCGCCCAGCTTGGGCCAAATCAACTGTGTCATATGGGCCACCGTCGAGAGTACCGTAGACATAGGACGTTCCCTGGTTTGTGTAAAGGTAGCGGTACGCGTAATAGTAGGTGCCAGGGTCGTTGGCACCCCCGAAGCTCGCTTGGAACTCATCGTTGCCGTCCACGTCGTAGGCGAAGGCGGCGTTGATCCACGTCCAGTTAGCAGGATCGGCACCGGTGCCGAAACCGAGTTGGGCCGAAAGCCCTGGGGTGAGGCCCGCTGCAGCAGTTTTAGTGGGGATGTGGACGCGGCCGTAAATAGGCTGCCCAGGCAGCACGCCCACATAAGAGGTAACAACCGGTGGCCATTGCAGGTTACACCAGTAAATGCGATCCTGGGCAACTAGAATTGTGATTGTTTCTGATGCCGCGAGCTGACCGTCAAAGGCGCGGAATGTGACATCGTAAGACCCGAGGTCAGCCAGAGTCGTATGCCAGGTAAACGTACCGCTGGCCCCGTTGGTGGTGAACTGAGCACCCGGCGGGAGGTTCTGGACCAGCAGGTGAGGTACAGTACCATCTTCATCCGTCGCAGTAACGTTAAAGCTCAAGGTGCGGCCGGCAAGGACGGTTTTGTTGCCGATGTACTGTAGGATCGGCGCCCGGTTGAAGTTGGTTACCAGGGGGATGGTAATGGTGATGTGCTGGTCACCTGGGATGAGATCAAAGCGAGCTTCGCTGCTGGGCCCGCCGTTGTAATAAGGATGGTTGTTAATTGGCGGAAGCGACTGATTGGAATAGTATGATCCATCGTTGTTGATTTCGATCACTTGGAGCTTGATGAAGTTGGTCTTGACATTAAGTTTCCCGTAGGTCAGAGCGAGTTCAAGGCCAGTGTCGACCGCAGCGGCGAGAGCGAGGTTTGTAGACACAGGTCGAATGTGGAAACCGAGCATGTAATCAGGTGCGTAAATGGTGCCGTAGGATGTGACCGGCTGTTTCAGTTCGCCAAAATAATGGTTGTGGCCGCCGGCGACAAGGCGGCTGAAATCAGCCCAAGCGGTTGCGGGTGGTACGGCGTTCTGCAACCCGATGGTAAGTACGTAGTCTGGCGTGAAGCCGACATCGAGAGTCATGCCGGCCATGTTCCGGGCACGGTACGTGGTCGTAGGCAAGTTGGGCAGAACATTGCTGCCGGTAGCGGGATCTGTGTCGAAAAGAATCGCTATGCCGTTGTTGCCGTACGTGGTATCGTGTTTGAGCGTACCAGAGAGGCCGAGGATGAGCTGCTGGCTGTTCGTGATGATGCGTAAGCCAGCGAGATAATCGGTCGGGCCCCAATCAGGCCGTGGAGGAGTGTTCTGGAAGACGCTGTAGGTGTGGGTCAGAAAATCAGTGACGATGTTCATGCCGTCGAAAACAATATTCGTATTCATACCAGGCGGAGCGATGTACAGCGTCACAGTTTGTGTTGCCGCGTGCAGAGACGTGTCAGTGGCGAAAAAGCGCAGGAAATACGTGCCAACATCCGAAGGCGTGGTGTACCAGGAATAACGTCCCACGCCCCCGCCCAGGTCCGTGAACCGTGCGGGATCAGAGCACGACAAGGTGAGCAGGTCGCCATCTACATCCACGGCATGGACATAGAACTCAGCCAGGCTCCCAGCCACAGCAGCTTGATCGGGTAGAGGTTGCCAGTCAGGAGGATGATTGATGCTAATACCCGGGTCAAGTGGAACGGAGAGATACTGCCGGCCAGCCACTGCAGCGTAGTTTTTGTGGCGAGTGTATCCGCTGGCTGCGTTGGACGTGGTGTTACCGCCAACCCCAGGGAGCGACTGGTTGCACGAACGCCAGCCGTCACGCGAAGTCAAGATGACTTGCAACTTCAGATTCGTCGTGTAAATATCCCAGGCTTCAAATGGAGCGACAAGCTCGATGCCGGAGGAGAAAGTGGCGGCGGCGCTGCCGGTGAGGCCGCCTGCGGGCATCGCGTTGTAAAATCCTACCTGCCAGGTGCTATTCGAGAACTCGCTCGCACCTGAAGCAAAGCCGCTCATTGTGCCAAGATAAGTGTTTTGGTTGCGGGTAATATCGCTGTAATCGAGCCAGGCAAGCTCAGGGTTCGGCCCACTTGCTGGTTTAAGCACAAAAGCTTTGTCAGGAGTAAAATCCGTGTCGAAACGCATGCCAGCCATGTTGCGGACAAGTTCCGTGCAGCCACCCCGAACAAGCAGAACGTTCGTGCCGCGCGCGGCGTCCGTATCCAACAGCAGCACCAGCGCGTGATCTTGACCAAGTGAACCAGTGATACTGATGTGCAACTTGCGCTGAGCGTTCGTGTAGACCCGCACGGCTGCAAGCGTGTCCCAGCTCGTCCAGTCCGTGGCAGTGTCCTGGGTCGCACTCGCCAGAGGCCCGACGAATTCCGCCGGCTTGTCGGAAGGAATGAACGCCCCGTTGACCCACCCACCCGGGGTAAAGTGCAGCACGTTCACCATGGTCGTGCTGGCGCTGTATTCCGTTACATTATCGGCTTGAACATAGCAGGAAAGTTTCACCGTGTAGGGGCCAGGATTTGTAAACAACACTTGCGGGTTCGGATAAGGCTGAATGACATTCGTGTAGCCACCAGCGCCAGTAATGTCCCAGCGGTACCAGCGAGGCAGACTGGTGCAGCGATTCTGAAAACGTACGAGCCGCGGTAAGACACCATTGGTTTCGCTTACCACAAATTTAGCGGTGGGCGGCGGAAGTTTCTGGAGCGCGTAAATATTCACTGAGTATGGAGCCAGGTAGAAATTCCCATCAGAAACTTGTGTCTTGGCCTCTTGTCCGATGCCGCCACCCGTGTAATTCGGTTCATAGCACTTGCGTGCCGTGGTGTACTGCAGGTACCACGTCCACGTGCAGAAAGGATAGCCGCTCAAGATGTAGCTGGGAAACGTCGTGTTCGAGGCGTTAATGATAACCAGGACGTCATCAATTTGGTTTCCCTGATAATAACGCGTGAAAGCCAGAACCTTGGCGCTGTGATTGAGAAAAATGCCATCCGTGGGCGAAAAACAGCCAGCGCCGGTCAGCCCTCTGGTGGTGCCGTACAGATTGCGCCGACAATGGATCAGCCCACGGTAGGCTTCGCAAATACCGCCAAAGGTGTGCAAGCGTGACCAGTCAAGAGGAATGCTGTCGCTAAACCATTTATCCATCAGTAACTCGTCGCCCTGGAACATCATTGGGATACCCACTGCCGTCATGATGATTCCCGCGCCAAGAAGTGATTTCTTCCATGCCCAATAATTGGTGCCGGCGGGATAGTCAATTTCCACATTGAGGCGCTGGCGCCCATTCGCGTTTTCATCATGGCAACTAATATACTTGACTAAGGCGATGTCGCGACCATTATTGACCCAGATGATGTGATTCCGGATCTCCGCCATATCGCGATCAGCGTCGTTCACCGTCTTCATCTGCCACCGCAAAGCGTGAACGCCCGGGTTGTGCCACTGGGAATCAAATCCGCAGCCATCACCCTCCCCAAGCTGGGGCCGGCGCGTGATGTACTCATCATTCTGAGTATCTTCCGCGATCATAAGGGCGTCGGCGGGACGCGAGGCATTCATCCACTTAAGTAAGGAATTGCCTGCAGGGATGAACTCTTGCTTGTCCCAATGGAGGTGACGCATCGTGATCGTCGAATCGACGCGCAGGCCGTCGGCGCGGAGTTCGTTAAGCCAGTACAAGACATTGTTGCGAAGAAACCAGCGCACTTCGCTTCTGCTGTAGTTGGGGCGGTTGTGGCCCCAGTAGGTGTGCCATGAATTCCATGGCGCAGCTTCGTCGCCACTTCCTTGTGGTGTTTGCGGGTAGTAAAACATCCCACCATCCTGTGGGATGTATTGGTAACACTTGCCGCACACATAGCCAGTCGGATAGGTAGTAAACACGCCGTTCCATTGCCAGAGAAAATCGCCACCATCACAGTGGTTGTACACTACGTCATTTAATACGGCAATACCGTTAGAGTGAAGTGTATTGACCATGCGGCGCCAGCCATGGAACCCTCCGTACACACTTTCGGGAGCGTAATGACCTTCGGGGTTGTAACCCCAAGAGCTTTCACCACCAAATTCGGCTGACGGCATGAGTTGAATCGCATTGATCCCTAAATGTTTGAGGTAGTCCACGTGGCGTGCAATGCCGTCAAAGGTTTGGCGAAAGGTGCCGGGGTGGAGCTCGTACAGCACAACCTCATTGAAGGCTGGGCGCGTAAATGATGTCCACCCACTGCTAGTGTCAATGACTTCGCTCCCACCTCGTGCCCAATCAACATGCTTGGTCCACGGATCCAAGCGGATTACTTTGCCCCCATACTTGTTGTACACGACAAATCTGTACACATGGCCGGTAAGCACCGCATCGAAACGAATCGACCAGTACGGCCCGCCAAATCCACTGGGGAAACTTGTGTCAACAGCAAGAGGGTAGTTAGTTTCGACCCAGTTGTTAAAGCTGCCCATGATGTAAATGTTCGAGCAATCCGGCCCCCAAACGCGGAAGGAGGTAAAGTTTGGACCAACGATGTGACCAAAGTGGTTGGTGGGACTTGGCGCGACGAAGGAGAGCGCGTAGACGGAGGGGGTCAGAACACACAACGCCGTGTAAGTAGCTAGACCAGAAGGCCGGGCGAGATGCATGAGTTGCACTCCGGAGGTGACCAACGATAACTACGCCGGTAGTTTAGTGTAACATAAATACCGCGTTCAAGCAACTTCGTAACGTTACGAACCTCCAGCTGTGACGTGCTGTACCTGTGCCGTGGCACCGCCGACGCTCATCTCTCGCGTCAACATACACGGCATATGACATAAGCTCTGTAACTGCTAGTACGGCGCCGTGTCGCGCCACGATGATAACTTGGCCTTGTGCTCCACGTCAGCCGCCCGAGAGCATTAGTCTCTATGAAACACGTCGTGCTCCTTGATTGGAGCCGGATTCGCCGCGCCACACCTCCACTATCAGCACTGCTACGGCCGCCAGCCAAGATGTCACCGCAAGTACTATTGTAGTCTGCTCCACCGTCCGTCGAAACATGTAAAAGCCGAGTACTTGTACTCCCGCCATACATAACAAGACGACGCCGTCTATCAGCTGGCTCCGCGCCATTGCACGCGTGCCCAGCATTCGACATACTGCCACGCCCCCCATCGCCGCCGCATACCACGGCAGCAAATGCGCGTATGCGTCAAAGCCTCGCGCATACACAAGACGCAGGACTTCCCCACCCCACACTGTAAACAGTGCGACAAGGCAAAGCCCTCCCAAAAGTGTCACGGCGACCGACCAAAGCAATGTGTGCGCACTGCTCCGTGCGTACGCAGCGTCTCGAACCAGCCCCGGTAAGAGTATCACCGCCAAGCTCTCCGGCATATACAAGACAATCTTTCCCAACGTCGCCACTGCTGCATAAGCGTCCGCAAGAACACCGGGAAACACAAAATTCACAACAATCATGTCTGTGGACACAAGCAAAGTCAGAGCTGCGGTCATTGCTAAACTTGACAGAAGTGTAGACCACGTGCTCACCACCGCCGTGTCCATTCTCGGCTGATCTTTCCCTATGAAATGAGCACTGTGTCGCTGTACCCCACGCACACCGAACCACACTCCGTATGCTAGTAGTGCAGCACCGGTCATGACGTGCGCGGCTACAACACCTACCAGTCCTGCTTGGAAAAAGTACAATAAACCCATCGTAAGCATCAGGCGTAGAAAGCCCTCCAACACTGGCGCAGCCGCTACCACAGCAAAGCGCTCCTGCCCCTGCACGACGCTCTGCCAAAAGGGGCGCACGAGCGTCAAAACCAGCAATGCTGCAAACCCCACACCGACCGCTGGATGCTCGTAACGCAAAATAGTGCCAACGTAGGGATTAAATACGATTATCAATAAGGCCCCCGCCGTAGCTACTGCCAACGTGCGCCAAAACCAGCGCCAGACAAACGCACTGAGCATCTGCGGTTCGCACCGCTCTGTCCGCCAGACAGTCTCCCGACAGACAAGCACGTTAATGGTCGCTGCGGGGATGCCAAGTGCCAACAGTAAAGCGCTGGCGCGTCCAAAATCACCATCACCCAACCAGCGCGCTAGGAAAATACTGTAGACGAAGTTGCAGGCGTCGCCCAAGCGACTGCCGAGCATCACTAAGCTTACCCCAATGATCGCGTTGCGCCAGCGCTGCCAAAATGCGTGAAGAACAGTCTTCACCCCTCGACCGGATACTCTGTGCGCCTTTCGAGCCTCGTTGCCGCCAAGTTGCTAATAGCGAAAATAATTCGGGCGTACATACCCGGCGCGAAATGCTGTTTGCTCGTCAAATACCACCGGTGCCCCAAATGTTGCCCGCACAGTAAACACCATGTTCGTTTGCATCGGCGCCAGTGTGATTGGCAAAGCTTGCTTTTTGTACACCATCACTCCCTTGCCCGTCTTGAAGTTCACCATCGTGCGCACAGGACCGCTTTGCCCCGCAAAGCTCACTTTGGTCTGACGCGTCATCGGGACCGTAAATGTTAGCCCACTAAATGAGGAAACTTGCCCCTGCCCGTCCACCACAAACGTTGCCGGAACTGTGTTCGGCAAGCTCTGCGGTGCGTTGTATTTAGCAATAAAACGTATCAGCAACATGTCGGCTGGGCCTTTGTTGTAGCGCATGGTCAGGCCGTCAACAAAGAAAAAGTTTGTCTCGTACGGCATCGGTCCAGCGTGCTTATAGCCCACTAACTTCACTCGCTCGGTTTTTTGCATCCCGCTTATCTGCAGCCCGAGTGAATGAATCCCTGTGCGATTCGTCGAGAGCGCCAGTAAATTGACCCCCTTCATGTCGACCGTGCCCCATTGTTTTCGTGCATTGATCAGCATCTTCACGCGCCCGCCTTTATCCATCCAGCGCTGATAGCGATAGATGCCGTTCAGTTTGCTTCTGCGGCGCCAATAAAACATGTCACTTATGTCATTCGTCTGATTGAACACATAGGTGTATTCATTGAACGAGAGAGTGACGATGGAGCTCAGAATGTCTGGAAATTCCACAGAGTTGTAATAGAACTTTGCCTTCAGCTTCCCACGCTGCGTGGGCTTCAGCTTGAACAAACGGTAATAAACACTGTTCTGCGCCCTGCATGGCTGAGAAAGAGCGAGCACGACGCTCCCAGCGATCACAAGACAGGCCCACAGTTTCATCTCTTGCTCCCGTGGTGACGATTTAACATTGCGTGGCCGTATTATAACCCAATACTACGCGCGAAGTCAAACAGGTGTCGTAGCTCATTCACAATCTCAGCGCAGGCGCCCTGCAAAAAAGCCGAAATACACGGAAATAACAGGAGAGTGGACAAATGCTACCCAACAAGATTGTGGGACGTCCAGAAGTTAGCTACCTGCGCCGCGGACAAAACAAAGAAACAATCTAATTACAAAGACTACCCAGAAAAGTTTGTTTGTGCCACGCGCGATCATAGCAACGGGTGAATCTCACAGATGCGTCGCGGCATTTCACGACGCAACACTACTTTGCCGTAATGCGGCTCTGATGGCATCGGTTTAGCTAGTTGGGCACTGAAAGCTAAGACATAAAAATTCACCTCTGAAGTTGCTACTGTCACGCAGCTTCACGTCACCAAGCACGCCTTTGCTCGCCCTCGCGCGCCCGTTACACGTGGTCTGACATGTCGCAGGACAGTGCGTGCACGAAGGAATAAAACTCGCGAGGGTGCGGGAAAAACACTTTCTTAAAACCGAGCGGGACCACTCCCCTTCACACAGGTGTGTACTCTTAGTCTCCGTTCGCGAATAGACACGTAATTTGTAAGTGCTTGCGCCTGCTTGCCTTTTTTTTCACAGCGTTTTTGCAGCTAGTGCGGGAAAAGCCTTCGCGTACGGAGGAGTGTGGTACGCCCCGCACCCTCCTCACGCTAAAAGAAATCGTGTGATCAAAGTTTCGGAACGTTCCTTCCGTTTCACCCCTCCGTGCACTCTAAATGCCGCTGATGGAACGCTAGCGCCTCAGGCACATGCGCGTCCCAATACGCCCATGTATGCGCCCCGGGAAATTCCTCATACTCATGCGGATACCCAAGCATCACCAAATGTTCATGAAAGCGACGATTGGCCTCTAGCAAAAAGTCATCCACGCCACAATCAATCCGCAACGCCGGTCGCCGCGTAGGATCGCACCGTCGCGCAAGCTCAAATACATCGTCCTTCCCTCCTGCCCCTTGCCACCCAAAAATCTGGCGCCATTCGGGGATACCCTCTACCGGCTCCGACCTACGCGCAATGTCGTACGCTCCGCTATGCCCGTTGACAGAGATAAACAAATCAGGAAACTTAAGCGCCAACTTCACCGCGCCATACCCACCCATCGAAAGCCCCCCAATCGCCCGCCCGGACCGTTTCCTAACCGTCGGAAATAACGCGTCTATGTACGGTATGAGCTCTTTAATCATGTACGATTCGTACTGCGGCCCGTCCACACAATCACAGTAAAAGTAGCGCCCTCCGTCCGGCATCACCACTATCAACGGCATCCCTTCTACATACCGCTCAATGTTGCTGCGCCGTTGCCACGCTGTGTAATCATCAGAAAGACCATGCAGCAGGTAATAGACCGGCAAACGGCCCGCGATCTGCTCAGGTAAGATAACATTCATCGCCATCATCTTGTTCAGCGTAGCGCTGTAATGATGTAATGTACAAAGTGCCATGGTTTCTCCTCTCGCTAAAGAAATGAAACGAGGCTCACATACATCGCTCTTTGCACGCTGCGTAGTGTCGACACTTGGATCGGAAGCGCCTGCCTTGCCATCAGGCAGTCATTATTTTCTCCTTGAAATTGCCAATGCCGCACGTGAAATCTCGCACCGAACTGGGGCATGGTATCTGCGCCGCGAAAGCGGAGTTGCGGTATCCCCGCGATTGCGCAAAACAAAAATCCAATAGTACGATTCATCAAACAGCATCTTTTGTCGCCCGCAATCAACATTTCATGCGGGCTATCCCAGTTTTGGCGAGGCTGCTCGCTTATCCAGCGCATTCTCACAGAGCCGTGTCCGTGTGTCCGCAAACTTCGTGGATGTCTCACTGATAGAGCACAGGCAACAGTCGCTCTCCCGACCGTAAACTCAGCAAAGGAGAAGCACACGTCCGTCCCATAAAACCACAAAATGAGCCGCCAAAAACGTAAGGCCCTAGGTGCACGTATCGAATTGTCAGCGTCTCTGGATCGTCCGGTGTCGGAAACTCTGCCGTGGGCAGTTCCACAAATTCCTGCACCACATAATCCTTGCGCACAGCTTCCTCAATAGCCGAGTGCCACGTCTCCTGATCTACAAACCGCCCTTGCACGATACCGAACCCGAGCTTCGACACACATGGCTTGAGCACAAACTGTTCACGATGTGCACGCACAAAAGGAATCACATCAATCATCTCCCCCCGATATTGTGCCCTTCCCGCCTGCAAATGCGCTGTCCATGGCACGTACCTGCATACCACTTCCTTCAGATCTGGAGGCAAAAGCTCCTGTAGTTCCGGCTGGTGAAGAAAGGCAAACAACTGCTTCGTGAACGCTATTTGCGAACGCAGCGCACCTACCATGCATACGCGCCGCGCCACAAATGCTCCCGAGACGGCTTTGAGTTCGCTCAGGTGGTTGGCATAGTCGCTTCCTAGTAAACGCCGGTAAATCAGGTGCACCGCGTGATTGTCAAACGTCAATCTCCGCCCATCAAACGCTGCCGACGCAGGTGTGACAACATATGCTGCGATCCCGCGCGCTATGAGCGCGTCACGGATCGCACTAAACTCCCAGTGAGTCGGTTCGTCCGGCAAGTCAAGAATGCCAACCACCGGTTCCTCAGGCAAACCGCTGTCTGCAAACGTCGCCCGAAAACGCTCGTAGCACCTTAACAAGGTATCCAAAACCCGGGGCACAATCTCATCGTACCATGCGGATTGCAACCCATACGTGCTCTCTCTGCCGCACACTTCCATGTATGCCGCGTGCATCCCATCCACATTGCTCATCCCTGAGCAACCATCTGTATTCAATTCAATAAACCGAAACCCATCCGGAGTGACCACGCCATCAAAGCGCGCACACGGAATGTTCATACCATATCCGGATGCGCACTTGACTAGCGACCAGAACTCATCCGCGAACCCTAAACGGCGCTGCCAAGCAGGATCCTGGACGACGTATTCGGTCACAAGTTCCGCTGCCTGTATGATCGCCTCCGCCGCTGCGCCAATTGTCGCGCGCTCTTCCAACGATAACAGGGCCGGCACGAGCTCGCAGGTATATGTCCAACGACCGTACTTAATGTTACGCTGTCCCAGCAATGCACGAACACGCGCAGCGTCTTCGCGTGCCTGTGTCGGCGTGACGCATAAGCGAGGAATTCTCATCAGCCCATCGAGCGACCACCGGTCGGATCCGGCTCTTCGCGGCATACCCGCTCAAATTCATGCGCTGCCGCTAACGCACCCAACCGTGCCACGACATTGTACACACGTTGTTCCGTCTGTCCACAGATGCATTCGGCCGGCCGAGTGGGTGGCGACAGCTCACAATAACGGAAAAATTGCATCCCGCCCGCATTTAAATTGTCCAACGCCGTCCGTTCTGCATTCGCTCGAATAAACGTTCCCACCACCGCTCCCCCTATCATGTACACCACAGGCTCTGAGACACAATCCTGTGTCACCGCGCGGGTGGGAATGCCTTCCTGCACAATCACTGCCGTGATGCTTTTGCGCCCTTTCCCCACTGCCATCTTGTTGCGCTCCTTACGGTTCATCCGCAGCACCTCCTCGGGTGATTGCACGACCATTATTCCCATTCCATACGTGCCTGTATCACTTTTGATAAATACGTGAGGAGGATCACTTATGCCGTACTCTGCGTATTTGGCGCGCACGCGTGCCAACACTGTCTCCGCGACTGCGGCAACACGTGCCCGCCCACTCTCCGTCGCAAAGGAGCAGTCAGCTACTCGCTCCGTCTCTACGTCCAAAATCCACGGATCAAATCCCACTGCACGTGCCATCGCACGCACTAACCCGCGATAACATTCGAAAAAGACCGCTTTACTCCGTTTGTGCCAGCCCAAGCACGCTGGAGGAATCACGCGCTGTGCTAAGCCTTCTAGCCACCCCAGTAGGCCGGCGGACAAATCATTATTCAAAAGAATCCAGTCGTATGGCACACCATGCTCATCAACCAGCATTGCGTCCTCGCGTCGCACGTGCTGCACTGCCAGCCGATCGCCGTCATGGGTCATGAGTTCCGTAGGAATCAGCCCGTCCTCACTCGGCATTGCCGCGATGGTCACTTCCAATCCCGCGGCAGCCAAAATGTCACGCAAACTGCGCAGGTGCGTATTGTAATACAAGTTGCGGGTGTGCGCTTCCGGCACCACGAGCACACGCTGATGGGGAGTGAAATCAAGCCGCTCTTGGATGAATCGGCGTACTTCTTCTACAGCTACCTGGGAGCTCCGTTCGCACAAATTATTAAACCCTGCCGGAAACAAATTCAAATCGACACAAGCAATCTTTGCCCCAGAATCGCGTAAGTCTGCAGAAGCATAAAACGGGAAACAATGCCCGCGCCCTGCTTCGGCCAGCCACGCTTCCATCGCGTCGAGATGGGATGCCAGTTTTGCCGTGATCATGGCACAAAAAGGTTTCTCAACCCTCACTGCGCACGCAACGACCTATTATAACGTCCGGAGACGTTCTTCCAACGTGGCAATTGCCTCGGGAGCACTGGCGTTAATGGCATCCACAACAACGCCACATGCATCAAGCACTAAGGCACACGGGAGTGTCCGTATCAGGTACGCTCGCGCGGCTTCACGCTTTTCATCGCAGTATAGTGGCAAGGTCAGTTGCGCAGCACGTGCGTACCTTGCAAGCCCTTTGCTGTCCACGCCTACCGCAATGGTAACAAACTTGACTTTCGTATTGTGCGCTTGATACACCTTGTCTAACGCCCGCACAAATGCACGGCTCTCCGGGTTGATCGTCAAGAAGAACGTTGCCACCATCGGTTGCGTCCCCGGCTTAAATTCCACCTGTTTGCCAGACGAATACTGCACACGCAAGGGTGGTGCATTTGAACCCAATAGCGCGTGGCGCAATCGCAACTCTTGCGCATCAAGTGCCCTGTCTAAGTCCATGACCATCACTCCTGTCGGCACCACCGCCTGAAAAAACCCTCCCGGCAAAACCGGGTTCACACGCACCTCATCAAGTACCATCCGTTCAATCGGACGTCCATACGCATTCACCCGCTCATACCGTACCGGAATACCCTCCGCTGAAATCGTTAAACGTACTTCTTGTGCGACGTAATTGCTGATGCCCTCCGCCCCATATGCCTCCGCAACCCGCAACACTTCTTGATACGCGGGCGTCTCAGGCCGTTCATGCCCCCACAATTCCCACCCGCCACGAAGCGCTTGTACACGTTCAAAACGTACGAGACGCCGGATTCCTAGATATGTGTTGGTTCGATCATGGGTCAGCATCAGCAATTGTGAATTTTGTGCAAACACATAAAACAATTCTTCCATGGCCTGGCGCGTCCAGCGGCTCGCAGTCAGCACCTTCCCATTTGGCGCGTATTCTATTTGCCATCCGTTCGTCCCGTCACACACCGTGAGTTCACGCTTGCGTGTGGTGCCGTTACGCTCTTCCATCCACGCCTCGCGCCGGAACGCAAACGGCGGCTGTTGAGCGATCATACCCGTGATAATGATCGACCCTTTGAGCGACTCAAGTTCCACAACGAAAGCGGCACGGTACGCCTCAACCCGCGCGAGGGCCCGCGCAGCACGACGAAATGCTTCACGCACCAAAGGCGGCTCGTCCTCCGGCACCACCACTGTTGCGCTGATCTTTTCCGCAGCACATAGCATCGCGCAACATAGGATCACTGCAACACGCATCATAGCTCCGGCTGCCACAAATATTGCACCACCGGCGTCTCCGCGCGCCAGCGCTCTGGCACGGGGAGATCCACCAAGGGCTGCAATCGCGCGGTTAGAATATCAGCAAGGGTACGGCTACGCCGGTAACGTATGCGCCGAAACTCTTCTACACCAGTCAGCTGCTTCATCAACGCTAAAGCGTTTTCTTCATATCCTATTTCGTCAATTAAATGCGCCTCCAACGCTTGCGTGGCAGTGTAGATTCGTCCGTCTGCCAGCTCACGTACCTCGGCCTCTTCAAGCCCGCGACTGCGCGCTACCACTGACACAAAACGATCATACAAGTCATTCACTGTCGCTTGCAAAATGTTCGTCTCATGCGCCGTAGGCTCTCGAAACGGATTCAAAAGATCTTTGTTCGCTCCAGACTTGATTGTCACATCGCGTATGCCTAGTTTCTCCCCTAACCCACGCACGTTCAGCGCCGAAATCAAAACGCCGATTGAACCGGTAATCGTCGTACGATGCGCCACTATTTTGTCAGCTGCTACGCTGACATAATAACCACCCGACGCTGCTAGATCCCGCATCAACGTGACAACTTTGCGCGGCCGTTCACCCGAACTCTTAAACCGTAAAAGTCGATCGTAAATAACATCGCTCGCTGTTACCCCGCCCCCTGGGCTGTCCACCAAAAGCAAAATCCCAATCACGTCAGGATCTTTCTCCGCCGCCTCAATCTGTCTGACAATCTGCGTCGCCATGTCCTCTTCAAACCCAAACAAACTCCGCCGCCCCGCATAGCTGATCACCCCGATGACCTCGATCTGTACGACCTTGTTGCGTCCCTTTCCGCCTAAGCGCTCTTCCACGAATTTGTGGCTGCCTAGCCCACCTTCCCCTGTTGCTACTACGGCCCCAGTCGCCGCAATAATAACTAAGATAATGTTTGCCAACACGCTTATGCCCAAGAGTAACAGCAGCACAAAAATAGCTATCCAATGCCCCGCAGTGGATCGCCGCGCTGGCGGGGTGCTGAGTGATGCACTCGGTGGAAAGGGCTGAAGCTGATCATTCATGGCGTGCGGTCAGTTCAAAGGTTTCACGGGCAATCTCCAGCTCCTCGTTGGTGGGAATTACCCAAATGGAAATACGTGAAGTCGCGGCTGAGATGCATCGAGCTCCCTTCCCTCGCTCATTTGCCGTGGGATCAAGCAGTATCCCCAGCCCGCGCAATTTCTCGCAAATCACCGCCCGTAGCAGCGCAGAGTTCTCTCCTATGCCCGCCGTAAATATAATTCCATCCACGCGCGGCAAAATGGCAGCGTACGACCCGATGTATTTTGCAATGCTGTACGCCCACAGCTCGATCGCCAGCGCTGCGCGAACGTGGCCTTGCTGCGCGGCTTGCAACACATCGCGCATGTCACTACTCACCCCTGAGAACCCCAACAGGCCACTTCCCTTGTTAAGCAGATCAGCGAGCTGCTCTGCGCCCAGTCCTTTCACTTTCATCAGGTGAAACACAAGCGCAGGATCAATGTCACCGCAGCGCGTGCCCATGACCACCCCTGCCAGGGGCGTGAAGCCCATGCTTGTGTCCACTGAATGCCCGTTCTCCACCGCTGCTAATGACGAGCCGTTGCCCAAGTGACACGTGATACAACATACACGGTCCAAAGGAATGCCCGCGATATGTGCAAACGTCTCGGTCACGTACTTGTGACTTGTACCATGAAAACCGTAGCGGCGGATGCGGTCCTGCTCGTACAGCTCGTATGGCAACGCGTAATGAAAGGCATGTGGCGGCATGGTCTGATGAAACGCTGTGTCGAACACTGCCACGTTGGGCACACCTGGCAGCGCTTCCATGCACGCGCGAATCCCCGCCAGGTTCGCCGGATTGTGCAACGGCGCCAGTGCCCCGCATTCTTCGATGCACCGCAACACTTCTTCCGTAATCACCACCGAGCCCGTGAATTTTTCACCGCCGTGCACCACGCGATGCCCAACTGCCCCAATCTCACTGCGTGCGCGCAGTACTGCCGTCGCCCCCGAGGTCAGCGCCGCAATCACATGACCAAGCGCTGCTGGGTGATCCGGTGCGTCAACCGTCGCTACCGGAAAACTCCGCTCCCCACTACTGTAGCTGAATTGAGCCGACACTTTCTGGCCAATCCGGTCAACAAGCCCCTTGGCCACGACGCGTTCCTCGGGCAATTCTATAAGTTGAAACTTTAAGCTCGAACTACCACAATTGACTACTAAGACGTACATAGCCTCACTCACTATGCGGGCAGCTTGTGCCTTCGCCACCCGCCCGTTCTACCCCTCCTCCGGGCGTTCTCTTAGTTCTTCTTCCACACCCACGTACCGTTCTCTTGTACCTCCACCCACACCCCCTTCGACTTCTCGCGAAAGAGTTTTGCGTAGGTCTCTTGAACTGTGCGCATGTCCACGCCTTGCTCTCGCGCATCTATCTCGTAAAATGCTTTGCGCGCTGCGTTCAGTTCATCGGCAATCTTTGCTGCCTCTGCTAACTGTTGCGTCGTCGCCAGCCCCCCCTTGTTGATCACGCTAACGAAACCATCCCGATTCTCCCCTAACATGTACGACTTCAGCAGAGGCGCTGCCTTGCGGTCAGCCTCTTTCAACCGCGCTAGCGCTGCCTGCCACGCCGCGGACTGCCTCCCTGATGTCGCTGCATAGGCAGGACGCGCGCTCAAAAGTTCGACAAGGCGTGTCGCCGCTTGTTCCAGCTGCCATGCTCCCTCGTCTTCCATGTCTGGCTGTTCCGCTGTCTCTCGCCCACGTAATACGTCATCCACGACACTCGCCGCATGTTGATAAATGTGAATTTTGATTTCCGCATTAATGGGTATTGGCTTGTCTTTGTCGCCCACAATCTTCACTTCCGGAGAACAGGCCGTGTAAAGCATGAGCGCCACTACGCCTGCCACCCCCATGTTCAACGTCATCGTTGTCTTCATGCCAGCAACTCCTCGGTGGTGAAATACATGCACTGTCTCCAATTACTCGACCTAGTATACCACACTACGCCTTAAAAAACAAAGAACGTAAAGATTCATGTCCCCTCACTCATGCTGCAAGTTCTTCGGTCAATTGTGCCAATAAGCCCAGCTTGTTCAGCGAGGACTCCAGCTCGGAGAGAACGTCAAGAAAGTACTCGCTACTGCGCAATGCAGCAGGAACGCCGTCCGATACTGCTTGAAAATGTGCGCGCCGCATCGAGGCAAGGCGTTGATGCAGTTCCAAACGCGCCCGCATGACCGCGTCCAGTGCCGCTCGGTCATGCGTTACCAACGCGTCCGCTAACAGCCCGACGGCCTCTCCCAGTCCGCGCAATAATGCACGCAACGCACCTCGATCTTCAACTGACAACATAACCTCTTGCCGCACCATCTTGTGAAAGCTTCGTGGCACACTCCGTGTGAGGTCATCCGCCAGTCGTTCCAACACTTCCGCACTGCGCAGCACACGCTCGGCTACTTGCCGCCCGCTTGTCGCGCCGGGTAATCGCAGCCGTAAAAGTGCGTGTTGGCGAATTTCATGATAGCCGCGATCCATCCGCTCATCTGACGCGCTTAACTCCTCTAAAGCGTCCACATCTGGATGCTCACACTGTTGCGCGACCCCCTGGGCCATGTCGCGCACCATTCGCGCACTCATCGCCAACGCCTCAAGCACTTGCTGCCAGTCGCCGATCTCGCTTGCACGCTCTGGCGTTAACCGAAGCGCCGGGAACACGTGTTCCTCGGCCGCAGGCGGTATCAACCATGTAAACGCACGCGCCAAACTATTCACAAATGGCAGGCACACGATCACATTCAGCATGTTAAACAACGTGTGTCCGTTGGCAATCAGTCGTTCCACTGATGCGGTTCCGCGCCACAGCCAATCCGTTAACCCGGTCGTTGCTAGCGCCAGCGGCGTGATCGCAAACATGCATACCACTGCCGCCACTGTCTTGATCACCGCGTGAGCAACCGCACATCGTAGGGCATCCCGGCTTGTCCGTATCGCCGCCATCAGCGCAGTCACGGTCGTCCCCACATTCGCGCCAAAAATATATGGCAGTGCGTGCTGCATGATCTCGTTCCTTGCGTCCCCTAACAAACCCCCTGCCGCAAAACTAAAAACCAACGCAATAGACGCACTGCTCGCCTGGACTAGCGCCGTGAAAGCTGCCGCAACAGCGAAGGCCAACCATGGCGCCCGTGCCGCCGCACTCAACCATGCCACCATCTCAGAATTACTCCGTAACGGCGCCACACTCGTACTCATAACCCCTATGCCATAAAATAGCAACCCCGTCCCCATCACAATCTCCGCCCAATGCCGGATCACATATCGCCGCCCCGTTGCGCGCAGTAAAAAACCCAGCGCCACACACGCCAACGCATACTCAGTCACCCTAAACGCAATCAGCTGCACCGTGAGCGTCGTCCCTACCATCGCGCCCAATGTCAGCGCAATCGTGTCACGAAAGAGCAGTACCCCGCTCTGCACTAAGGAAACGAACAACACCGTCGAGGCTGAGCTTGATTGGACCAGGAATGTAATTACAATGCCTACCAGCACACCCAGTAACCGATGACGCACAACTAGGCGCAGCAATGCACGAGTGCGCGCGCCCGTCAATGCCTGCATCCCCTCGCTAAGTTGCTCGATCCCATACAACATCAGCGCTAATCCACCTAACAAGCCGATCAGATGCAGGGTAGTTAGCATATCAATCTCGCTGTTTCTGACGTCCTGCAGTCATTCCTCCGCGCTACCGCCTCACCGCATGCGCGCTAATTGACTGCAATATCCCCAGCGCGACCAGCGCGGTGAGCATGGCCGACCCTCCATACGATATCAACGGCAGTGGCAGACCAATTACTGGTAGCAGCCCAACCGCCATCCCTATGTTCAGCAACACATGCGTGGCAAACAGCGTTGCTATCCCAACTGCCACTACTTCGCCAAACGTGTCTTTCGCTCGCCGGGCAATCTGCAGCGCTCCACCCACCAACCACACGTACAGCCCCATCACAGCCACACAGCCAAGAAACCCCCACTCTTCACCTATCACTGAAAAAATAAAATCAGTGTGACGCTCCGGTAAAAAGTTCAGTCTGCTCTGCAAGCTCCCACCAAAGCCTCGCCCCACTAGAAGCCCACTCCCCACCGCAATCTTTGACTGCAACGCCTGGTAGCCCAGTCCCCATGGGTCACGTTCCGGCTGCCATGTCAGCAAAATCCGCTGCCGCTGCCGCTCGGACATCACTTGCCACAACAACGGCAAACACGCGAGCCCGCCCAGAAACGTGCTTGCCAACAGAGTTTGTCGCGTGCCGCTCACGTAGAACATCGCAAACACCAACGGCACGAACACAACCGCCGTCCCCAAGTCCGGTTGCAGCATGATCAGCACGAGTGGAATGAACAAAATTAAAAACGCTAAACCGTAGTAGCGTGCGTCATAACGATGCTCTTCGAACTCTGCCAGATACCGCCCGAACATAAGAATGACAGCTAGCTTCGCAAATTCCGATGGCTGAATTCCCAACCCACCAATTCCGAGCCAGCACTTCTGCCCGTTCCGTACCTCGCCACACACCAACACCGCCACGAGCCCCGCGATCCCCACAAGAAACAAGGGCGCCGCATAATGCCGATATATCCGCGGTTCTATCAGAGCTGCCGGCACAGCCGCTAACATGCCCACCATAACCCACACGATTTGTTTTGTCCAGTACGATCGTCCCGTCCCCGCTGAGGCACTATATACAAACAGCACCCCTATCACCAGGAGCGCAGCTGCTGGTACCACCACATTCCACGCAATGCGGTAATTCACGCGCATGCTACTCAGCGTACCAACGCCTCCACGTATTTTGCCAGCACATCCACCTCCAGATTCACTCGCTCACCCACCCGCATGTACTGAAGCGTGGTCACCGCTCGCGTGTGCGGGATAATGTGAAAGGTAATGTCACTCTGACACCCTGCTACCGTCAGACTTATACCATTCACCGCCAAAAAGCCTTTTTCCACAATGTAGCGCCGCAACCGCACCGGTACGCGCACACGTAACACCCAGTCATTGCCTTGTGGGCGCCAGGCGGTAACCACTCCCACATCGTCAATATGCCCTTGCACGTAATGCCCACCCATTCGGCTTGTCGGCGTCACTGCACGCTCAAGATTCACATAGCGCCCGGGAATGTACTCACCCAACGTCGTTCGGCGCAACGTTTCCTCTTGCACATCCACCTCAAACCCATCTGAATGCAGCGCAACTACTGTCAAGCATACCCCGTCCACCGCCACACTGTCGCCGACACGCGTCCCTTCCAGCACCCGCGCGGCCTCCACGCGTAATCGCGCCGCCGGCGCACCACGCATGAACGCTCTGACTCGCCCAATTTCTTCAACTATCCCTGTAAACATCCCGCGCCCCCCCTCCCGTCACGCAGCCGCTTCTGGCCCAGCCACCGGGAGGTTCAGCAGGTATCGCAATAGCCGTGCAATGGTCGCTTTCAACTCCGGTCGCGGCACCACCATGTCCAATAACCCGTGCTCCAGGAGAAACTCCGCTGTTTGAAAGCCCTCCGGCAACTCCTGCCGAATCGTTTGCTTGATCACTCGTGGCCCCGCAAAGCAGATCAGTGCCTTCGGCTCAGCAATATTCACATCCCCCAACGACGCGTAGCTCGCCGTCGTCCCACCCGTCGTCGGATTCGTCAATAGCGAAATGTACGGCACCCGCGCCTGCCGCAACCTGTACAGCGCCGCGCTCGTCTTCGCCATCTGCATCAGCCCGATGATTGACTCTTGCATCCGCACACCCCCAGATGCGCTCACAACCAACAGCGGTAACCGCTCCGTGCACGCATGCTCAATCAACCGCGTTACCTTCTCCCCAACCACACTGCCCATCGTCCCTCCAATGTACCCAAAATCCATTACCCCTATCGCAGTGGCGATCCCCTCAATCCGCCCCACCCCCGTCACCACTGCCTCGTACTCCTTCGTCTTACTTCGTGATTTCTCCTGCTTGTCGAGATACTCAGGAAACTGCAATGGGTCAAGCGGGATTAAGTAGGCATCTCGCTCGACAAAGCTTCCCTCGTCACACAAGAGCGCTATCCGCTCGCGTGCGCTCAAAGGGTAGTGATAACCACATTTCGGACATAGCTTATTCCCTTCGTACAGCGTCTTCGTGTAAATGATCTCCTCGCAGCTCTGGCATTTCATCCATAGCCCGTCGGGAATCACCGGTCGCCGTCGTCGAATGCGTGAAAGTATCGACATGCTCCTCCTTGATCGATAGAAAACTGCCGAAGGCCGGAGTCGAACCGGCACGGGTGTTAACCACCCATGGGATTTTAAATCCCAGGCGTCTACCAGTTCCGCCACTTCGGCATGCTCTGCCAGGGAACCGGCCTGATCTGCTCTACGGCCAATCTGATTGGAGGCGGCGATCGGATTTGAACCGATGAATGGCGGTTTTGCAAACCGCTGCGTTAGCCACTTCGCCACGCCGCCATCTACCTAATTGTCCCGATTATATCTCTTTCGTCTCACCTTGTCAAACTACCCCAGCCGCACGCGATTCATCTATAAGTCTCATGAGACTGCCAACCGTCTTTGACTCGTCACCCATGCCACGCCTGAGTTTCCGCCG